>JBBQAI010000015.1:0-54408 GCA_038316205.1 Burkholderiales bacterium
TGGCCTGCGGCAGCTTCTCGCGCACCATCGCGGGCAGCAGTGCGAAGTGGTAGTCCTGCACCAGCACCACGGGGTCTTCGCTGCGGGCTTCGGCCACCACCGCGTCGGCGAAGCGCTGGTTGACGGCTTTGTAGGCTTCCCAGTCCGACTCGCGGAAGACCGGCCGAACGTGGGCGACATGGCACAGCGGCCACATGCCTTCATTGGCGAAGCCGTAGTAATAGCCTTGCTCTTCCTCGGGTGTGAGCCAGATGCGGCGCAGCCAGTAGGCGTCTTGCCCGGGCGGCACCAGCACGCGGTCGCCTTTGTCCACCACCTCGCGGTCGGCGCTGCCGCTGCCGTGGGCTATCCAGGTGCCCGAGCAAGCCCGCATCACAGGCTCGACGGCGGTGACCAGGCCGCTGGCCGGGCGCTTGACGACGATGCCTTCAGCGCTGCGTTCGTGGACGCGCTCGTGGACGCGCTCGTGGATGCGATCGTGGATGTACGGCTCGCGGTTCGACACCACGATCACCTGGTCGCCGCTGAGCTGCGTGTGCAGCAGCGTGCGCAAGCGCTCGGCCGTCCATTCGGCGTCAGGCCCCTGCGAGCGGCGAAACTCATCTTCCATGTCGCGCAGCCGGGCGCGCAGGTCGGCCGCGAAAGGCGCCAGTTCGGGCGCCATATCAGGCGCCGAAGTCGGGCCCGACATCAAGGGGCTGAGCAGGCCTTCGCCGCGCATCAGGGCACGTGCGCCGTTGACCCAGCCGCGCCAGCTCAGCTGCGCCACCACCACGGTGATGATGGCGATGACCAGGCCCAGTCCGGCGATCAGGCCGATCAGGTAGCGGCGCGTATCCTGGCTGCGGCGCTCGATGAAACTCATGTCGTGCAGCAGCACCAGCCGGCCCATCAGCACGGGCAGCACGGGCGCAGGGGCTGCTGCGGACGCCGCCGGCTGGGGGCTGGGGATGGCTTCGTCAAGGACGCCTTCGGGCGCCGCGCTGGCCGGCAAGGCGGGCTGTTGCGGCGGCTGTCCCATCACGTCGTGGACGCCCACGTGCACCGCCCCGCCGGTCAGCGACAACCGTGGATCGGCCTGCCGCGCCAAGTCGGCCGATTCGGCGCAGGACAAGGTCGCCGGGAAGCGATCAGTCCGCTGCAGCAGGCGCCCGTCGGTGCTGCAAAGGCCGACCGCGACCAGGCGTTCATCCTGAACGGTGCGGTCGAACAGCGGTCGCAAACGGCTCGGCTTGCCCGCGATCAGGGCGTCGGCGACGGAGTCCGACAGCGCGTTGGCAACCAGCACGCCGCGGCTGTTGAGGTCTCGGCTGAACCAACGCAACGTGACCTGGTCCATCAGCGGTACCGCCAGATAGGACGCTGCGATCAGCACCGCCACCAGCGGAACCAGAAAACGCAACTGGAGGCGGAAGGTCTTCAAGGCCTTCCAGTCCATCAGCGCCATTCGGCGCAATGCGCTCGCCGCAGTGAAGGCAGGGTCATGGCGTCCTCCTTGTATATTGAGACAAATATACATGCCCGTCGGCTGCCTTCACAGGCATCGGCCCTGTATGGAAAAGGCCACCCGAAAGATCACCCGAAAGGTCACACATGAAAGCGCTGTCTGCTGCACCGAGGCCCGCCGCCGGGCTGGACCTGGCGATGATCGGCAACTGCACGGTGAGCGCGCTGATCGAACGCAGGGGCAGCATCGTCTGGTGCTGCATGCCACGCTTCGACAGCGCACCCGTTTTCGACGCGCTGCTGCACAGCGCCGATGGCTTGCCGCTGGACGGTGCGATGACGGTTGAACTGGAAGGTCTGGCGCGCACCGAACAACGCTACGACGCAGGCACGGCGATCGTGCGCACGCAGCTGTGGGACGACCGCGGGCAAGGCATCGAGTTGGTGGACTTCTGCCCTCGCTTCGTCAACCGCGACCGCGTCTTTCGCCCGGCGCAACTTGTGCGCCGGGTGCGGCCGCTGGCCGGGCACCCGCGCGTGCGCTTCACCGTGCGGCCGCACGGCGATTGGGGCGCTGCGCCACCCACGATCACACGCGGCAGCCACCACCTGCGCTTCGTGATGCCCGAACTGACACTGCGCCTGAACACCAGCGTGCCGCTGACCTATCTGCTGGACGGCACCTGGTTCGCGCTGGCCGGGCCGGTGAGTTTGCTATTGGGCCCGGACGAGACGCTGGCCGGTGGCATCGACGACACCGCGCGTGAATTCGAGGAGCAGACCGCGCTGTTCTGGCGCCACTGGACGCGCCGCCTGGCGGTGCCGCTGGAGTGGCAGGACGCGGTGATCCGCGCGGCCATTACGCTCAAGTTGTGCCAGTACGAGGAGACGGGCGCCATCGTCGCCGCCATGACCACCAGCATCCCCGAGGCGCCGAACAGCGGGCGCAATTGGGACTACCGCTACTGCTGGTTGCGTGACGCCTTCTTCGTCGTCCGCGCGCTGAACAGCCTGGCCGAGGTGGGCACGATGGAGGGCTACCTGAACTGGCTCTACAACGTGGTGCGTGGCGCAGCAGGCGGGCATGTGCAGCCGCTGTACGGCATCGGACTGGAAAAGTCGTTGCCCGAATCGGTGGTGGCCAACGCCGCCGGTTACCGAGGCATGGGGCCGGTACGCGTGGGCAACCAGGCGCAGGAACATTTCCAGCACGATGTGTACGGCAGCGTGGTGCTGGGCGCGGCGCAGGCCTTTCACGACCACCGCTTGTTTCGAAGGGGTGATGCCAGCGATTTCGCGGCGCTGGAAGTGATGGGCGAGCAGGCCTGGGCGCTGCACGACCAGCCTGACGCCGGCATCTGGGAGCTGCGAACACGTGCACGGGTCCACACCTCGTCGGCGCTGATGTGCTGGGCCGCCTGCGACAGACTGGCCCGCATTGCGGCGGTGCTGGCCCTGCCCGAACGCGCCGCACTGTGGCAGCAGCGCGCCGCCAAGATCCACGCCGACATCACCGAGCGCGCCTGGAACACCGACCGGCAGGCCTACGCCGAAAGCCTGGGCGGCCGCGACCTGGATGCCAGCGTGCTGCTGATGGGCGAAGTCGGTTTTCTGCCGCGCGACGACCCGCGCTTCATCAGCACCGTGAATGCGATGGAGGCCTCGCTGTGCGACGGCCCCTTCATGCGCCGTTATGAAGCTGAGGACGACTTCGGCCGGCCCGAGGTGGCGTTCAATGTGTGCTCGTTCTGGCGCGTTGATGCGCTGGCACGCATCGGCCGCAGGGACGAAGCCCGGGCCGCCTTCGAGGCGCTGCTGGCGCGTCGCAACCATGTCGGCCTGCTCAGCGAAGACCTGGACCCCAAGACCGGCGAGCTGTGGGGCAACTTCCCGCAAACGTATTCGATGGTCGGCATCATCAACGGTGCGGTCCGGCTGTCGAAGCCTTGGGACAGCGCGGTATGAACGGCTTGCAGCCCATGTTCAGCGCGAGCCCATTTGGCCATCCAGGCGGCGCAGCGCGCCCTCACGCTGCACCGGCCCGCGCGGCCGCTGGCTGCAGACGCAGCGCTGCGCCCCGCCTAGAACAGGGCACACTGACTGGCCCTGCGGGAGCGCCGTGCCGGCGCTTACCGATCCACCTGCCCCTGACAAGGATGGCCATGCGCACACGCACCCTGCTTGCCCTGCTCTTCGTCGTGTTGATCGTTGCCTTTGCGGTCCTCAATTGGCCTGCGTTCAACGTTCGCTCGTCTTTGAGCCTGGGCTTTCTCACCTTTGAAGCGCCGCTGGGTCTGGCCATGCTGGCCCTGATGGGCGCCATGACGCTGGGCTTTGCGGTCTACATGGCCACCTGGCAGGGCAAGGTGCTGCTGGACACGCGGCGGCACACCAAAGAGTTGCAGACGCAGCGCAAGCTGGCCGACGAAGCCGAGGCCTCGCGCTTCACCGAATTGCGCGGCGCCATGCGCCAAGAGTTCGAGACTCTGGCGCAGCGCCTGGCCCAGAGCCAGGAGGCCTTGCGCGCCGAGGTGCATGAAAGCGTCAATTCCCTGGCGGCCATGCTGGCGGAGATGGACGACCGCAGCCGGCGCACCGGAAGTCCGGCAGTCCGCTGAGGCGCCAGCGGCTCGGCGCCGCGCTCAGCGTGACGCACGCACAACCCGCCCGATGCTCAGTCCCTGCACCAGGATCGAGAACACCACCACGCAATAGGTCAGCGCGAGCACCGTGTCGCGGTGCGGGCCGACCGGCAGCGACAGTGCCAGTGCCACCGAGATGCCACCCCGCAAGCCGCCCCAGGTCAGCACGCGCCAGGCACCCCGTGGCATGTCGAAGCGGGCGCCGAGGGCGGCCACTGGCAGGCCGACGCTGAGCAGTCGCGCAAGCAAGGTGACGCCGATGGCCACGCCACCGGCCACCAGCACCGGCACCGAGAAGCGGATCAGCAGCACCTCCATGCCGATCAGCACGAAAAGCACGGCATTGAGGATCTCGTCCAACAGTTCCCAGAACATGTCGACGTAGCGGCGCGTGGTGTCGCTCATGGCCAGCGCGCGGCCCTGGTTGCCGATGATCAGGCCGGTGACCACCATCGCCAGCGGGCCGGAGATGTGCAGGTGACTGGCCAACGCATAACCGCCCATCACCGCTGCCAGGGTCAGCAAGACTTCAACCTGGTATTCGTCGACGCTCTTCAGCAGCCGGTAGGTCACGTAGCCGAGCACCAACCCGAAAGCGATGCCGCCGGCGGCCTCGCGTGCCAGCAGCGCCAGCGCCGACGCGGTGGTGGGCGCCACCCCGCTGGTGAGCATGCCCAGCAGCAACGCGAAGATCACCACGCCGACGCCGTCGTTGAACAGCGACTCGCCGGCGATCACCAGTTCCAGGTTCTTCGGCGCACCGGCCGACTTCAGGATGCCCATCACGGCAATCGGATCGGTGGGCGAGATGAGTGAACCGAACAAGAGGCAAACCATCAGCGGCAGTTCGAGGCCGACCCATGGGAGCGCCCAGAAGATGCCGTAGCCGACGATCAAGGTTGAGACCAGCGTGCCGACCAGGGCCAGCGCGGCGACGGGCCAGCGCAGCGCCTTCAACTCGCTCAGGTCCACGTGCAGCGCGCCCGCGAAAAGCAGCAGCGACAACATGCCTTGCATCAGCACGTCGGAAAAGTCGATGGACCTCAGCAGCGACTCTTCGTAATTGCGCAAGGTATGCGAAACGCCGAAGACATCCAGCGCGACGATCACCAGCGACAGCACCAGTGCGATGACCATCACGCCGATGGTCGTCGGCAGGCGCACGAAGCGGTGGTTCAGGTAGGCCAGCAGCGCGGTGACGACGAGGCAGGTGGCGGCAATGTCGAGCATGTTGGATATCGGCCCAGGGACAGCGCGGGCGCAGCGTGAAGGCGGGCAGAGTCTAAGCAGCGCCAGCCTAGGCCCGTCAGCGTTGTCGAGGGTCCAGCGCGTCGCGCAGGCCATCGCCCAGCAGGTTGAAGGCCAAGACCAGCAAGAAGATCGACAGACCCGGCCAGATGGCCATCCAGGGTGCGTTGTCGACGTAGTTCTTGGCGGTGTTCAACATGCTGCCCCAACTGGGCGCCGGCGGTTGTTGGCCCAGGCCGAGGAAGCTCAACGAGGCCTCGGCGATGACCGCGCCGGCGATGGCCAGCGTGGCCTGCACGATCAGCGGCGCCACGATGTTGGGCAGCACATGGCGCAACGCGATGCGCCATGGCGGGTTGCCCACAGCGCGCGCCGCTTCGATGTAGTCCTCGACCTTGATGTTCAGCACCTGGGCCCGCGTCAGCCGCACGAAGATGGGCGTGGCCGAAACGCCGATGGCGATCATCGCGTTGGACAGCGAGGGCCCGAGAAAGGCCGCCAGTGCGATGGCCAGGATCAGGAAAGGGCAGGCCAGGAAGGCGTCGGTGATGCGCGAGATCAGCGCGTCCACGCCGCCACCGATGAAGCCCGCTGCCAGGCCGATGGGCACGCCCAGCAGCAGGCTGATGGACACCGACATCACGCCGGCCAGCAACGAAGCCTGGGTGCCCCAGATGACGCGGCTCAGCACGTCGCGGCCAATCTCGTCGGTGCCGAACCAGTGCGCGGCTGACGGCGCTTTGCGGATGTCGCCCCAGCTCGTCGCGATGGGGTCTTGCGGCGCGATGAAGGCCGCAAACACCGCCAGCACGATAAAGCCGCCGATGATGGCCGCGCCGAACAGCGCGCCCTTGCGGCGCGCCAGTTTTCGGAGCGCCCGTTTCACGAGCGCAGCCTCGGGTTCACGGCGAAGTACGCCAGGTCGGCCAGCAGGTTCAGCGTGATGTAGGCCGTGGCCGTGACCAGCACCACGCCCTGCACGACGGCGTAGTCGCGGTTGAAGACGGCATCGACGATCAGCTTGCCGAAGCCCGGGATGGTGAAGACCTGTTCGGTCAGCACCGCGCCCGACAGCAGCGTGCCCAACTCCAGCGCACCCAGGGTGATGATCGGTGTCAGTGCATTTCGAAGGGCATGTTTCAGCACCACCTGGCGCTCGTTCAGACCTTTCGCGCGGGCGGTGCGCACATAGTCGGCGTTCATCACCTGCAGCATGGCGCTGCGCGTGTGGCGCATCAGCACGGCGGCGATGGCATTGCCCAGCACGAAGGCCGGCATCACCATCGCGGCCAGGTTGGCGCCCAGGTCTTCGAACGGGCTGACATAGCCTGAGGCCGGCAGCCAGCCCAACTGCACGCTGAACAGCAAGATCATCAGAATACCGAGCCAGAAATTCGGCGTGCTGATGCCCCACAAGGCGAAGACATTGGCCGCCGTGTCCCACAGCGTGCCGCGCCCCACGGCGCTGACGATGCCCGACGGAATGCCGATGACCAAGGCGATGCTGAAAGCCAGCAGCGCGAGCTCCAGCGTCACCGGCAGCTTCTGCAGCACCAGTTCCAGCACCGGCTGTTGGGTGCGCACCGACTCGCCCAGGTCACCGCGCAGCACCCCGCCCATCCAGTAGGCGTAGCGCACCGGCAGCGGCTCGTCGAGGTGCAGTTTTTCGTGCAGGTAGGCGATGACGCTGGGGTCTTGCTCTTCTCCGGCCAGGATCTTGGCCGGATCGCCGGGCAGCAGTTGCTGCAGCCCGAAGATCAACATCGACACGAACACCAGCGTAGGCAGGATGGTGACGATGCGCCGGATCAGGAATTCGCCCACGGAACAGCCGCCGTCAAGGATTCAGTTGCAGGCCGCTGACGCGCAGCAGGCCGTCGGGAATCTGCCGCACGCCAGTCAACTTGGCGTTGTAGGCCCACAGCCAATTGCGGTGGTAGACGTAAATGATGGGGCGCGCAGCCAGCACGCGCGCAGCAATTTGCTCGAAGACCTTTTTGCGCTCAGCCGGCTCGCGCAGCGTGCGCGACTGCGCCAGCAGCTTGTCGGTTTCGGCGTCGCAATAGCCAGCGTAATTCAGCGGTTGCTTGCAGCCGTGGAAGCTGAACAGATTGCCGTCGGGGTCGGGTCGGCCGCTCCAGGCCAGCACATAGGCTTCGTAGTCGCCCTTGTCGGCCATGTTGATGGAGGTCGCGAATTCGGCCGACTGGATCTTCACGTCGAAGCCGGCTTCGCGCGTCATCGCCTGCACCACCAGCGCCAGACGCTGGGCGTCGGATGTGGTGGGCGTCAGCAGCGTGAAGCTGGGCTTAGGCACGCCGGCTTCTTTGAGCAGTTGCTTGGCGCGTTCGATGTTGCGCCTGGGCACCGGCTGTGTCTTGGCGTAGTAGCTGTTGCTGGGCGCGACCCACTGGTTGCCGACCACGGCTTCGTTGTCCATCACCACCTGAGCCAGACCCTGGCGGTCCAGCGCCAATTCCAGCGCTTCGCGCACGCGAGGGTCCTTGCCCAAGGCGTTGGCCTGCGCCTTGTCACTCTTGCCGATGTTGATGGTGATGCCCTGGTAGCCGATCTCGGTGATGCTGGCCGTTTTCAGTTTCTTGTCGGCTTTGATTTTTTCCATGTCGCTGCTGGCCACGCGTTCGGCGAAGTCGAGCTGGCCGGCTTTCAAGTTGGCCAGGCGCACCGTGGCGTCGGGGATCGGCGTGTAGGTGATGCGGTTGAAGTGGATGGCCGGCTTGTTCCAGTAGCCGTCGTAACGCTCCAGCACGATGCGGTCTTGCGCCACGCGCTCGACCAGCTTGAAGGGGCCTGCGCATACCGGCTTGCTGCCGAACTTGTCGCCTGCGGCCTGCGCGGCCTTGGGGCTGACCATCATGCCGGCGCGGTCGGTCAGGGCGGCCAGCAGCGGCGAGAACGGCGCGCTGAGGTTGATGCGCACGGTCAGCGGGTCGACGATGTCCACGCTGGTGACCGGCGCCAGTTCACCGCGCCGGTTGCTGCCGGGCAGGGTCTTGTGGCGTTCGATGTTGAACTTCACCGCCGCCGCGTCGAATTTCTCGCCGTCGTGGAAAGTGACGCCGGGGCGTAGCTTCATCGTCAACGCCTTGCTGTCGGCGGACCATTCCCAGCTCAGCGCAAGCTGGGGCGTCAGGTTCAGCTTTTCGTCGATGTCGATCAGCTTGTCGCAGAGCGCGCTGAACACGATGCGGCCGACGAAAGTGCGGGCCAGGCTGGGGTCCAGCACGTCGGGGTCTTCGGCCAGGCCAATTCGCAAGTTCGGCAGATTGGGCAGCGTTTGCGCCGACACCGCAGTGGCGGCCAGTAGCGTGCTGAGCGCGCTGGCGAACAATAAATTCATTTTCATGACGACCTGCTTTCTTCGGCTGACTTCAGCGGATGAAGGCCGACTGCAAGCGCTGCAGCCGGGTGTTGATGGGCGGTTCGATGCGCAGCGACGCTGGCGGCACCACCTCGCGCCAGCGCAGGCAGGCGACGGCGTGGCCGGCCTCGTCTTCCAGCGCCGGCACTTGTTCCTCGCAAGCCGGCTGTGCATGCACGCAGCGGGTGTGGAAGGCACAGCCCGCCGGCGGCTTCGTCGGGCTGGGCACATCGCCTTGCAGCTGCACGCGTTCGCGCCCGCTTTCCCGCCTGGCACCGGGTATCGGCTCGGGGATGGCCGACAGCAAGGCCTGCGTGTACGGATGACGCGGTGCGGCGAACAGTTCGTCCTTCGGCGCCAGCTCGACGATGCGGCCCAGGTACATCACCGCGATGTGGCTGGCAATGTGCTTGACCACCGCCAGGTCGTGGGCAATGAAGATGTAGGCCAGCCCCAGGCGCTGCTGCAGGTCTTGCAGCAGGTTCACCACCTGCGCTTGCACCGACACATCGAGTGCAGACACGGCCTCGTCGCAGACGATGAGTTGCGGCTCGACCGCCAGCGCGCGGGCGATGCCGATGCGCTGGCGTTGTCCGCCTGAAAATTCATGCGGGTAGCGCTGCGCATGTTCGGGTGCCAGGCCCACGGTGTGCAGCAGTTCGGTCACGCGTTCTTTGTGGCGGCCGGGGTGCAGGCCGTGCAGACCCAGCGGTTCGGCCAGCGTCTGCCCCACCGTCATGCGCGGGTTGAGGCTGGAATAGGGGTCTTGAAAAATGATCTGCATCGCCCGGCGTTGCGCGAGAAGCGCGGCGGCGTTGAGCGTGCCCAGGTCGCTGCCGTTGAAGGCGATGCGTCCGGCAGTGGGCTCGATCAGCCGCAGCACCAAACGTCCCAGCGTGCTCTTGCCGCAGCCTGACTCGCCGACCACGCCCAGCGTCTGCCCGGCTTGCAGCGTGAAGCTGACGCCTTGTACCGCCTGCACGGCGCCGAGCGCGCGGCCGAACAGCCCCTGGCGCACCGGAAAGTGCTTGACCAGATTCTCAACCTGCAACAAGGGCGCCGTCATGCCGGTGTCGCTTGCAAAGGCCGGGCCAGCAGCGCGTCGGCATCCAGCGGCGCCAGCCAGCAGGCCGACAGGTGGCCGTCGGCCGCGTCGCCAATTGCACGCAGCGGCGGTGCTTCGGCACGGCAGCGGTCTTGCGCGAACGGGCAGCGTTCAGCGAAGGCGCAACCCACGGGCCGCGGCAGCGGCGGCGGCACCTGCCCGGCGATGGCCGCCAGGCGCGTTGCCTGGCCGTGCAGGCGCGGCATCGAACCCAGCAGGCCCACGGTGTACGGGTGCTGCGGCGTTTCGAACAAGGCTGCCACCGGCGACTGTTCGACGACGCGGCCGAAATACATCACCACCACGGTGTCGGCCACTTCGGCCACCACACCCAGGTCGTGCGTGATCAGCACGATGGCGGTGCCACTCTCGCGTTGCAAGGTTTGCATCAGCGCCAGGATCTGCGCCTGGATGGTCACGTCCAGCGCGGTGGTGGGTTCGTCGGCGATCAGCAAACGCGGGTTGTTGGCCAGCGCCATGGCAATCATCGCGCGCTGGCGCATGCCGCCCGACAGCTTGTGCGGGTGTTCGTTCAGGCGCTGCGCCGGCGCTGGGATGCGCACCTTTTCGAGCATCTGCAGCGCGCGCGCTGCAGCCTCGGCTTGGCCCAGGTTCTGGTGGCACTGCAGGCCTTCGATGATCTGCTGGCCAATGGTGAACACCGGGTTCAGCGAACTCATCGGTTCCTGAAAAATCATCGCCATGCCGTTGCCACGCAGCGCCTGCCAATCGCGCGCCGGCAGGCCAATCAATTCACGTCCTTCGAAGCGAATGGAACCGCCCGCAATGCGCCCCGGCGGGTTGGGGATCAGGCCCATGATGGACAGCGCGGTGACGCTTTTGCCGCTGCCCGATTCACCGACGATGGCCAGCGTCTGCCCGGCGTGCACGCTGAAGCTGACGCCGTCGACGGCGGGGAATTCGCCGTCGTCGGTGCTGAAGTGGGTGCGCAGGTTTTCAACCTGCAGCAGGGGTGTCGCCATCGCTGGGAGTGTCACACCGCGCCCGTCAAGCTCATTCCACCTTGCCGATCTTGCGCACCGCCTCGACCATCACCTTGGCGTCGGCATCCCAATAGGTCTGGAACTCGGGCGCGTCCAGGTATTCGATGGGGCTGCCGGCGCGGTTGATGGTGGTCACGACGGCCGGGTCGCTGGCGGCCTTCTTGGCGGCCGCGCGCAGCTTCATCACGATGTCGTCGGGCGTGCCGGCTGGCACGTACAGGGCCGACCACTGCGCGAAGCGGACGGCATATCCGCTGTGCGTCAGGCTGGGCACATCGGGCAAGGACACCAGGGGCCTGTCGCCCCAATGTGCCAGGGCGCGCAGCTTGCCTGCCTTGATCTGTTGCGCGACTGCGCTGGGGCCGGCGGCCACGGCGTCCACCTGGCCGCCAAGCAGCGCCAACACGGCCGGGCCCGCGCCGGTGTACGGAATGTGCGTCATGCGGAAACCCGCAGCCGCCTTCAGCATTTCCATCGGCACGTGCATGGTGCCGTAGTTGCCGCTGCTGCCGTAGTTGTAGGTGGCGGGCTTCTTCTTGGCGTCGGCCACGAAGTCGGCCAACGTTTTCCACGGTGCGTCGGCACGCACCACGAACACCGTCGGGTCGGCTGTGAAGCGCGCGATGGGCTTGAACTGGTTCAGCGTGTAGGCCGGCTTGCGGCCCAAAATGTGGTCGGCCTCAGGCAGGATGGAAATGGACGACAGCGTCATCAGCACCGTGTAGCCGTCGGCTGGCGCCCGCGCAGCCGCGCCCATGCCCAGCGCACCGCCAGCACCGGCGCGGTTCTCGACGATGACGGTCTGCTTCAGTTCCCGGCTCAGCGCTTCGGCCACCGGCCGCGCCACGGTGTCAGCCACGCCGCCGGGCGGGAACGGCACGATCATCGTGATGGTCTTTTCGGGCCAGCTGGGCTGAGCCAGCGCGATGCCGCTGGTGGTGCAGGCGGCCGTCAACGCGGCTGCCAAGAACAGCGTGCGGCGATTCAAGTCGCGATGCAGTTGTTGCTTCATTTGTTGCTTTCGATGAAACGCGTTTCCAGCACGCCCAGGCCATCGACCTCGATGCGCACCACGTCGCCATGCCCCAGCCACCGCGGAGGCGTCATGCCCATACCCACGCCGGCCGGCGAGCCGGTGGCAATCACATCGCCGGGCAGCAGCGTGATGCCGCGCGAACAGGTTTCAATCAGCGTGGGCAGGTCGAAGATCAGGTCGGTGGTGCGCGCGTCCTGGCGCAACTCGGCCGCGCCACCGTGCGGCGTCACCCAGCAGCGCACGCGGGTGTCGGCAGCATTCAGTTCGTCGGCGGTGACGATCCACGGCCCCATCGGGCAGAAGGTGTCGAAGCTTTTGCCCAGGTCCCACTGCGCGTGGCGCATCTGCACGTCGCGTGCAGTCACGTCGTTCACGATGGTGTAGCCGTAGACATGTGACATCGCGTCAGCACGGCTGATGTTGCGGCCACCCTTGCCGATGACGATGGTCAGTTCGGCCTCGTAGTCGATCTGCGACGAGATGGCCGCACCCGGCAGTTGCACCGCGTCGTTGGGGCCGATGACGGTCTCGGGCACCTTGGTGAAGACGATGGGCTAGGCGTCCACGGTCTTGGCGTTGTCCTTGAACACGCTGGCCTGCAATTCGGCGGCGTGGGCGTGGTAGTTGCGGCCCACGCACCACAGGTTGCGGCGTGGTGCGGGCAGCGGTGCCACCAGCATCGCGGGCGTGAAGGCCACGGTGTCGGTGACGGCCGGCAGCGCTGCGCCAGCCGCGCTTTGTTCGATCAGCGCCAGCGCGCCCCGACTGGCGTCGATGGCCAGCAAAGCTATGTTCAGGCTGTCGGTCGAAAGGCGGCCGACCCGAAGTTGGCCCTGATGGTTGACGGTGGCGATGCGCATGTGATTCGTGCTCCGGTTGCTCAACCAAATGCTACCATTAAGACCCAATTCGGCCGGACGCTCGAAACCCATGGACGCCGCATCAGCCCTGCGCGAGAACATTTTCGAGAACCTGCGTTCGCGCACCTGGCGAGCCGGGCACCGCATCCCCACCGAGCGGGCGCTGAGCGAAGAATTCGGCCTCAGCCGTTCCACCGTGCGCCGTGTGCTGCTGGATTTCAAGCGCAAGCGCTTGATCACCCAGACGGTCGGCAGCGGCACCTACGTCGCCGAACAGGTGCAGGACGCGCTGGCCGAACTGACGCCGGCCGTGTCCGCCCATGCGGTCAGCCCGGCCGAGTTGATGAGCGCCCGCCTGGTGCTGGAACCGGCGCTCATCGAGATGGCCATCGGCAACGCCACGGCGGCCGATTTCAGCAGGATGGACGAGTGCAACCACAAGGCTGAAGTGGCCGTCTCGCTGGAAGAGTTCGAGCACTGGGACGCGGCCCTGCACGAGGCCATTGCCGAAGCCGCCCACAACGGCTTCATCAGCGGCATCTTCAAGCTGATGAGCGATGTGCGCTCGAACAACGAATGGGGTGCGCTGAAGCGGCGCAGCGCCACGCCCGAGCGCCGCCTGGAATACCAGCAGGAACACCGCGCGCTGGTGGCTGCGCTGAAAGCCCGCGACGCCGAACGCGCCCGCGCCTTGTGTCTGGCCCACCTGGTGCATGTGCGTACCAGCATGTTGGGTTATTGACGGCAAGCTACAGTCCGCGCCTCAGAACGAGGCTCAGCCAATAGAGTCCAATTGAAACCAATATCGGAGACCCGCATGAACACCGTTCGCGCTCGACGCACCGCCATGGCCCTGGTGCTGGCCACCACTGCTGCTGCCCTGGTGACCTTGCCGGCGGTGGCACAGGCGCAGGACTACCCGGCCAAACCGGTGCGCATCGTCGTGCCTTTCGCACCCGGCGGCTCGGCCGACGTGTACGGCCGCTTCCTGGCGCAGAAGCTGCAAGAGGCGATGGGCCAGAACTTCATCGTCGACAACAAGCCGGGTGCCGGCAGTGTCATCGGCACCGACGCGGTGGCCAAGGCCGCGCCCGACGGCTACACGCTGCTGTTGATGTCGAACACGCAGACGGTCAATGAATCGCTGATCCCGAACAAGCCGTTCGTTTTGATGCGCGACTTCGCGCCCATCGCGCCCATCAACGCATCGGACCTGGTGCTGGTGGTGAAGGCGGGTCTGCCCTTCAACACCCTGGCCGACCTGCTGCAGGCCGCCAAGGCCAAGCCGGGCGGCATGAGCTACGCCTCGTCGGGGCCCGGCACGCCGTACCACATGGCTGGTGAATTGATGAAGGCCATGGCCGGCATCGACATCGTGCACGTGCCCTACAAGGGCAGCGCCGGTGCGCGCACCGACGTGCTGGGTGGCCAGCTGGAAATGATGTTCGACGCCATCCCGACGATGAGCGAGCACATCAAGTCGGGCAAGGTGAGGGCGCTGGCCACCACCGGACTGAAGCGCTCGGCCACGCTGCCCCAGGTGCCGACGATGGACGAGGCGGGCATCAAGGGTTACGAGGCGACGATCTGGCTGGGCCTGATGGCGCCCAAAGGCACGCCGGTGGCCGTGATCAACCGCCTGAACGCCGAGGTGGCCAAGATCACCGGCAACGCCGAGGTGCGCAAGGCCTGGGCCGCCCAGGGCACCGCGCCCTTGACGATGGGCGTGGACGAGTTCACCCGCTACCTGAACGCCGACATCGCCAAGTGGGCGCAGGTGGTGAAGATCTCGGGCGCGAAAGCCGAGTGAGCCGGGTGAGCCGGGTGAGCCGGGTGAACTGTCGTTCCCAATGTTTAATCGGCTTTTGAAGCACGCCTTGCCGTGAACGTCATCAGCCTCACCGTCAATGGCCAGGTGTATGCCGTGCAGGCTGCGCCGGCTGCGCGTTTGCTGGACGTGTTGCGTGACGAACTGGGCCTGGTTGGCACGCGCTTCGGCTGTGGCACCAACCAGTGCGGTGCCTGCCATGTGCTGATCGACGGCCGTTCGGCGGCGGCGTGTGACACGCCGCTGTGGGCCTGCGAGGGTCACGCCGTCACCACCGTCGAGGGGCTGCACGACACGCTGCGCGCCGCCTTCAGTGCCGAGCAGGCGGCGCAATGCGGCTACTGCAGTTCGGGCATGTTGATCGCGGCCGCCGGGCTGCTGCGCGTGCAGCCTCAGCCCAACGAGGCCGAGGTGCGCAGCGCGCTCGACGGCCACCTGTGCCGTTGCGGCGCGCACAACCGCATCGTGCGCGCCGTGTTGCGTGCGGCTGCCGCATGAACGCCACAGCGTTGCCGCGTGTGGCCTACACCGCCAACGGCCGTGTACAGGTGCGCACCGGCAAAGTCGAGATCGGCCAGGGCCTGCACACCGCGCTGGCGCAAATCGTGGCCGACGAACTGGGTGTGGCGCTGGACCGCATCGACATGCTGCCGGTGGACACCGCGCACAGCCCCGACGAGGGCGTCACTTCGGGCAGCCTGTCGGTGCAGGACGCGGGCCGTGCGCTGCGCGAGGCTTGCGCGGCACTGCGGCCCGGTTCGGTGACGCGCGGGGCTGCGGGTGCTGTCGGCGCATCTGCGCCCAACCGCGGTCTGGACGCGAAGCTGGCTGGCCGCCCAGCCTTCATCCACGACCTGCAACCCGCAGCCCTGCTGCACGGCCGCGTGCTGCACCCGCCGCGCCACGGTGCGCGTTTGCTGGCCTGCGACGACACGGCCGTGCGGGCGCTGGCCGGTGTGTTGCAGGTGCTGCGCGATGGCGACTTGCTGGGGCTGGTGGCGCAAACATCCGCTGAGGCCGACGCCGCGGTGCTGGCCTTGCGCGAAGTGGTGCAGTGGCAGGTTCTTGACGCGCCGGCCGAGTCAGCGGCCGATCTGCAGCAACTGCCGTCCACGCCGCGCACTGTCGCCGAGGTGGGCACCGCACAGGGCGTGGAGCGCACGCTGAAGGCCCGCTACACCAAGCCCTGGATCGCCCACGCGTCGATCGCCCCGTCTTGCGCGCTGGCGCGTTGGGCCGATGGCCGGCTGGACGTGTGGACGCACAGCCAAGGCATCTTCAACCTGCGGCGCGACCTGGCTTTGGCCTTCGCGCTGGACGTGGAAGCGGTCTGCGTCCACCACGTTGAAGGCGCCGGCTGCTACGGCCACAACGGCGCCGACGACGTGGCTTTCGATGCCGCCTGGCTGGCCCGTTCGGTGGTCGCCAACCATCCCGGCTCTACCGTGCGCCTCCTGTGGAGCCGCGCCGACGAATTGAGCCACGCGCCCTTCGGCCCGGCGATGGTGGTGGAGTTGCAAGCCGGGCTGGATGCCGATGGCGGCATCGCCCATTGGCAGCACGCACTCTGGAGCCCCGGCCACAGCCGACGTCCCGGCCGCAGCGCCACGCCGGCCCTGCTGGGCGCCTGGCAAGTGGCAAACGCTTGTGCCGTGCCGCCGTCCATCGACATGCCCATCGCCACTGGCGGCGGTGCCGAACGCAATGCCGTGCCGGGCTACCGCTTCGCAGCGGTCTCGGTCACCGCCCACAGCGTGGTCACGCAGCGGCGCAGTTCGGCGTTGCGCGGCCTGGGCGCCTATGCCAACGTGTTCGCCGCCGAGAGCTTCATCGACGAGATCGCTCACGCCACCGGTGCGTGCCCGCTGGCGCTGCGCCGCCAGCATCTGCAACACGACCCGCGCGCGCTGGCGGTGCTGGACGCTGCTGCCGACCGAGCCGGCTGGGCCGGCTGGGTTGAACGGAGGCAGAACGACGCGGGCTCCGACGCGGTCGGCATGGGCTTGGCGGTGGCCCGCTACAAGGGCACGGGTGCCTGGTGCGCGGTGGTGGCCGAGGTCTGTGCCGGTGCCACGCTGCAAGTGCGCCGGCTGACTATCGCGGTGGACGTGGGCCGGGTCGTCAACCCCGACGGCGTGGTCAACCAGATCGAAGGCGGCGCGATCCAGTCCGCCAGCTGGACGCTGAAGGAAGCGGCGCAAACGTCCCACGAAAGCTGGGCCGACTACCCGATCCTGCGCTTCAGCGAGGTGCCGGCGGTGGACGTGCTGCTGATGCCGTCCGATGCGCCGTCATTGGGTGCGGGCGAGGCCTCTGTCGGCCCGACGGCCGCCGCCATCGCGAATGCGCTTTTCGACGCGTTGGGTGTGCGCGTGCGCGACCTGCCGCTGAGCCCTGAACACATCGTCGCGGCGATTGACCACTGAGAAGGTGTGAACGAGATGACCGTTTTGAATCTGCTGTGCGCCGGTGCCGCGCAAGGCTTGGTGGGCACCTTGCAAGACCGCTTCAAGGCCGAGACAGGCGCCGACATCCAGGCGCGCTTTGGTGCCGTCGGCGCGATCAAGGAAGCGCTGCTGGCCGGCGAGCCTTGCGACGTGCTGGTGCTGACCGATGCGCTGATCCACGGACTGGTTGCCGATGGCCGCATGCAGGCTGGCAGCCCGGCTTTGCTGGGTCGCGTCCGTACCGGCGTGGCCGTGCGCGCCGGCTCGCCCTGGCCGGCCGTGGCCACCGCCGCCGACTTGAAGGCCGCGTTGCTGGCGTCCACCGGTGTCTACTTCCCCGATGCGCTGCGCTCCACCGCCGGCATCCATTTCGCCAAGGTGATGCGCGAGCTGGGTGTGCACGACGAGCTGGCGGCGCGCTTCAAGACCTACCCCAACGGTGCCACCGCGATGCACGCGATGGCGGCGTCGGATGAAGCCAACCCCATCGGCTGCACCCAGGTCACCGAGATCCGCTACACGGCCGGCGTCGAACTGGTGGCCCTGCTGCCGTTCGAGTTCGAACTGGCCACGCCTTACACCGCTGCCATCGCTGCCAACAGCCCACAAACCGCGCTGGCTGCGCGTTTCATCGCCTTGCTGACCAGCCACGACGCTGCGCCTTTGCGCAGCGCCGGCGGCTTCGAGAACTGAAAGAACACCATGCGCCGTCGTGAACTGATCGTTGCCGTCCCTGCGGCCCTGGGCCTGTCACAAACCCCTGCGTGGGCCCAGGCGCCGGCCTTCCCCAGCCGTCTGATGCGCTACATCGTGCCCGTGGCGGCCGGTGGCGGCAGCGACCTGGTCGGCCGCACCGTCTGTGACCGCTGGGGCAAGCTGCTGGGCCAGACCATCATCGTCGACAACATCGGCGGCGGCGGCGGCTCCATCGCCTGCCAGACCACGGCCAAGGCACCGCCCGACGGCTACACGCTGATGCAGGGCTATGTGGCCACGCACGGCACCAGTCCGGCCACGCGCAGCAAGCTGCCCTACGACGCGGTCAAGGACTTCACGCCGGTGGGCATGATCGGTGGCACGCCGAATGTGCTGGTGGTCGATGCCAACCTGCCCATCCACAACGTGGCCGAATTCGTCGCCTATTTGAAGAAGAACCCGGGCAAGCTCAGTTACGGATCGGCGGGGCAGGGCTCGCTGACGCACCTGACGATGGAACTGTTCAAGCAGGCCAGCGGCACCTTCATGCTGCACATCCCTTACCGGGGCATCGCGCCGGCCTTCAACGACTTGCTGGGTGGCCAGACCCAGGCGATGTTCCCCGGGCTGGCTGCTGCGCTGCCGCACATCCGCTCGGGCCGTGTGCGCCCGCTGGCCGTCACGGGCTTGAAGCGCCACCCGGTGGTGAAAGAGGTGCCTACGCTCATCGAAGCGGGCTACAAGGGTTTCGACGCCATCCAGTGGTACGGCGTGGTCGGCCCGGCCGGCCTGCCAGCCCCGGTGCTGGCAACGCTGAACAACACGCTGAACAAGGTGCTGACCGGCCCTGACCTGCGCGACCGCCTGGCGGCTGAAGCGGTGGAGCCGATGCCGATGTCGTCGGCCGATTTCGGCGCCTTCATCAAGTCGGATATCGCCCGCTGGACCGCCATCGCCCGTGAACGCAAGATCGACCTGGACGCCTGAAACCATGAAAGCCCACGCTCCCATGAAACACATCGCTACCTTGTTTGCCACGGGCCTGCTGGCCCTGGCCGCCGGTTCTGTCTGCGCGCAGGACTACCCCAACAAGCCCATCCGCATCGTCGTGCCCTTCTCGCCCGGCGGCGCGGTGGACGGGCCGACGCGCATGGTGGCGCAAGAACTCGGCAAGCGCCTGAAGCAGCAGGTCATCATCGACAACAAGCCGGGCGCCGGTGCCACCATCGGCAGCGGCGAAGTGGCCAAGGCCGCGCCCGATGGCTACACGCTGCTGCTGGCTTCGCAGACCAACGCCATCAGCGCGTCGCTCTACTCCAAGCTGCCGTTTGCGCCCATCGACGACTTCGTTGGCATCAGCCTGCTGGGCCGTGAGCCCGGCGTGTTGGTGGTGCACCCCAGCCTGGGCGTGAAGAACGTGGCCGAGTTGATCGCCCTGGCCAAGGCCAAGCCCGGCGTGCTGAATTACGCCAGCTCGGGTAACGGCAGCGGTCAGCACCTTTTCATGGCCCAGTTCACCAGCATGGCAAACATCAAGATGACCCATGTGCCCTACCGGGGCAGTGGCCAGGCCACCACCGATTTGCTGGCCGGCACCGTGCCCATCTCCATGCCCGGCACCGCCGGCATGGTGTCCCACATCAAGGCCGGCAAGCTGAAGCCGCTGGCCACCAGTGGCAGCACGCGCAGCCCGCAATTGCCCGACGTGCCCACGCTGGCTGAAAGCGGCCTGACGGGCTATTCGGCCTATGTGTGGATGGGCCTGCTGGCACCGAAAGGCACGCCGCCGGCCATCATCGACCGCCTGTACCGCGAACTGAAAATCGTCATGACGGTGCCCGAAGTCAAAGCCTATTTCGCCGAAGCCGGCATCGAAATCGTCGCCGGCACGCCGGCCGAGATGGACGGCTTCTTTCGCGAAGAGCGCGACCACTGGGCCCGCATCGTGAAGGACTCGGGCGCCAAGATCGATTGACCCGCCGGACTGGTTCCTGCTTACCCGAACCCCGACTCAACAGGATCTCCCTCCATGACCCAAGTCACCGGCCAGGAACACTGGACCACCAAAAAAACCGCCGACGGCGACGTGAGGCTTTTCCTGTGGGAAAAGTTCGTCGGCACGCCCGAACAACAGGCCGGCAAGCCGGTGATGCTGTGGGTGCACGGCTCGTCGATGGCCAGCCAGCCGACCTTCGACCTGGCCGTGCCCGGCCGCCCCGACAGCAGCGTGATGGACTGGTTCGCCGAACGCGGCTTCGTCTGCTGGTGCGTGGACATGGAAGGCTACGGCCGCAGCGACAAAAGCCGCGACATTTACTGTGACATCGCCAACGGCGCCGCCGACCTGGCAGCCGCCACCGACTACATCTACGCCACGCGCGGCGTGCGCAGCTTCCTGACCTACGGCATCAGCAGCGGCGCGCTGCGTGCCGCGCTGTTTGCGCAGAACCACCCCGAGCGCGTGTCACGCCTGGCGCTGGACGCCTTCGTCTGGACTGGCGAAGGCGCGCCCACGCTGGAACAGAGGCGCAAGAAGCTGCCCGAATTCATCGCCCACAAGCGCCGGCCCATCAACCGCGCTTTTGTGCGCAGCATCTTCGCGCGCGACCATGCCGACTGTGCCGACGCGAACACGGTCGAGGCTTTTGCCGACGCCATCCTGGCGCTGGACGACAGCATGCCCAACGGCACCTACATCGACATGTGCAGCAAGCTGCCGGTGGTGGACCCGCTGAAGATCACCGTGCCCACGGTGGTGCTGCGCGGCCAGTTCGACGGCATCGCGGGCTTTGACGATTTGCTGCAGTTCTTCAAATTGCTGCCCCACCCGGACAAGCAGTTCACCGTGCTGAACGGCATCAGCCACGCCAGTTTCCAGCAGAAGAATTACAAGATGGTCTACCAGATCCTGCATGCGTATTTCACGCAGCCGGAACCCGCCTATACCGACTATTCCAATCACTGAAACCCAGGAGCGATGACGATGAAGAAGACTTTCAAAACGGCCTTGGCCGCGCTGACGCTGGTTGCGGCCTTGCCCGTTTTTGCGGCCGACAAGGTCAAGGTGCAATGGCTGGGCCAGGCCGCTTTCAAGCTCACCACGCTGGAAGGCAAGGTCATCGTCATCGACCCTTGGCTGGTCACCAACCCCAAGACGCCGGCCGAGTTCAAGAAGCTGGAAGCGCTGGGCAAGGTGGACTTGGTGCTGGTCACCCACGGCCACTTCGACCACATGGCGGACGCGCCGGCGTTGGCCAAGATGAATAACGCGCCGCTGTGGGCGCCGGCCGGCCTGGCGCAGACCTTCGGCACGCTGGGCATCCTGCCCGTGGAGCAGTCCAACCGCATGAACAAGAGCGGCACGGTGACGCCGCTGGGCCCCCGGGTGAAGGTGACGCTGGTGCGCGCCGAACACAGTTCGGAAATTGTCTGGAAGAACCCGGCCACCGAAAAGAACGAATCGCACCCGGGCGGTGAACCTGGCGGCTTCATCATCGAGTTCGAGAACGGCTTCAAGATCTGGCACATGGGCGACACCGGTGTCTTCGGCGACATGAAGCTCATCGCCGACATGTACAAGCCCGACCTGGTGCTGATGCCCATCGGTGGTGGCCAGTTCGTGATGAACCCGCAAGACGCGGCCATGGTCACGCGCGAGTTCATCAAGCCCAGGGTTGTGATTCCCATGCACTACCTGACCAACCCCGGCCTGCCCGGCACGCCCGCCGAGTTCATCAAGGCGCTGGGCAACAGCACCACCAAGGTGATGGCGCTGAACCCGGGTGACGCGGTCGAGTTCTGACCGGACCGCTTTCAACTTGCGCACCGGCAGCGGCCAGGGGCAACGAAAACGAAAACGACGACGACAATGACAGCGGGGTGCCAAGTGCGCCCCGCTGTCGTTTCAGACGATCTTCACCGACAGGTGGGGCAACTTGTCGATGTGGCATTCGATGACGTCGCCGCGCACCACCGGGCCGACGTTTTCCGGCGTGCCGGAATAGATGATGTCGCCAGGGAAGAGTTCATTGGCTTGCGACAGCTTGCTGATCTGCTCGGCCACGCTCCAGATCATGTTGGCCAGGTCGCTGTTCTGTTTCGTCACACCATTGACCTTGAGCCAGATGTTGCCCTTGGTGAAATGGCCGATGTCGCGCACCAGGTGCAGCGGGCCGATGGGTGCCGAGTGGTCAAAGCTCTTGCCGATTTCCCAGGGCTTTTTCTCGTCGCCCATGGCACGCTGCAGGTCGCGCCGCGTCATGTCCAGACCCAGCGCGTAGGCGTAAACGCAGTCCAGCGCTTTTTCAACGGGGATGTCCTTGCCGCCCTTGTCCAGCGCGGCCACCAGTTCCACTTCGTAGTGGTAGTTCTTGGTCAGCGATGGGTAGGGGTGGTCGGCCACCGTGCCGACGGCCACTTTCTGGACGGCGTCGGTGGGTTTCTGAAAGAAGAAAGGCGGTTCGCGGTTGGGGTCTGAGCCCATTTCACGGGCATGCGCTGCGTAGTTGCGGCCGATGCAGTAGATGCGTCGCACGGGGAAAGACAGGCTGCTGCCGACGATGGGCAGAAAAACGCCTGGCACGGCGAAAGGCGTCTTGGCGGCGGCCATGTCGCCCGGTGCGGCGCAACCGCTGGTGATGGTGCCGACGGCCGCGCCGACGGTCATGGCGGCGGCGGTTTGCAGGGCGGTGCGGCGGCTGGGTACCGCTGCGCTCAGTTCGGCAGTTCGAGCGTGGGGTCGATGGGCTTCGGTCATGCGTGTCTCCGTTGGGGTTCGGTCCAGCCGGCACTTTACGGCGCACGGTGAAATTTGCCCATGTGGCAAGCCCGCATGCGGCCCGCGTCACAGCACCGGGCTACATCGCTTTGAACAGGTGCACGTAGGCGCGGCTGACGGGCAGTTCCTGCAACTGACCTGGCTCCACGCCCTTGATGCGCACAAAGAGCCGGCTGGCCTCGTCGCGGCGCGTGCCTTCCAAGTGGCGCAGGTTGACGATGGTGCTGCGGTGCACCTGGCAGAACTGCGCCGGGTCCAGCTGCGCCGCCAGCTCGGCGATGGGCGTGCGGATCAGGTGCTCGGCTTGCGCCGTGCGCACGCAGGTGTACTTGTCGTCGGCGTGGAAGTACAGCACCTCGTCCACCGCAATCTGCTGCATCCGTTCGCCCTTGCTGGCGCGCACCCAGCGCAGGCGTTCGGTTCCGCCGCCGGCAGCCGATACCGGCAGCAGGCGTTGCAGTGCAGCCAGCAGCTTGGTCTCTTCCTGCGCGGTGGCTGGCGTTGCTGCAGCGCGTTGGATGCGCTCCAGCGTGCGCTGCAAACGCTCGGCCTTCACCGGCTTCAGCACGTAGTCCAACGCCGCGTGCTCGAAGGCCTCGACGGCGTATTCGTCGTAGGCCGTGACGAAGACCACGCGCGTGTTGCCCTCGATGCCCTGCGCCACTTCCAGCCCGCTCAGACCGGGCATCTGGATGTCCAGAAAGGCCAGGTCAGGTTGCAGCGCGGCGATGCGCTCGGCCGCTTCGATGCCGTTGCGCGCGGTGGCCACGATGTCCAGTTCGGGCCACAGCGCAGCCAGTTGCGCCTGCAGCGCTTTCACCAGATGCGGTTCGTCGTCGGCGATCAGGCAAGTCGTCATGTCGGGGCCTTGGTGGTTGGGACTTTGGTGGTTGGGACTTTGGTGGTTGGGACTTTGGTGTTTGGGGCGGGGGTGGTCTGGGCCTTGTGGGTCTGGACGTTGTTCATCGGCAAACGCAGCGTGGCCACGGTGCCGGGTTGGGTGGCGACCAGCGCCAGGCTGGCCTGGTCGCCGTACTGCGCCTGCAGGCGTTCACGCAGATTGCCCAGGGCCATGCCAGCGCCGCTCTTGCGGCGCGGTGGTGCGTCCAGGCCCAGGCCGTCGTCGGCCACTTCGATGAGCAAGTGGCTGCCTTCCACGCGCACGCTGACCCGCACATGCCCACCTTCGACCTTGGGCTCCAGCCCGTGGTGGATGGCGTTTTCCACCAGCGGTTGCAGCAGCAGTGGCGGCAGGCGCAAGTCGCCCAGCGCGGGGTCGTTGTCGATGCTGAACTGCAGCCGGTCTTCCATGCGCGTCTTCAACAGAAGCAGGTAGTGGTGCACCGCGTCGAGCTCGCTGCCCAGCGTGGTCTGGTCGTGGCGCAGGCTGGTGAGTGAGCTGCGCAGGTAGTCGGTGAAGGACTCCAGCATCTGCTTGGCCTTGGGCGCGTCGTGGTCGATCAGCGAGATCACATTGGCCAGCGTGTTGAACAGGAAATGCGGTTCGATCTGCGCTTGCAGCAGGCGCAACTGCGCCTCGGTGGCGCGCCTTTCGGCTTCGATCTGCCGCGCCTTGGAGGCGAAGAATTGGTAGAAGACCAATGAGATCACCACCGAGATCAACATCCCTGCCGCCACGTTGTTGGCGTTGTTCGCGCGGAACCAGCCCGGGCCCGAACTGCCGACGATCCAACTGCCCAGCGGCCAGCCGATGGCCAGGCCGACCAGCGGGATGGTGGCGAAGAAAATGGCCCGCGCCGGCCCGCGCAATTGGCGCACCCGCTCGGGGCCCACGACGGCGAAGGCCAGCCGCATCAGCCCATGGATGGCGTAACCGATGCTCAGGCTGACGACCAGATTCATGCCGTACCAGTGCAGCCAGCCTGCCCAGTTGCGCCACGCCCCATCGCCGTTGGCGTAGATGGCGAAGCCGATGACCGTGAAGCCGGCCGCGACCACCAGACAGAAGAGCAGCGTCCAGATCAGGTGCAGCCACTCGGGCCCCACGCGCGGCGTGTCTGAAGCGAGCCAGGAGCGCCAAGAGGCGGCGAGGTAGCGGCGGTTGAATTCCATGCGGCCAGTTTAGGCAGGGCCTGTGTGCAGCCGTGCCGGGGTGGCGACCGACGGCCAGTTCGCGTGCTGTATCGACGGCAGCGCCGATATTCAGCGTCAAGGCGGCTGCCTACAATCGCGCCCCATCCCATCCCCACGGCAACACACCCCATGCAGATAGACGCGACCATCTTCAAGGCCTATGACATTCGCGGCATCGTCGGCAAGAACGTCGATGAAGCCTTCGCCGAACACCTGGGCCGCGCCTTCGGCAGCGAAGCCCGTGCTGCCGGCGAAAAGGCCGTGGCGGTGGGCCGCGATGGTCGCTTGTCGGGCCCGAAGCTGGCCGCCGCTTTGATTCGCGGTTTGAAGAGCACGGGCCTCGACGTGGTAGACATCGGTGCCGTCACCACGCCCATGCTGTATTACGTGGCCGCCACCCGCGCGCAGCACGGCTGCAGCAGCGGCATCCAGGTCACCGGCAGCCACAACCCCAAGGACTACAACGGTTTCAAGATGGTGATGGCCGGCCGCGCCATCTACGGTGACGACATCCAGAAGCTGCGCGTGCGCATCGAAACCGAGACCTACACGACGGGTCGTGGTCGCACCGCGAAGATGGACATCGGTGCCGAGTATGCAGCCCGCATCACCGGCGACTGCAAGCTGGCGCGTCCGATGAAGATCGTCGTGGACAGCGGCAATGGCATCCCCGGCGCGACGGCCCCGGCCATCTTGCGTGCCTTGGGTTGCGACGTCATCGACCTGTATTCCAAGGTCGATGGCGACTTCCCCAACCACCACCCCGACCCGAGCAAGCCCGAGAACCTGGCCGACCTGATCAAGGTCGTGCACGCCACCGGCGCCGAGCTGGGCCTGGCCTTCGACGGCGACGGTGACCGCCTGGGCGTGGTCACCAAAGACGGCCATATCATCTACCCCGATCGGCAGGTGATGTTCTTCGCACGCGACATCCTCAAGCGCAACAAAGGCGCCACCATCATCTTCGACGTGAAGTGCTCGCAGCGCCTGCCGGTGGCCATCCGCAAGGCCGGCGGCAAGCCGCTGATGTGGAAGACCGGGCACTCGTTGATCAAGGCCAAGCTGCGCGAAATCAACTCGCCCTTCGGTGGCGAGATGAGCGGCCATCTCTTCTTCGGCGAACGCTGGTATGGCTTCGACGACGCGATGTACACCGCTGGCCGGCTGCTGGAAATCCTGTCGCGCAGCAAGAACCCCAGTGCCGAGCTGGACGCGCTGCCGACCAGCTTCAGCACGCCTGAATTGAACGTGCCCTGCGCCGAGGGCGAACACCACGCGGTGGTGACCGAACTGCTGGCCCAGGTGGCCGACGGCCGCTTGAAGTTCGAAGGTGGCAGCGTGGGCACCATCGACGGCCTGCGCGTGGACTTTGCCGACGGCTTCGGCCTGATCCGCGGCAGCAACACCACGCCGGTGCTGGTGCTGCGCTTCGAAGGCCACACCGACGAAGCGCTGCACCGCATCGAAGCGCAGTTCATGGCCGCGCTGCGCACCGTGAAACCCGACGCTCAGGTCGAGGCGGCTGCGCACTGACCTGGGCCTGCGGGCCTTGACGCAATGAAGCCCGCGCGGGTTTCAGGCGGTGCAGGCGTCGCACTGGCGCGCGCCGCCTACACGCTGTTGATGCGCGCGGCGTTGCCGCTGGTGTTCGCGCGTTATGCATGGCGGGCGCGGCGCGAGCCGGCTTACGGGCTGCACTGGGGCGAGCGACTCGGTTACGGCGGTGTGGCTGTGCCGACAGGTCGCCTTTGGTTGCACGCGGTGTCGCTGGGCGAAACGCGGGCGGCTGCCGCGCTGATCAATGAACTGCGCGCGCGCCACCCGGGCCTGCGTTTGCTGCTGACCCACGGCACGGCCACCGGCCGCGCAGCCGGCGCCGAACTGCTGCGCCATGGCGACGCCCAGGTCTGGCTGCCGCTGGATACGCCGGGCGCGGTGCGCCGCTTCCTGCGCACGCAGCAGCCGTCGGTCGGCGTGCTGATGGAAACCGAGGTCTGGCCTAATTTGTTGCTTGGGGCCAGGTCTGCGGGTGTGCCGCTGGTGCTTGCCAATGCGCGCTTGTCGGCGCGCAGCCAGGCCAAGGGCGACCGTCTGGCTGCGCTGCTGCACCCGGCGATGGCCACCTTTTCGGCGGTGCTGGCGCAGACCGAAGCCGACGCGCAACGGCTGCGTGCCAGCGGTGCTGCGCCCGCTGCGGTGCAGGTGATGGGCAACTTGAAGTTCGACATGGCCATCGCGCCCGCGCTGCTGGCCCAGGGCCACGCTTGGCGGCAGGCGTTGGGCCGCGCGGTCGTGCTGATGAGCAGTTCACGCGAAGGCGAAGAAGCCCCGCTGCTGCGCGCCTGGGCCGCGCTGCCCGCGCCACGCCCGCTGCTGCTGCTGGTGCCACGCCACCCCCAGCGTTTCGACGCGGTGGCCGCAATGGTGCCGGCCGCCGGCCTGACGCTGCAACGGCGCACTGCCTGGGCCAGCGTGCCGCCGTCTGAAGCGGCCGCTGTCGATGTGATCCTGGGCGACAGCCTGGGCGAGATGGCGCTGTACTACGCGATGGCCGACGTGGCCTTGCTGGGCGGCAGCTTCGCGCCGCTGGGCGGGCAGAATCTGATCGAAGCGGCGGCCTGCGGCTGCCCACTGTTGATGGGCCCGCACACCTTCAACTTCGCGCAGGCGGCCGAGCGCTCAATGGCCGCCGGCGCGGCCGAACGCCTGCCCGACATCGAAGCCGCAGTGGCCCGCGCGGTGGCGCTCTGCACCGATCCGCAACGCACCGTGATGGGTGAACACGCACTGGCTTTTGCCGCGCAACACCGGGGTGCTGCGGCGCGCATGGCGGTGGCTGTCCTGGCGTTGATGTCCTGGGCAGGGGTCCTCGGCAGGGGGTCCTAGGCAGGGCTAGGCCTTCCTGGGCTGGCCCGCCGCGCTTCACCGGACGATCAGAAGGCGCGCAGGTACAGGTCCGGCAGTTGCGGCACGTTCGGGCGGTCCAGCGGGCCGGGGATGGGCTCCGACGAATGGCCGTGGAATGACGCCGACGTCTTGCGCATGAAGGTCAACTCCAGCAGGCGCGGGAAAGGGATGCCGCCCAGCATGATCATGCCGCCGGCGTTGTTGGCGTGCATGTGGATGACGTGGTGGGTGCTGCAGAGTTTGGTGAACACCGCCATCACGCGGTCGAAGTGTTCGCGCACCACCAGGTTGTGGAAGTTGTGGAACTCGCCGGTCAGCACTTCGAAGCGGTTCAGGTCTTCGCTGCTGGCGGTGCTGAGGCAGTCCCATTCGGCGCCTTCGGTGTCGAATTTCAGGATCGCGTGCTGGGCGCGTTGCCAGTCGATCATCTGCACCATCGAACTCAGGCTGACGAACTCGCCACCGTCGGTGGCGCCCCAGCCCTTGCGGATGAATTCGATGTTGGGGTGGTTGCTGGGCGAGCGTTCGATGGTGTGGTCGAACTGGATGATGCGCGCGCCGAGCGCCGCCAGTTCGCCGTCGAAGCTGACTTCCTCACCCACGCCGATGGACAGCACGGTGTTCGTGCGGCGGCTGCACGAAGGCATCACATAGCCACCGTCGGCGTTCGAGCCCAGGCGCACCTTGACGTCGCTGATCATCTGCCAGGGCCTGATCAGGTTGAGCAGGTTGAAAAGTTCGTGCTGGGAAACCGTGGTGTTGCTCATCGCTTGCTTTCAGGTCTTGTTCGCGTGGGGCGTCAGGTGTTGGCGTGCGCGGCAGTTCAGCCGGCCACCTGGCAGACGCAGATGGTCAGGAAAGGCGCGGGCTGCTGGGTCTGCGCGAAGCTGGGCATGACGTGTTCCAGCGTGAAATGCGGCGGCCACTGGTAAAGCGTTTCCTGCATCGCGAAGCCCTGGTTGACCAGCGTGGCTTCGAACTGCTGGTAACGGAATTCGTAGGGGTGGTAGCGCGTCAGCAGGCCGTACTTGTCACCCCGGTATATCGGCGTGGAACAGACGAAGCGGCCGCCCGGGCGCAGCACGCGCTTGACCTCGGCGAAGTAGGCCGTCAGTTCACCGGGCTGGATGTGTTCGATGGTTTCGAACGAGATGTAGACGTCGATGCTGTGGTCGGGCACCGGCAGTTCCAGCACGCTGCCTTGCAGGTAGCGGCCTTTCTTCGTCATCGGCAGGTAGACCTCGTTGGCGAAGGCCACCATGTTCGGGTCGATGTCGACTCCGGTGTAGCTTTTGCAGTTCAGCAGCAGGGATGAGTAGCCGCAGCCCATGGCCGCGTCCAGCACGTCGGCGTTGTAGCAAAAGCCCTTGGCGAAGGCGTAGCGGTACAGGTGGTCCAGGTTCAGCGACTGCAGCGTGCCATAGGGCCGGGGGATCAGGTGTTCGTTCTCGTCAACTTGCGACAGGTCGAATTGGCGGGCTTCTAGCGGTGCGTTCACGGGTGGATCTTTCAGGTTGTGGCGTTGCAGAAATCCGGCCGACTGGAACAGCCGGGCCATGGCGGGGAAGGTGGAACCCGAGGTGGCTCCGGAATTGGTACGGATGCGCGTGCACGACAGCAGTAGCAGGTCGATCAGGCCTTCGACGACGGCTTGTTCACCGCGCTGCACGTTGAAAGGGAATGAGCGGCCGGCGTTGTCGGTGCTCCAGTTCAACCAGTCGGCTTGTGCGTCCAGCTTTTCGGGGAAAGCGGTCTTCGGGAAGACCGTGCAATGCGCCAGCGTGGCGAAGCGTTGATTGACCTCGGCATCGTCGCTGCAGACGAAGTGGCGCACGCCGCTGGCGGCCACTTCGCGGAACAAGGCCTGGTCGTCGACGCGGCTGCCGAAATCGGTCTTGCGGATGTGCAGGCCGGTCACCTCGGTAGTTAGCTTGTGCTCGGCCACGAAGGCCAGCGCGCGGCGTGCCACGTCGGGGTTCAGGCCCAGCAACTGCAGCGCCTGGCGCGCCTCGCCGGGTTCGACGAAGGGCGGCAGCAGGTTGTTGTAGTAAACGACGCTGCCGCCTTCGGCCAGCACGCGTTGCCAGTCTTCCCACCCTTTCAGGCTGCTGTTCAGCGTGACGTGGGCCGGGGCGAAGCCACCCTGGTCTTCATGTATGAACAGGCGGTGGCTGGCCTGCTGTTCGCGATAGTGGGCGATGCCGTGGTCGTCATGCGGCAGTCCGCAGGTGAACAGCTTTTCGAAAGCAGCGTCGCACCAGTTGTTGCGCGGCCAGGAAACCTGCCAGTCGCCGCCGAAGCGCTGCTTCAGCAGCAGCGCGAAGAGCAGGGCGTTCAGGCGGTTGCACAGGCCACCGTCGCACAGCACGTGGTTCATGCGGGGCTCCGGGCCAGGCCGTTGATTGGGGCTGAAGACACGGGGGCCGACGACACGGCGGCGGGCGCGGTGGCGGCTGTTGCGCTGGCCTTCGTCGAACCCGCAGGTGCGGTCTCGGCGTGCCAGCTGTAGGCCAGCAAGGTGTTGGCCAGCGGCGCGGGGCTGTCATCGTGCTGCGTGGCCTGCACTGCGGCCTGCACGGGGCTGCCCAGTTGCGCTTCCAGCCAGCGCTCGGTGTCCACGGCCTGCTTCAGCGACAGCGGCGTGTTCAACACCGCCACCAGGCTGCCGGCCTGCGGCGCCATCAGGCGGTGCAGACGTTGCACCAGGGTGTCCAGCGCCCAGCCGGGGGCCCCCAGCACCAACACCAGGTCGTAGGGCGCCTGGGTGGTGGTGTAGACCCGGCCGTCGGGCTGCAGGTCGGCGGCATGCAGGTCCATCAAGGTGCCGGCGGCCGGTGCCAGGTAGACCGACAAGGCCAGACTCGCGGCGTCAAATTCGGCGCTGCTGAAGGCTTGCGCGCCGGTGCCCGATTGCACCCGCACCAGCAGGTAGCGGCGGCCGGTGGCACGCAGCGGTTCCAGCAAAGGCTGCAGGCCGCGCGCAGCGGCGCGGCGCGGTGAAACTTGGGTGCCCAGGCTGCTGCCGTACTGGTGGCAGACGAACTCGAAGAGGTCCAGCGGACGCTGGTAGGCCGCGCCGTTGCCGCCGCCGCTGCGCAGGAAATGCGCACGCGGGTCGGCCAGCGCCTGCGGGTCGTCGCGGTGCAGCCAGGCGTAGCGTTTGTTGTCGAAGCTGGCGCGCACGCGGTTCGGTGCCAGGCTGCCGTTCCAGTCCAGCAGCGGGTTGTCGTGCGTGGCGCCGGGCCAGTAGTCCACCGGGCAGGCGGCTTCGATGCGCGCGAAGTCGAAAGACAACTGGTCGCGTTTCGAGAACGCCAGGATGCTTTCCCACCACAGCGTGCCGAAGCGGCGCACGGGTTCGGCGTGGTGCTGGCGCAGCAGCACCGTGGCCGTGGTCAACGGGGTGATGGTGTTCAGCGGGTGCAGCGCGGCGTAGAAGTCGAGCTGTCGGCAGATGACGTCGGTATCGTCGTAACCCAGCATCGCAATCGCCGTGGCTTCTTCAGCCGGGTTGTGGCGGCCGCCGTGCTGGAAGGCGCGAAAGAGTTGCGGCCGGTTGGTGTCCAGGTCGCTGGCTTGCGGCAGGCGCTTGAAGCTGACGGTGTTGTCCACGTACAGGCTGAAGGTGTCGTCGGGGAAGTATTCGTGCGGCAAGGCCTTGGGCCGGCGCGACAGTTTTTCGGGCGGCAGGTGGCGTGCCCCGATGGGCATGAAGCGCCAGACGGGCGACTGCAGTTGCGGGTTGTCGGTGATGCAGACGAAGTCCAGGTCGAGGTCGGTGCTGGCGCCAGCCGGCAACCGGGCCAGCGGGTTGGCCAGCGGTTCCTTGGCGCCGATCAGCGCGGTGTAGATGACCAGGCGCTGGCGTGGCACTTTCGGCGCTGTTCCGGCTGCGTCGGGTGCCACAGATTTCGCGCGCAGTCCCGGATAGATGTCGGCCCACCACAGCAGCAGCACCGCCAGGCTCCAGGCGCGGAAGGGCGGCACGGTGTGGCCGTGCACGGGGTCGTAGCTGGCGGCCAGCAGTTGGGCGATCGCGTCCAGGTCCAGCACTTCGGCGACAGGCGTGCGGCGCAAGTCGCTGATGGCCGCCTGCAGCCGTTCACGCAACGCGGGCATGAAAAAGCTCGGCGGCACGGTGAAGCCCATCTTGCGGCGCTGCGTCACCGATGCCGGCAGGCGCGGCGCCATCAACTGGCGCAGCACGTGTTTGGAAGAACCGGCGTGCGGCAGCTTCATGTGCTGCGGCAGTTGCGCGGCAAAGCGGTACAGGTCCAGGTCCAGGAAAGGGAAGCGGCCTTCCAGGGAGTGCGCCATCAGCACCTTGTCGGCCTTCATCATCAGGTTCTCGGGCATCCAGGTGCGCAGCTCGAAGGTCTGCATGCCGTTGAGCACCGAGTCGGCCTGATCAAAGTGATGGCGGTGGCGCAAATGCTGCAGCGGCATCTGCTTGTCGCGCAGCCATTGGTTGGCGTCCAGGTTCACCGCGCTGTGGTGCAGAAAGTGCGCGAACACGCTGTTGCGGTCCATGTCCGGCTGCAACGCCAGTTGGTGCTGGCCGTAGCCGGCAAACATCTCGTCGCCGCCTTCGCCGGACAGCACCACTGTCACGTCCTTGCGGATGTCCTGGCACAGCCGCGACAGGGCGAAGCAGGCCGGGTCGGCGATGGGTTCGTCCAGTTCGCCCAGCACGCGGTCCATGCCGGCGCGCAGGTCGTCTTGGGTCAGCACGACCTCGGTGTAGTCCAGCTCGAAGTGGCGGGCCACGTCGCGCGAGAACTCGAATTCGTTGACCTCGGGGAAGCCGATGCTGTAAGCCCGCAGCTTGGCGCCGGCGCCGTGCACGCAGGCCGCGATGGCGCTGGAATCCAGCCCGCCGCTGAGCAGCACGCCGATGGGCACTTCGCCCATCAACTGCGAGCGCACGGCGTGGTTGAGGATGTGGTCCAGCTCTTCGATGTAGGCGGCGTCGGGCTTGACGACGGTGGGCTCGTGCAGTTCGATGCTGGCGTAGGCGTGGACTTCGCTTTGCCCGTTAGCGAAACGCAGCACGCTGCCGCCCGGCAGCTTGCGGATGCGCGCGAACATCGTGTGCGGCGCCAGGCCGTGGCGGAAGCTCAAGTAGTCCTGAAAGCCAACCGGGTCCAGCGCGTGGTCCAGGCCGGGCAGGGCCAACAGCGTGCGCAGTTCCGAGGCGAAGGCCAGGCAGTTTGCGTCCTCGTAGACGTAGAGCGGCTTGGCGCCGAAGCGGTCGCGGGCCAGCAAAAAGCTGTCGTCATGGCTGTTCCAGATGCACAGGCCGAACATGCCGTTCAGGCGCGCCAGGCCCTCGTCGCCCTGGTCCAGCACGGTGGCCAGCACGGCCTCGGTGTCGGACTGGGTGGTGAAGGCGTAGCGGCCTTCCAGCGGCTGGCGCAGGGCCTGCCAGTTGTAGACCTCGCCGTTGTAGACGATGCCGCGCGCCGGGTCGGGCGCGTAGATGGGTTGGTCGCCGCCACTGCGGTCGACGATGGCCAGGCGCAGGTTGACGTAGACGGCGCGTGCGCTGCGGTGTTCACCGTAGCCGTTGGGGCCACGGTGTTGCAGGCTGCTTTTGAAGTGCTGCGCGGCGTGGTCCAGCACCGACGATGGCACGTCGTGCTTGTAGTGGATCCCCGCGATTCCGCACATGCGCTGCCCCCTGCTGCGTTCGGCCGGGCGGCTGCCGCACCCCGACATGGGGTGGCGGCAAGCTGCCAGCCTGTGCGCTCATTTTCCGAGCGGCTTCGGGGCGCGAGCCGGGGAAAAGCAGGGACTATGCGGGCCACTTTCAGCCCCGGCTTTGTGAGCCGGGGCCGTCAGCCTCAGAGCAGCGGCATCTGCCGTTGCTCTTCTTCCCAAGGCCGGTGATGGGCCGGCGGCAGGGCAGCCAGCAGTTGCTCGTGGACTGGCTCTGCGGCCGGTGCCGGGCGTTCGGCCGCCATGTGCATCTTGGCGTCAGCGCCCGCCGTGCCAGCCACCGCCGGCAGCAACTCGGTCGGTGGCCCCACCAGCAAGTCGCTGGCCGTCAGCGCCGCATCGGCGTTGCTGCTGCCGGCCTTGGCGAACCACACGTCAGCCACCTGGTGGGTGCTGCCGTCCGTGCCCGTCCAATTCGACACCATGCCCAGCAAGTTGCCGTTGTTGGTGTTGCTGGTCTTGGTGAAGTCGAGGTTGATCTCCATCACCCCGACCGTGACCAGGCCCTGTAATTCGCCGGCGTCGGTGATGCCGTTGTGGTTGGCGTCCACCCACAGTTTCAGTTCGCTGAACTGGTCGTCCTGCGCGCTGAGCTTGCCGTCGTGGTTGCTGTCCAGTGCGGCCATCGCGATGTAGCCGTTGCCAGACCGCTGCCCGTTGGCCAGCACGGTGGCGGCGCCAAAGAGCTCGGTGCCGTCGTTGATCACGCCGTCGTGGTTGATGTCACGCACCAGCAGCGCGCTGCCATCGCCCACCCAGGCTACCTTGCCGGCCGTACCCGTGGCCGTCAGGTCGAAGTTCACGCCCTGGGCCGCCGTGGTGGTACTGACGCCGTGGTGGCCCAGGTCCAGCACGATGGGCGTCACCGCCTGCAGGGCCGCGAACTGGGCGGTGCTCATCGCGGCCCAGTCCTCACCCTCGAAGGCGTTGTACTGAGTCATGGTCATCGCAGCCAGGTCGGCGGTCTCGAAAGCCACCACCTGGTCGGTGGTCAGCGCCTCGATCTGCGCGGCCGTCAGTGAACGGGCCTGGGCCGTGGTCAGGGCCACGATGTCGGCCGTGGTCAGGTGGCTGATCTGGTCGGTGGTCAGGGCCACGATCTGCGCCGTGCTCAGCGCCGCGAAGGTGTCCGTGGTCAGCGCGGCGAGCTCGCTGGTGGTCATCAAGCCCAGCTGCTCGGTGGTGATGTAGGCGGCCTGGGCTGCCGTCAGGTAGCCGAACTGTGTGGTGCCCAAGGCATCGAACTGGTCGGTGCTCAGATGCGCCAGTTGTGCGCCGGTCAGCGAACGGAAGCTGTTCTGCGACAGCGCCATCAGGTCAGCCGTTTCCAGCGCCTCGATCTGCGCCAGCGTCAGGGCCGCGGCTTGAGCGGAGGTCAGCACGTTGAACTGGGCGGTGGTCAGCGCATGGATGACGTCGGTGGTCAGGGCCTGGATCTGGCTGGCCGTCATCACCACGAGGTCGGCGGTGTCCAGGGTCGTCATTTGATCGGTGCTCAGGCCGGCCACTTGGTTGGCCGTCAAGGCGCGGATGCGGGTGCTGTCCCAGGCCGATATCTTCGCGCCGGTCAGCACGTCAAGCTGGCTGTCGGTCAGCGCGGCCACCTGGGCGGTGGTCATCACCGCCAGTTGCGCCGTGCTCAGGGCGCCCATCTGGTCCGACGTAAAGGCGGCGATCTGGCCGGTGCCCATCGCCACGAGGTCGGCGGTTTCAAGCTTGTCGATGCGGCTGGCCGCTATCGCTTGCACCTGTGTGGTGGTCAGCGAGGCGATCTGGGCCGTGCTCAGGTTGACCAGGGCCGATGTGGTCAGCGCGCCGATGGCTGCCGTGCTCAAACCGCGGATCTGGGCCGTGCTCAGAACCGCGAGGTCGACCGTTTCGAAGCCCGCCGCCTGGCTCGCGTTGATGGCGCCGATCTGGGCCACGGTCATCGCCGCGAACTGCTGCGTCGTGAAGGTGGCCAGGTCGGTGGCGTTCATCGCGTTGATCTGGCCGATGTTCAGGGCCTGGATCTGGCGCGTGGTCAGGGCCTGCAGCTGGGTCACCGTCATGCCGTCGATCTGGTCATTGGCCAGAGCAGCCACCTGGCTGACGGTCAGCGCCACCAGGCTGTTGGTGGTCAGTGCGTCGATGTTGGCCGAGCTGATGGCACGCAGCTGGTTGGTCGCCAGCGCGGCGGCCTGGGCCGTGGTCAGCGCGGCCACGCGGGTGTCGTCCATCGCCGCCATGCCGGCGGTGGTGAAGGCACGAACCTGCGCGGTGCTCAGGGCGGCCAGATCGGCCGTTTCCAGGTTGCGCACCTGCACCGTCGACAGGGCTGCGATCTGCGCCGTGGTCATGCCGGCGAATTGCGCCGTGCTGAGCTGGACGAAGTCGTCGGTGGCGATGGCGCTGATCTGCGCGGTACCGATGGACGCCACCTGGGTGGTGGACATGATCACCAGTTGCGCCGAGGTCAACGCATCGATCTGGGCGCTGGTCATGGCGCGGATCTGTGCCGTGCCCAGGGCCGCGATCTGGCTGGTCAGCAGCGCAGCCACGTCGCCCGAATCGATGGCCGCGATCTGGTTCGTGCGCAGGGCCGCCACCTGGTCGGTCACCAGCGTCTTCAACTGGTTGGCCGTCAGTGCCTGCATCGCCTGGGTGGTGAATGCGCGCACCTGTTCGGTCGTCAGGTTGGACAGGTCGGTGGTCTCCAGCGCCGTGATCTGGGCGGTGCTCAGGCCGGCGATCTGCGCGGTGGTCAGCACCCTGAACTGGTCGGAGCCCAGCGCGTTCAGCGTGGTGGTGCCGATGACGTTGAGTTGCGCTGTGCTCAGCGCGGCCAGTTGGGTGTCGGTCAGCGTCGTCAGCTGGTTCGACGTGATGACCTGGACCTGGGCCGTGCTCAGGCCCGCCAGTTGCGAGGCCGACAGAGCCGCCAGGTCAGCGGTTTCCAGCTGCGAGATGTCGGCCACGTCGATGGCGCGAATCTGCGCGGTGGTCAGCGTCGCCATCTGGGCCGTGGTCAGACTTTGCAGTTGTGCGGCGCTCAAGGCCTTCATGGTCGCGGTGCTGAAGCCGTGGATCTGGGTGCCGGTCAAAGACGCAATGTCGCTCGCGCTGAGCGCGGCGGCCTGGTCAGTGGTCAGCGCGCCCAGCTGCGTGGCCGTGAAGGCCGCGAACTCGGTGGTGGTCAGTTGCGACAGCCGCGTGGCGGTGATGGATGCGAACTGCGCCGTCGTCAGGCCACCCAGCTGGGCGGCCGTCAGCGTCACGAGCTGGCTGGTGCCCATCGCCGTGAACTGGCTGGTGCTGAGGGCCGACAACTGGGTTGGGCTCAGGGCTTGCAAGTCCGAGCTTTCCAACGTCGTCAACACGCCGGTGGTCATGGCCCGCAGTTGCGCAGCCGTCAGGTTGGTCATCTGCGCCGTGGTCAGGGCCGCGCCCAGCGTGGTGGTCAGCGCGGCGATCGACGCCGTGGACAGGGCCGCCACCTGCGCCGAAGTCAGCAGCGCGAAGTCCTGGCTGTCCATGCCGGCCACTTGCGCGGCGGCCAGGCCGCCGACTTGCGCCACCGTCAGCGTGGTCACTTGTGCGGTGGTCAGCGTGGCCAGGTCAGCGGCGCTGATGGCACGCAACTGGGCCGTGGTCAGGGCAGTCAGCTGGGTGGTGCCCAGGTGCGACAGCTGATCGGTGGACAGAGAAGCCACCTGGCTGAGCTTCAGCGACTGGATCTGCACCGAGGTCATGCCGTTCAGGTCGCCGGTCTCGAAGGCCGCGATGGTGCTGTCGTTCAGCGCCCGCAGCTGGGCCGTGGTCAGTGCCGTGACTTGCGCGCCGCTCAGCCCGGCGATGACCGCTGTGCTCAGTGCGGCGATGGCGGCGGTGCCGATGGCGGCCACCTGGCTGGAACTGAGCAGGCCGAGGTCGTCGGTGCCCAGCGCAGCGGCTTGGGCGGCCGTCATGGCCGGCAACTGCGCGGTGGTCAGCGAACCGAACTGCGCGCTGTCCATGGCCGACAGATTGGCCGGCGTCAGCGCGCCGATCTGCGCACTGGTCAGGGCCTGCACCTGCGCGGTCAGCAGCACGGCGACTGACGCGGTTGTCAGCGCGGAGATGGCCGATGTGTTCAGGGCTGCAATCTGCAGGTTGGTCAGCGTGGTCAGGTCGGCGGTCTCGATGACCGACAGCTGCTCCGCCGTGATCGCAGCGATCTGGGTCGTGCCCAGTGCGCGGAACTGCGCGGTGCCCAGGGCCTTGAAGTCGGCGGCTTCGATGGCCACGATCTGGCGCGTCGTCAACACCGAGACCTGGGCTGTCGTCAGCGCAGCCATGGCATTGGTTTCCAGGGCCGCGATGGCGACATCGCTCAGCGCGGTGATGTTGGCCGAACCGATGGCCACCAGGTTGGCGGTGGACAGGCCGTAGGCCTGTGTGTCGGTCAGCGCCGCGACCTGTGTCGTGGTCAGCTTGCTGAAGGTCGCGGTGCTGATGGCCGACAGGTCGACCGCTTCGATGGCGGCGAACTGCGCGGTGCTCAGACCCAACAACTGGTCGCTGGTCAGCGCGGCGGCGCCGGCCGTGGTCAGCGCCACGATCTGGGCGGCGCTGAAGGCCCGCACCTGGGTGGTGGTCAGTGCGGCCAGGTCGGCCGTTTCCATGCCGCCGATCTGGTCTTCGCTGATGGCGGTGATCTGGCGGGTGCTCAGTGCACGGAACTGCTGTGTGCCCAGGGCGGCCAGGCTGGCCGGCGTCAGGCCGGCGATCTGCGTCAGGGTCAGGGCGGTGGCTTGCGTCGAGCTCAGGGCGGCGAAATGCCCGGTGCTCAGTTCACCCAGTTGTTCGCCGGTCAGGGCGGCAATCTGGGCGGTGCCCATCACCGCCAGGTCACGCGTCTCCAGCGAGCCCATCGAAGCGGCGTTGATGGACGAGAGTTGCAGCGTGCTCAGCGCGGCCACTTGGGCCGTGGTCAGGGCGATGATCTGGCCGCCACTGAGGCTGCCGATGGCGTCAACCGTCAGCGCGCGGACTTGGCCGGTGGTCAGGGCGGCCAGGTCGGCCGTCTCCAACAGCGAGACGTGGTCGGCACCCAGGCTGGCGACTTGCGCCGTGGTCAGTGCGGCGTACTGCGCGGTGCCCATGCCCAGGAAGTCGTCGATTTCCAGTGCGGCCAGTTGCACCGTGGTCAGTGCGGCAATCTGCGCGGTGGTCATGGCGGCCACCTGGGCGCCGGTCAAGGCAGCCAGTTGGGCCTCGTTCAGCGTGCGCAGTTGGGTCGAGGTGAGGGCCGCCAGGTCGGCGGTTTCCAACGCCGCCAGTTGCACGTCGCTGAGTTGAGCGATCTGCGTCGTGGTCAGCGCTGCGAACTGGGCTGTGGTCAACGCATTCAATTGATCCGGCGCCAGGTTGGCCACCAGGCTGGCGTCCAGCGAGGCGACCTGCGTGGTTGTCAGGTTGGCCATCTGCAGGGTCGTCAGCGCGGCCAGGCCGTCGGCGCCCAGGGCGTTGATCTGGGCCGTGCCCAGACGCGCCAGGTCGCGGGTTTCCATCGCCGTGATCTTGTCCAGCGAGATGGCGTCCACCTGCGCGGCAGTCAGCACGCCAGCTTGCAGCGTGGTCAGCGCGATCAGCGCAGCGGTGCTTAGCGCGGCCATGCTTTCCACGGTCAGGGCGCGGATCTGCGCGGTGCCCAGCACCGCCATGTCGGCGGCTTCCAGCGCACCGGCCTGGTCGCTGGTGAGGCTGGCGATCTGCAGTGTGGTCATGCCCACGTATTGGGCGGTGCCCAGCGCGGCCAGGTTGGTGGCCGAAAGGCCGGTCAACTGGTCGACTGTCAGACCGGCGATCTGGCGGGTCGTCAAGGCACCCAGTTGGGCGGTGGTCAGCAAGTTCAGCTGAGCGGTGCCCAGCGCGGCGAACTGGGTCTGGGTCAGGGCTGCGAGGTCGCGGGTCTCCATCGCCTGCAGCGTGGTCTGGCTCAGGCCGGCCACTTGCGCGGTGCTCAGCGCAGCCACTTGCAGGGTGCTCAGGGCCACGACAGCGTCGCTGCTCAGGGCGCCGAGCGCGTCGGTGCTCAAGGCGCGGATCTGTGCCGTGCTGAACTGGCTGATGTTCGTCGTGCTCAGCATCGCGGCCTGGGTGGCGCTGAGTGCGGACAACTGTGTCGTGGTCATGGCCGAGTACTGGGCGGTGCCGAATGCGGCCTGCGCGACAGCGTTCAGTGACACCAGCTGGTCAGAGCTCATGGCAGCGAACTGGGCCGTGGTCATGGCCTGCACCTGGGTGCCGGACAGCGCCTGCACCTGGTCGGTGGTCAAGGCGCGGATTTGTCCGCTGCTCAGGGCGCGCAGGTCATCGGTCTGGATGGCCGCCACCTGGGTGACGGTCAGGCCGGTCAGTTGCGCCGTGCTCAGGGCCGCGAACTGGTCGGTGCGCAGCGCCGCGATCGCGGCATCGCTCAGCGTGGCCAGGCCTTCGACGGACAGGGCACGGATCTGCGCGGTGCGCAGGGCGGCCAGGTCGTCGGTGGCCATCTGCGAGATCTGGTCCGAGGTCAGGACCGCGATCTGGCGTGTGGTCATGGCCGCGAACTGCGCGGTGGTCAGCGCGAACACCTTGTCGGCATCGATGGAGACGACTTGCGAGTCCGTCAGCGCGGCCACCTGGCGGGTGGTCAGCACGGCCAGTTGCGCGGTGTTCAGTGCATCGAAGCGGGTCGGGCTCAGGGCTGCCAGTTGCGCTGTGGTCAGTGCGGCCACGTCGGTCAGGCTGATCGCTTGCACCTGTTCGTCGCTCAGGGCGTTCAGCTGGGCGCTGCTCAGCGCAGCGGCCTGGCGGGTGGTCAAGCCGGCCACGGCGTCGATGGACAGCGCGGCCACCGTGGCGGTGCCGAGGGCCAGCAGCTGCGCCGTGTTCAGCGCGGCCACATCGGCCGATTCAAGCGCCGCAGCCTGATCGGTGGTCAGCCGGTTGAGCTGGGCCGTGGTCAGCGCGGCGTATTGCGCGGTGGTCAGGGCGGCCAGGTTGTCTGGCGTCAGCGACAGCGTCTGCGCGGTGGTCAGCACGCTGATCTGGCGGGTCGTGAGCGCACCCAGCTGCGCGGCGCTGAAGGCACCCAGTTGCGCGGTGCTCAGGGCGGCCACTTGCGGCAGGCCCAGGGCCGCCACATCGGCGTTCTCGAGAGCGGCGATCTGCAGGGCGCTGATCTGGGCCACTTGCGCGTTGGTCAGGGCACCGACTTGCGCGGTGGTCAGGGCGGTGATGGCGTCGTTGGACAGGGCGGCGATGCTGGCCGGCGTGAGAGCACGGATCTGGGTGACCGACAGTGCAGCGACGTCGGCTGTTTCCAGTGCCGCAACCTGTGCGGTGGTCAGCGCGGCCAGTTGGGCGGTTGTCAGGGCCACGAACTGGGCCGTGGTCAGTGCGGCCAGGTCGTCCGGCGTCAGCGAGACGATCTGCGCCGTACCCAGCGCGGCGATCTGGCGCGAGGTCATGACTTGCAACTGGTTGGCTTCCAGCGCGCCAAGTTGCAGCGTGCTCAGGGCGGCGATCTGGGTCGTCCCCATGGCCAACAGGTCGTCGGTGGACAGCGCCTGCATCTGGTCGGCGGTGAGGCTGGCCAACTGGGCCGTGGACAGCGCGGCCACTTGGTTGGAGCCCAAGGCCCCGAAGGCCTCAGCCGCCATGCCAGCCAAAGCGCCGGTGCTCAGGACCTTGACCTGGGCGACCGACAGCGCGGCGGCATCGGCGGTTTCCAGGGCCGCGGTTTGCACGGCAGTGAAGGCCGCGACCTGGGCCGTACCCATCGCAGCGAACTGCCCCGTGGACAGCGCGGCGAAGGCGTCGGCCGACAGGCTGGCGATGGCCGCGGTGCTCCAGCTGGCGACCTGGCCGGTGCTCAGCGCACCGCGCTGGGCATTGCTCAAGGTGTTGAACTGGGTCGAAGTCATGGCGCCAATCTGGCTGGCCGACAGCAGCGACAGTTCTGCGGTGCTGAAGCTGGCCAGTTGGTCGGGCTGCAGGGCTGCGATCTGTGCAGCGGTCAAGCCCGGAACCTGGCTGGTGCCCAGCGCCTGGACGGCATCCACGGTCATCTGCGACAAGGCGCCGGTGCTGAGCGCGCGGATTTGCGCCGAGCTGAGCACGGCGATGTCGGCGCTTTCCAGTTCGGTCGCCTGGTTCGACGTGATGGCAGCGATCTGGGCCGTGCCCAGCGCCTGGAACTGCGCGGTCGTCAGCAGCGCCAGGCTGGCACCGGCCAAGCCGGCGATCTGCAGCGTGGTGAGGGCGGCGATCTGGGCGGTGCCCAGTTGAGCCAACGAATTGGCGTCGATGCTGGCGAGCTGCGCCGTGCTGAGGGCGCGCAGGGCGCCGGTGTTCAGTGCGGCCAACGTGGCCGTGCCGATCTCGCCGAAGTCGGCCGCGTCGATGGCAGCGACTTGTGCGGCGCTGAGCCGCGCGATCTGCGCTGTGCCCATGGCATTGATCTGGCCACCATCCAGCGCGGTCATGCTGGCCGACGACAAGGCCATCACCTGGCCCGAGGTCAGGACGGCCAGGTCGGCCGTTTCCATGACGGAAACCTGGTCGCTGGTCAGCGCGGCGATCTGTGTGCTGGTCATGGCCACGAATTGCGCCGTGCCCAAGGCCGCCAGCTTGCTGGGTTCGATGCCCACGAGCTGCGCTGTGGTCAGCACCGCGATCTGCGCGGTGCGCAGCGCGGCGAACTGGCTGGCGTCCAGCGCCGCGAGTTGCGAGTCAGACAGCGTGCGGATCTGGGCCGTGCCCAGCGCAGCCAGCTCGGCCCCGCTCAGGACGTTCAGGTTCGATTCGGTCATGGCGGCCACCTGGGCCGTGGTCAGGGCGGCCATCTGGGCCGTCGTCAGGCCGATGACGGCTTCAGCCGAAAGCGCGGCGATGTTGGCCGCAGCCAACATGGCAATCTGCTGCGTGCCCATCGCGGCCAGGTCTTCCGACGTCAGCGCGGCGGCCTGTGTGGTGCTCAGGGCCTGCACCTGGGTCGTGCCGAAAGCGGCGATCTGGGCCGAGCTCATCGCGGTGATGTGGTCGGCATCCAGGCGGGCGACCTGGCTGGTGGTCAGGGCGCGGATCTGGGCGGTGGTCAGCGCACTCAGTTGGTCGGCGGTGATGGCATCGATCTGCGCTTCGCGCAGGCCGGCGATCTGGGCTGTGCCGAAAGCGGCCAGGTCGGCCGTCTCCATCACGGCGATGTCAGCGGCTTCGATGGCCCGCACTTGCAGCACGGTCAGCGCGGCGGCCTGGCTGGTGGTCAGGGCCTGCAGGGCATCACCGTTGAGCGCCTCGATCTGGTCGGTGCGCAGGGTGGTGATTTGCGCCGTGGTCAGCGCAGCCAGGTTGCGGCCTTCCAGGTTGAGCAGTTGCTCTGTGGTCAGTGCCAGAAGCTGTGCCGCCGAGAGCTTGGCGAACTGGGCCGTGCTGAGGTTGTTCAGCTGGTCCGGGTTCAACGACGCGATCTGCGCCGTGGTCAGGGCCGTGATCTGGCTGGCATTGAGGTGCGACAGCTGGTCTTGCGACAAGGCGGCCAACTGGTCGCTGCTCAGGCCCGACAGTTGGGCGGCGCTCAGGGCCGACAAGGCGTTGGTGGTCAGCGCGTACATGTCCTCCACGTCGATGGCGTGCAGTTGGGCGGCACTCAGCGCGGCGGCCTGGGCCGAGGTGATGGCGGCGATCTGCGAGGCACCGAAGGCCTGCATGCTGGCCGTACCCAGGCCCTGGAACTGGGCCGTGGCGATGGCGGCCACGTCGGCGGCTTCCAGCGCGGCGGCTTGGGCGGTGGTCAGGCCGGCCAGTTGCACCGAGGTCATGCCGGCGTACTGGGTGGTGCCCAGCGCGGCCAGCTTGCCGGGGTCCATCGATTGCAGTTGGGCCACGGTCAGCGCGGCCATCTGGCTGGTCGACAGGCCGGCCAGCACCGCAGCGCTCAGGCCGTCGAGCTGCAGGGTCGAGAGCGCAGCCAGCTGCGCGGTCAGCAGGGCCGCGACGCCGGCGGAGCTCAGTCCGGTCAGCTCGTCACGTTCCAGTGACTTGATCTGGTTCAGGTCCAGGGCGCGCAGTTGCGCGGTGGTCAGCGCGCCCAGCTGGTTGGCATCCAGGGCGGCCAGCACGGCGGTCGTCAGGCTGCGGATCTGGGCGCTGCCCAGCACGGCCAGGTCGGCCGTTTCCAGCGCGGCGGCCTGGCTGGCCGTGAACCCGCGAATCTGGGCCGTGGTCATCGCGTCGAACGAAGCGGTGCCCAGCGAAGCCAGATCGGCTGGCGTCAGGCCAGCAATTTGCGAAGAGGTCAGGGCGGCGATCTGCGCCGTGGTCAGCGTGGTCAGCTGGCCGGCGGTCAGGCCTTCCAGCTGGTTGGTGGTCAGCGCCGCGATGTTGGCGTTGCTCAGCTTGGACAGGGTGGCGGTGGCGATCGCCGCCAGGTCTTCGACTTCGATGGCACGGATTTGCGCCGTGGTCATGGCGATCAACTGGTCGCTGGTCAGGGCGGCCACTTCCGCGCTGGTCAGCGCGGCGATGGTGTCGGTGTGCAGGCCCACGATCTGGCTGGAGCGGATGGCGGCCAGGTCGGCCGTTTGCAGCACGCGGGCCTGGTCCGTCGTCAGGCCTTGCAATTGCGCTGATGTGAGGCCGCTGTACTGCAGCGTGCCCATGCCCACCAGGGCAGCTGTGGTCAGGCTGCCGAGCTGGGCGCTGGTGAAGCCGGCCACCTGGGTGGTGGACAGCAGGTTCAGGTCGTCGGTGCCGAATGAGGCCAGCTGGGTGGTGGTGAAGGCGCCGATTTGCGTGGCACGCAGGGCCTGGATCTGGTCGCTGCCCAGGGCGTTGATGTCGGCGCTGTCCAGCACGCGGATCTGTGCGCTCGACAGGCCGGCGATCTGCGCCGTGCTCAAGGCGCCGACGGCTGCGGAAGTCAGGTTGCCGATGGTGGCCGTGCCGGTGCCACCGATCTGGTCACCGCCCAGCGTGCCGTTGTTGCCACCGGTCAGTGCATTCAGTTGCGCGGTGCCCAAGGCGCCCAGTTGGGCCGAGCCAAAGGCCGCCACTTGCGACGACACAGCGGCCAGCATGCTGGTGCTCATGGCGCTCATTTGCGCGGCGGTCAGGGCCGCGAGGTCCTGGGTTTCGAAGTTGGCGAAGTCAGCCGTGCCCATGGCCACGAATTGCGCGGCTGTCAGGCCTTGCACCTGGGCGGTGGACAGGGCCCGCAATTGGGTCGAGGTCAGGGCCTGGATGGCCGCTGTGGTCAAGGCACCGATGGCACCCGCACTCAGTGCGCCCCGATCGGCGGTGTCCAGGCCGGACACCTGAGCGGTGCTCAGGCCGGCGGCCTGGCCGCCGGTCAGGGCGGCGAACTGGCGCGTCGTGAAGTCGCTGATGCTGGTGCCCAGGCCGGCCAGTTGGGCGGCCGTGAGCGACGCGACCTGTGCGGTGGACAGCGCTGCCCTTTGGCCGGCGTCCAGCGCGTTGATTTCCGCCGTGGTCATGGCGGCGATCTGCGACGGGTTCATCGCGGCCAGATTGGCCGTAGCCACGCCGATCACGTCGGTACCGATGGCCTGGATTTGAGCGGCCGACAGGCTGCGCAGTTGCGATGAGGTGAGCGCCCCGATCTCTTCGCTGGTGAAGGACACGATCACTGCCGTGCTCAGCGCAGCCACCTGGGCGGTGGACAGCAAGCCCAACGTGGCGCTGTTGGTGATGGCGTCCATCTGCGCCGTGGTCAGGCCGGCCACACCGGCCACGCCCAGCGTCATGATGTTGACTGTGGACAGCGATGTGCCCAGCGCGGCGATGGCCGCCGACGTCAACTGGTTGATCTGCGTGGACGTGAGTGCCGCGATGTCGGTGGTCAGGCCGACGGCCTGGGCGGCGCTCAGGCTGGCGAACTGGACGCCACTCAGGGCTGCGATGCGGTCGGTGGTCAGGGCGTCGATGTCGGCGGCGCTCAGACCGTCCAGCTGGGTCGCCGTGAGCGAACGAACCTGCTGTGTCGACAGATCATTCAGCTGGGCGCTGCTGAAGGCGCCCAGTTGGGCGCTGCTCAACGCGGCCAGGCGCTGGGTGCCCAGGCTGGCGATGTCCGCGCTGTCCAGCGCGGCCAAGGCAGCGGTCGAAATGGCATTCAATTGCGCGGTGGTCAGCGCATTGAACTGGGTGCTGTTCAGGACGTCGATGCCTTCGCTGGCCAGGCCCGCGATGGCACCGGTGCTCAGCAGGCGAAGCTGGGTCGTGGACATCGTCGCCAGGTCGGCGGTGGTCAAGGTGGAACCGTAAGCTTGGCCCAGCGCGGCCACCTGGGCCGAGGTCAGGGCGGCCAACTGGGCGGTGGTGATGCTGTCCAGACGCGCCAGTTGGTCGTTGGTCATGGACGCGACCTGGTCGGCGCGCAGGGCGGCGATCTGCGCCGAGTTCAGCGCATCGACGGCGGTGGTGGTCATGGCGCGCAATTGCGCGCTGTTCAGCACCATCAGGTCCCGGGTTTCGAAGGCGCCAGCCTGGGCCGCCGAGATCGAGGCCATCTGGGCCGTGCCCAGGGCTGCAAACTGCAAGGTGCTGAGGGCCGCAAAGTCGCCCGATTCGATGGCGCCGAACTGGCGCGTGGTCAGGCCCGCCAACTGGGCGGTGCTCATCGCGGCCACCGCGGTGCTGGAAAGTGCCGCGATGCCCAGTGTGCCCAAGGCCACCAACTGCGCGTTGGACATGGCAGCGATGTCGCCAGTGTCCAGGGCGGCCAGTTGGTTGGTCGTCAGACGGGCCAGTTGGAAGGAGGTCAGCGCGGCGATTTGGGTGGTCGAGAAGCCCAGGATCTGGGCCGAGCTCAGGGTCGCCAATTGCTGGGTCGACAAGGCGGCCAGGCCGGTCGTGCCCAGGGCGGCCATGTCGCTGGATTCGATGGCCCGTGTCTGTGCGGTCGTCAGCGCCTGGATCTGGGTGGCGCTGAGTGCGGCAATCTGCGAACTGGTCAGGGCGACCATGTCGGCCGTGCCCAGGGCCACCAACTGTGCGGCCTGCATGGCCCGCACGGCTGCGGTGCTCAGCGCCGCGAACTGGTTGGATTCCAGGGCCGTGAGCTGCGCTGTGCTCAGCACGGCGATCTGCGCGGTGGTGAAGGCCGAGACGGCATTGGTCGACAGTGCCGCCAGGTCGCCGGCGTCAACCGCCACCCACTGCGCGGTGCTCAGGGCCTGAACCTGGCGCGAGGTGAAGGCGCCCACTTGTGCCGAGGTCAGGGCCTGCACCTGCCCGGTGCTGAAAGCCTGCAACTGCGTGTTCGTGAAGTACGCCACATCGCGCGACTCGAAGGCCGCGATCTGGGTGCCGGTCAGCGCTCGCAAGCCAGTGAGCGAAATGGCCGGTATCTGTGTCGACACCAGTGCCGCCAACTGCGCCGAGTTGAAGGCTGCCCAGTCTTCCGTGGTCAGCCCCGCAATCTGTGCCGTGCCCAGGACGGCAATTTGCGCGGTGGTGTAGTTCGGAATCAGCGTGGCCATGTTCAGTTCCTTGGGGCTAAGGCGAACCGGCTTGTTGATTCAGGCTGCATCGAACTGCCCGCCTACCGGTTCTTGTTCACCGGTTATCGGACGCTGCTGGGCCCGACTTGAGGGGGGAGGCCGGCGGTATTGGCCGGCAAAAACCTGCCAAATTGAGGCGCTGGCGGTGCGCTGGCCATGCCGCAGGCCAGCCGGCTGGCGGTCCTGCGCGCTGGCGACGGGGATGTTGCCCGTCTGCATCCGGGTTATCGGCCGCTGGTGCCCCTGCTTGAGGCCGATCTGAAAACGAAACAGCCCCGCGGGTTTGCGGGGCTGTCTTCGGGGCTGTCTTCGGGGCTGTCTGCGGGGCCGTGCGGGGCCGTGCGGGCTGTCCCGCCGATCAGGTGACCGGCGATATGCCTGCGCGGCTTACTTCTTGTCGCCGGAAGGAATCTTGCCTTCCACGCCCTTGACGTAGAACGACATGCCGCTCAGAAACTTGTCGTCGGCGGTGACGCCCGCCTTCAGCACGTCCTTGCCGTCCTGGCCCAGGAGGGGTGCCTTGAAGGCGTCCAGGCTGCCGTCCATGAAGCCGGCCTTGGCCTTGGCCACCATCTCCTTCACGTCGGCCGGCACCTTGTCGCTGATGGCCACGAGGTCGTTGGCGCCTTCCTTCACGCCCCACCAGGTCGATGTCTTGCCGGCCCACTTGCCTTCCAGCGCGTCCTTCACGGCCTTGCTGTAGTACGGCGTCCAGTTGATGATGGCCGAGGCCAGATGGGCTTCGGGCGCGAACTTCGACATGTCACTGTCCCAACCGAAGGCGAACTTCTTGTTCTTCTCGGCGGTTTGCAGCACGGACGTGGAGTCGGTGTTCTGCAGCAGCACGTCAGCGCCGCCGTTGATCAGCGCCTGCGCGGCTTCGGCTTCCTTCGGGGGGTCGAACCAGCTACCGATCCAGACCACCTTCGTCTTGATCTTGGCGTTCACGCTTTGCGCGCCCAGGGTGTAGGCGTTGATGTTGCGGATGACTTCGGGCACCGGGAACGAACCGACCACGCCCAGGGTGTTGGACTTGCTCATCTTGCCGGCAATGATGCCGGCCAGGTAGGCGCCCATGTAGCTGCGGCTGTCGTAGCTGCGCAGGTTGTCGGTTTGCTTGAAGCCGGTGGCGCTTTCAAACTTGGCGTCCTTGAACTCCTCGGCCACCTTCAGCATCGGCTCCATGTAGCCGAAGCTGGTGCCGAAGATCAGCTTGTTGCCCTGGCTGGCCATGTCGCGAAAGATGCGCTCGGCGTCGGCCGACTCGGGCACGTTCTCGACGATGCTCACGGCGATCTTGTCGCCGTATTCCTTCTCGATCGCCTTCTTCGCCTGGTCGTGGGCGTAGGTCCAGCCGTGATCACCGGCGGTGCCCAGGTAAGCAAAGGCCACCTTCAGCGGCTCCGCCTTGGCTGGCGTGGCAGCCGCCGATGCCGGTGCTGCGGCGATCGGCACTTCTTCTTTCTTGCCGCAGCCGACGAGGGCGGCGGTGGCGGCCAAAGCGGACCAACTGGCCAGCCGTAGCAGCGAGCGCTTGGTGTGGACGGTCATGAGAACTCTCTCCTGGTTGTGGATGAAAAACGCGCGGGCCGCATCACGACCCTGGGAAGAACGGTTTGCCCAGCGAAGCCGGCATGTTGATCTTGATGAAGCCGGCGTTGCGCGAGATCAGCACCAGCACGACGATGGTGGACACGTAGGGCAGCATCGTCAGGAACTGCGTGGGCACGTGCACGCCTTCGCCTTGCAGGTGGAACTGCAGCATGGTCACACCGCCGAACAGGTAGGCGCCCAGCAGCAGGCGCATCGGCCGCCACGTGGCGAATGTGGTCAAGGCGAGTGCGATCCAGCCTTTGCCGGCCACCATGCCCTCGATCCACAGCGGCGTGTAGACCACCGAGATGAAGGCGCCCGCCACGCCGCACAGCGCACCGCCCGCCATCACGGCCGCCAGGCGGATGCGCCGCACCGGGTAGCCCAGCGCGTGCGCCGATTCGGGCGATTCGCCGACGGCCCGCAACACCAGGCCGGCGCGTGAGCGGTAGAGGAACCAGCTCAGCGCTACCGTCAGGGCGATGGCGGCGTAGACCATCGGGTGCTGTCGGAACAGCGCCGGCCCGATGAAGGGCAGGTCGGACAGAATCGGCACGGCGAAGCTGGTCCGCGTGGTCAGCTTTTCTGCGGTGTAGCTGAGGCCGACAAAGGCCGAGAAGCCGCCACCGAAAAGGCTCAGCGCCAGCCCGGTCGCCACCTGGTTGGTGTTCAGCCAGATCACCAGCCAGCCGAAGACCGCAGCCATCAGGCCGCCGGCCAGCGCACCGGCACCAAAAGCCAGCAGGTCACTGCCCGTGTGCACCGCAGTGGCAAAGCCGGCGATGGCGGCGATCAGCATCAGCCCTTCGGCGCCCAGGTTGACGACGCCGGCACGTTCGTTGATCAACAGGCCCAGGCCGGCGATGGCCAGCACCGTGCCCGCGTTCAATGTGGCAGCGAGCAGCAGCGACAGGCCTTCCATGTCAGGCTTCTTTCACGAGGGCTTGCGGGGCACCCTTCAGCGCCGCTGGCGCGCGCTGCCAGCGGATGCGGTAAACGATCAAGGTGTCACAGGCCAGCAGCGTGAACAGCAGCAGGCCCTGGAAGACGCCGGTCAGCGACTTCGGCAGCCCCAGCCGCGACTGGGCCAGTTCACCGCCGATGTAGAACAGGCTCATCAGCAGGCCCGAAAAGATGATGCCCACCGGGTGCAGCCGCCCGACATAGGCCACGATGATGGCCGCGAAGCCGTAGCCGGCCGGGACGTAGGGGGTGAGCTGGCCCAGCGGGCCGGCCGCTTCCAGCCCGCCGGCCAAACCCGCCATGCCGCCGGACAGCAGCAACGTCGTCCACAGCGCACCGCGCGACAAGAAGCCGGCGTAGCGCGCCGCTGCCGGCGCCATGCCGCCGACCTGCAGCGCAAAGCCGCGGTAGGTGCGGAACATGAAGGCCCACAGCAGGGCCACCGCGCCCAGTGCGATGAACACGCCGATGTGGGCACGCAGGCCGGTGACGATCTTCGGGATGCGCGTCACCGCCGCGAAGGTGATGCTCTGCGGGAAGTTGTGGCCTTCGGGGTCCATCCACGGGCCGCTGACCAGGTAGCCCAGCAGTTGGTCGGCGACGTAGACCAGCATCAGGCTGACCAGGATTTCGTTGGCGTTGTAGCGGTCGCGCAGCAGCGCCACGATGGCCGCCCAGCACATGCCGCCCAGTACGCCGGCGATCAGAATGGGCACGACGATGCCCCGGCCCAGCCAGGCCGTGGCCGGCCCGGCCTGCATGGCCACCCAGCCGGCGGCCAGCGCTCCCAGGATGTACTGCCCTTCGGCGCCAATGTTGAACACGTTGGAGCGGAAGCAGACCGCCAGGCCCAATGCGATCAGGATCAGCGGCGTGGCCTTCACCGACAGTTCAGACAGTGCGTAGGCGCTTTTCAGCGGCTCGACGAAGAAGATCTGCAGGCCGCGCACCGGGTCTTTGCCCAGCACCACAAAGAGCAGCACGCCGATCAACACGGTGAAGACCAGCGCCAGCACCGGCGAAGCCAGCGACATGAGCTTGGACGGTTGGGGGCGGGCTTCTAGTTTGAGCATCGTCAGGCGGCTTGCCCGTTGGTTTGCACGCTCGGTTGTACAGCCGCTTTGGCGTCCCACAAGCCGGACATCCACTCACCGATCTGCAAGGTGCTGGCCTTGGCCGTCGGCAGACTGGGCGACAGGCGGCCCTTGGCGATGACGATCAGCCTGTCGCTGATGTCGAACAACTCATCCAGTTCTTCGCTGACCACCAGCAGGGCGCAGCCGGTGTCGCGCAGGGCCAGCAATTCACCACGTATCAGCGCGGCTGCGCCCACGTCTACGCCCCAGGTGGGCTGGCTGACGATGAGCAGTTTGGGGTTGGCCGCGATCTCGCGGCCGACGATGAATTTCTGCAGGTTGCCGCCCGACAGGCTTTTCGCCGTGGCGCCCGCGCCGCCGGCTTTCACCTTGAAGCGGGCGATCAAGTCTTCGGCCAGGCGCTGTACGCGGCCGGTGGCGATCCAGCCGGCCATCCACCAAAAAGGCGACACGGCCTCGGTGCGCGTCAGCAGGGTGTTCTGCGACAGGCTCAGTAGCGGCACGGCACCACGGCCCAGGCGTTCCTCTGGCACGAAATGCAGGCCCAGCGCACGCCGTTCACGCGGCCCGGTCCGGGCGATATCGGCGCCACCCAGCGTGATGCTGCCGGGCGCTGCGCGCGGGTCTTCGCCCGACAGCGCGGCCATCAGTTCTTGCTGGCCATTGCCCGAGACGCCGGCCACGCCGACGATCTCGCCGGCGCACACCTGGAAGGACATGTCGTGCAGGTCCACGCCAAACGGGTCTTGCCGGTCCAGGCTCAGCGCCTTGACTTCGAGCACGGCGGCGCCGGTGTGCGACGGGCGGTGCTGCAGCGGCGGCGGTTCGGCGCCGATCATCAGGCGCGACAGGCCGGCGTTGGTCTCGGTGCGCGGATCGACTTCACCGGTGACCCGGCCGCCGCGCAGCACAGTGCAGTGATGGCACAGCGCGCGGATTTCGTCGAGCTTGTGGCTGATGTAGAGGATGCTGCAGCCGCGCTCGCTCAATTGGCGCAGGGTAACGAACAACTTCTCGACGGCCTGCGGTGTCAGCACCGAGGTCGGTTCGTCAAGGATCAGCAATTGCGGGTCGGTGAGCAGGGCGCGGACGATTTCCACGCGCTGGCGTTCGCCCACGCTGAGGGTGTGCACGGGCCGCGCCGCATCCACGTCCAGGCCGTAAATGTGAGCAACTTCACCGATGCGCTGCGTGACCTGCGGCAGGGCCATCGCCTTGTCCAGGCCGAGCCAGACGTTTTCGGCGGCCGTCAGCGTGTCGAACAGCGAAAAGTGCTGGTAGACCATGCTGATGCCCAAGCCACGCGCCTGGGCCGGGCTCTTGATGGTGACGGGCTGGCCGTTCCAGCGAATTTCGCCTTCATCGGGCTGCACCGCACCGTAGATGATTTTCATCATCGTGCTCTTGCCGGCGCCGTTTTCACCCAGCACGGCGTGGATTTCGCCGGGCTTGACGCGCAGACCCACGCGGTCGTTGGCCCGCACCGCGGGGTACTGCTTGCTGATACCGCTGAGTTCCAGTCTGAGCATGCTGAGCTGGCAGTCTGGAAGGCTCAGCGGGGACCAGCCACCGGTGTCAGAAGGTGTGCTTCAGACCCAGCGCGTAGGTGCTGCCATGTTGCTTGGCCGTGAACTTCTCGAACATCAGCACCGCGTAGATGTCGGTGCGCTTGGACAGGAAGTAGTCATAACCGAGGGTGGCAATCTTGCTCTTCAGTTCGCCAGCCACGGTCTGGGTTTCGATCTTGCTGTCGCCGTATTGAGCCAACAGGGCACCGGCACCCAGCGGCACTTTGGCGCCGACGTTGAAGTTCGTGGTGTTCACGTCCTTGGTAGCGTCGGTCTTGATCTTGCCGTACTGCGCGAACAGCTTGACCACGCCGGCGTCGAACGAGCCGCCGAACTGGTAGGCGGTTTGGCTGGCGAAGCCCGGGAAGGTGGCGATCGACTGGCCCAGGATGCCCTGCGACTTGACGTTCTGCCAGGCGGCGGTCAAAGCCACCGGGCCGCCGAAATACAGCACGTTGGCGCCGACGTTCTTGCCCTTGGAGTTGGCTGCACCTTCACCGGCCTGGACCAACACATTGGCCGACAGGCCACCGTAGGACGGGATGCTGTAGCCGATGGCATTGTTCCAACCCGAATCACCGATCAGCGGCGTGCCGTAAGGCGCGTTGTAGTACTGGCGGATGGCCGGCGAGTAGCCAAAGGAGTCGCCAAAGGCATTGAACAGCAGCGTCGACACGAAGAGCGGAGGACCTTGACGGCCCAGCTTGATGGTGCCGAAACCGCCCGACAGGCTGACGTTCGCATTGCGCGCCCAGAACGCATCGACACCCGACACGCGGCCCGCGCCGCCGGTGTCCACGCCGATGAAGGTTTCGAGCTGGAAGTTGGCGCGCAAGCCGCCGCCGAGGTCTTCGCTGCCCTTGAAGCCGAGGTAGCTGGTGCTCATGTTGCCGCGGTCCAAGCGCTTGACCTTTAGGCCACCGGCGCTTTGAACCTGGCCGACCGACTGGTCGACCAGGCCGTTGGCCGTAAAGGACGACTGGGCATGAGCGACGCCGCCGACGGCCAGGCATGCCAGGGCAATGGCGCTGGTGCGCAAACGGTTGCTCGTGAACGGGTTGATGGCACGGTGCATGGTTGGTTTCCTCAAGGGTTGGCAAAAACGGCCCGATGGCTCACAGGGCAAGAATCGGACCCAAATTCAGCGGTGATTATTGTGTCTCGGGTTAACCCGATTCACTTCTCGTTGCGGCCTTGTTGCGTGCCCGCCACGTAAGTGGCCACCGCATTTCGCTCGTCGCCCAACGTCATCCATGCGAACACCGGGCGGTGCAGCGTCTGCGCCGGCATGCCGGGCACTGCGCCCGGAGCCATCGCGGCGCGGTGTTCTGCCGCCGCGCCCACCGCCCAATCCCACATCACCACGTTTGCCAGCGCGAAGGCGTCGAGATGGCCCACCTCGTGCGGCCGGGCCAGACCCTCGGCCGCGCCGCGCGTGGCGGCGTGCAAGGCCTTCCAGGCGGTGAGCGCGTGCCGCGCAGCGCCTGCACCTTGTAGGCCTGGCGGCGGTGCGCAGCATCGACAGGCTGGTGCCACCGCCCACCTCGCCGGACAAGCTGACCTTGTGCCCGCTATCGACGGTCGGGCCGGAAACGCGCACCACCTTCGACGCGGCGGGCTCCTCGGCCACCCGTACGGTGTTGAACTGGCTGCGCGAAGACGCCCGCCGCACCGGCATCCAGGCCGGCTGTGATGGCCGCCTGCCACGGTTCGCAATGCGGCTACTGCAGGCCCGGCTTCGTGATGACGCTGTGGGCCTGCCACGAACGAAACCAGGCCGCTGGCAGCGTGCCGACGCGTCAGCAGTTGGCCGCTGACTTGGCCGGTATTTGTGCTGCTGCACTGGCTACCGACCGACCCTGGATGCCGGCCGGCCGATGTTCGAGGCACCGCCCGTGACGCTGGACCGCGAGCCCGTGCGGGCCGCCCTGCAAGTGCTGCGGGCTCGTGCACCGCTGTCCGTCGATGGCGCGTTCCACGCCCCGCGCACGCTGGCCGATTTCGCCGCGCTGTGTGCCGCCAAGCCGCAGGCCCGCGTGCTGGCCGGCAGCACCGACATCGGCCTGTGGGTCAACAAGCAGTTGCGCGAAATGGGCGAGTTGATCGACATCGGCAACGTGGCCGAACTGCGGACCATCCAGGTTGATGCAGCCACCATCCACATCGCTGCCGCAGCCTCCCTGGAAGCGGCCTGGGCTGCGCTCGCTACCGAATGGCCCAGCCTGCGCGAAAGGGGCTTGCGCTTCGCCTCGCTGCCGGTGCGCAGTGAGGGCACCTGGGGTGGCGACGCCGCGCCGGTGCTGATCGCCCTGGGTGCGAGAAACGCGCTGCGCCTGGGCGACGCCACGCGCATGCCGGTCTCGGTCGACGCGGTGCTGGGCACCATCGACGGCGGCCACCTCGAACTGCAGGCCATCGCGCAGGCCTGCGCGATGGCCTGCAGTTCGAGGTGGCCGCCGTCGATGGTG
>JBBQAI010000116.1:0-14645 GCA_038316205.1 Burkholderiales bacterium
TGCCGCCAGTTGGTGGCCGCCACGGCCGAGGCCACTGGCGCGCATGACCAGCTCGTCTACATCCAGATCACACGCGGCGTGGCACCGCGCGACCACGTGATGCCGGTGGGCATCACGCCCACGGTTTTCATCATGGCCAACCCGATGAAGCAGGCCAGCGCCGAGCAGCGCCACAAAGGTGTGGCCTGCACCACGGCGCGCGACTTTCGATGGGAGCGCGGCGACATCAAGAGCATCAGCCTGCTGGGCAATGTGCTGGCGCGGCAGATGTCGGCCGACCATGGCGCTGTCGAGACCATCATGTTCCGCGACGGTTATCTCACCGAGGCCGCCGCCAGCAATGTGTGGATTGCGCATGAAGGTGCCCTGCTCGGCCCGCCCAAGAGCGAGCACGTGCTGGAAGGCATCCGCTTCGAATTACTGCGCGAGCTGTGCGAAGAATGCGGCATTGCGTACAACCTGCGGCCGATACCCGAAGCCGATGTGCGTGCTGCCGACGAGGTGATGCTGAGTTCGGCCACCAAGGAAATCATCGCCGTCACCCACATCGACGGCGAAGCGGTGGGCCACGGCGCGCTGCGCGGCAAGCCCGGTCCGGTCTACGCACGGCTGTTCGAGGCCTACCAGCGCGCCAAGGCGACGATGGCAATCTGAGGTGGCCACGATGTCCACGCTACCCCCCGACCAGACCAGCCTTATCGACTACCCCAGCGCCTTCCCGATCAAGGTGATGGGCGTGCAAACCGAGGGCTTCGAAGCCGCGATGGTGGCCATCGCTCTGCAGTTCGACCCAAGCTTCCAGAGCGACAGCATCGAGCGCCGGCCCAGCAAGGCCGGCAACTACATGGGTCTGACGCTGACCGTGCTGGCGACCAGTCGCGAACAGTTGGACGCGCTGTACCGCACGCTGTCCACCCACCCGATGGTCAAAGTGGTGCTGTAGTTGCGGTGTGGTCCCGGCGGATCTGACACGCCGGTAGCGATCGTGCGGCATGGTCCAATCCGGCGATGGCCGACCGTCCCAAACTCAGCGTCAAACCCCTCGCCCCCGGGCGCGACCCGCAGCGCGCCCGCGTGCGCGCCACGACAGCTCCGCGCAGCGCACCCCAGCCCCGCAGCGCACCCCCACCGCGAAGCGGACCCGAACAAGGTCCGACCCCGCGCGGGCGCAGCGGCCCGCTCAACGCCGGCTACGGCAACGAGCGCCCGCAGCGGGCCCAGCCTCTGCAGCGGACGCAGTCTCCGCCACGCCCGCTAGCCCCACCGCCCGCACCGCCCGCCGTGCCGCCGCGCGCCGCGCCGCGCAAGAACACCGGCCGCGCGGAACCGCATGAAGACGGCTTGCGCGTGGCCAAGCTGATGACCGACCGCGGCCTGTCGTCACGCCGCGAGGCCGACGAGTGGATCGAGGCCGGCTGGGTGCGCGTCAACGGCCGTCTGGCCATCCTGGGCCAACGCGCCGCCAGCGACGCGCTGATCGAGATCGACCCCAAAGCCGCCACCGAACAAGCCCAGCGCGTGACCGTGCTGCTGCACAAGCCGATCGGCTACGTCAGTGGCCAGGCCGAAGACGGCTACGAACCGGCTTCGGTGCTGGTGACGCGCGCCAACCACTGGAACGGTGATGAATCAGGCATCGACCTGCACGCCGGCCATTTGCGCCACTTGGCGCCGGCCGGCCGGCTGGACATCGACTCCACAGGGCTGCTGGTGCTGACGCAGGACGGCCGTGTCGCCAAGCGCCTGATCGGCGACGAGACGCGCGTCGAAAAGGAATACCTGGTGCGCGTCAGCTACACCGGTGAAATGCCCTTCCCCGAATCGGCGATGGAAAGGCTGCGCCACGGCATGGAGCTGGACGGCGTGCAGTTGCGACCGGCACGGGTGAGCTGGCAGAACGAAGAACAATTGCGATTTGTTCTGCGTGAAGGACGCAAGCGGCAGATCCGCCGCATGTGCGAACAGGTCGGCCTGGCCGTGCTGGGCCTGAAGCGCGTGCGCATCGGCAGCGTGTCGCTGGGTCCACTGCCTGCGGGGCAGTGGCGCTTCTTGCGCGACGACGAACGCTTCTAGCCCGGCACAGGGGCCCGGCTAGCGCTTCAACCGCCCAGTTCTTCGAGGCGCTTCTTGGCGTCGGACAGCAGGCTGGCCGGGCCCTTGTTCAGCGCGACGTACTTCTTGAACGACGACCGCGCGTCGTCCTTGCGGCCGAGTTGCTGCTGGCTCATGCCGATGCGGTACTGCAGCGGCCATTGCGCCGCCCCCTTGAGTCTTTGGGCTTGCTCGTAGAGCTTCAGCGCGTCTTCGTGCGCGCCCTGCTCGCCGCGCGCCCGGGCCAGGCCGTAGTAGGGGCCGGCGCTGTCGGCCTGCTCGCGGGTCAGCCGCTCGAACAGCGGCTGCGCTTTGGCGGCCTGGCCGCTGTTGACCATGCCCATGCCGGCCCGAACCGCCCAACCGCGGGCATCGCTCTGCACCGCTGCATCGGTGCCCGGTGGCAGCGCCAGCAGGCCCTGCAGCGAGGCTTCAAATTTCTTGTCGGCCAGCGCCACGCGGGCTTCCAGCGCCTTCACCTGCCCTGGCTTGGGCGCACCGCGCGCCAGTTCGGCGGCCTTGCTGGCGCTGCCACCCATCATGCCGGGGGCTTCCAGATAAAACTCGACCAGGGCGCTGCGCGCCGCATACCACTCGGGTTCCAGCGCTTGGGCCTGGGTCAGTGCCTCTTTCACGGTGCTGACGCTGCGCGCCATCTTGAACATGCCTTCGGACATGGCCTGTACGCCCATCACCACACCTAGCGCGTAGTGGCAGGCTGCCGCCCTGGGTTGCTTGTCGATGCAGGCTTCAGCCCGCTTGATGGCAGCCAGGCGTGCGGCCGCGTCGTCGCGCTCCAACGCGGCCAGCGCCAAGCCCAGCACGGCCTGCGCGTCATCGGGCAGCGTGGCCACGCGGGCAGCCGACAAGCGCTGCAGTTCGTCGGTCTTCTCGGCGGTGTAGAGCGCTTCCAGCGCGGAGTCCTTGAAGGTTTGCGCGTGTGCGGTGAACGCCGCGGCCAGGGCCAGCGTCACCAGCAATTGGCAGGCACGTTTCGGTGAGGGCATCGTCATCGTGGTTGTCGAAGTGGGCATGCGCCCGATGATGCCGTGGTGCCTTGCCCCGCACTGCCCGGCGTGCGATCAACGGTGTACTTCGCCCGACGAAATGCAGAAGCACTGCGCCTGATAACCTCGATCGGCATGTCATCCACCTTGTCCCCGGCGCCCACTGCGGCCACCACCCAGCCGCCGCTGCGCCCCATTTCCCTCGGCCTGACCGCCACGGCGCTGGCGCTGCTGCTGGGCCTGCAACCGGTCAGCACCGACGTCTACCTGCCGGCCCTGCCCATGCTGACGCGGGCGCTGGGCGCAACCCTGAGCAGCGCCCAGTTGACGATGTCGGCGCTGATCCTGGCCTTCGGCCTGGCGCAGATGGTCTGGGGCCCGGTGGCCGACCGTGTGGGCCGCCGGCCCGTGCTGTTGGTCGGCCTGGCGCTGTACAGCGCAGCCAGCGTCGGCGCCGCGCTGGCCGGCAGCATCGAAGCGCTGGTGATCTGGCGGGCGCTGCAGGGCGCGGCGCTGGCGGCCGCCGTCGTCTGCGCCCGCGCCACCGTGCGCGACCTCTACGAACCCGAGCAGGGCGCGCTGGTGATGGCGCTGGCGTTGTCGGGCCTGGGCGTCATCGCGCTGACCGGCCCGCTGGCCGGCGGCATGGCGGTTGCCATCTGGGGCTGGCGCGGACCGCTGGTGCTGGTGGCGCTGGCAGGCGCAGCCACGCTGGCCTTTGTGGCCTGGCGCCTGCCCGAAACCCTGGCCACGCCCAACCCGCAGGCCACTCAACTAGCGCCTTTGCTGCGCTTGTGGGCTGCCATAGCCCGCCACCCGGTGTTCCTGGCCTGGGCGCTTCTCGTGGCCTGCACCTACGGCGGGCTTTTCACCATCCTGGCCGCCTCGTCGTTCGTCTATATCGATGTGCTGGGCCTGTCGCCGAACGGCTATGGCGCGGCCATGGCGCTGGGCTCGCTGAGCTACATCGCGGGCACCTTCGTCTGCCGACGCTGGATACGCCAGCACGGCATGGCCGGCGCCGTCAGCCGGGGTGCCTGGGTCACGCTGGCCGGCGGCGCTGCGATGGCGCTGCTGGCCGCCGCGGGCGTGCACAGCATCTGGGCGGTGCTGCTGCCGCAGTGCCTGTTCGTCTTCGGTCACGGCATCCACCAACCCTGCGGCCAGGCCGGCGTGGTGGGGCCGTTTCCGGGTGCCGCCGGTGCCGCATCGGCCCTGGCCGGGCTGGTGCTGGCGCTGGTCGCCTTCGGCATCAGCCGCTGGCTGGGTGGCGCATTGGACGGCAGCGTGCGGCCGCTGGCCTACGGCCTGGCCTTCTGGGCGGCACTGACCTGCGCCATCGCCTGGAGCCTGGTGCAACGGGCGGCGCGGTGAGCATGGCCACGGCCACGCCGATAGCCACGACACCCGTGCAGGCGGTCTGCCTGGCCGGCCCCACCGCCAGCGGCAAATCGGCCGTTGCGATGGCGCTGGCCGAGCGCCTGCCCATCGAGATCATCAGCGTCGACTCAGCCCTGGTCTACCGCGGCATGGACATCGGCACGGCCAAGCCCAGTGCGGCCGACCAAGCCGCCGTGCCGCATCACCTCATCGACATCCTCGACCCGACGCAGGTCTACTCGGCCGCGCGGTTTGCGGCCGACGCGCGCCGCCTGGTGGGCGAGATACGCAGCCGTGGCCGGCTGCCGGTGCTGGTCGGCGGCACCATGCTGTACTTCAAGGCTCTGCGCGACGGGCTGGCCGCCATGCCCGAAGCCGACGCCGTGGTGCGCGCCGGGATCGAAAGCGAAGCGGCTGCACAAGGATGGCCCGCGATGCACGCCGAACTGGCGCGCATCGACCCCATCACGGCTGCCCGCCTGGCGCCAGCCGATGCCCAGCGCGTGCAGCGCGCGCTGGAGGTTTGGCGCATCAGCGGCCGGCCGCTGTCGGACTGGCACCGGGGCGGTGCGCTATCCACGGCAGGCGCCGATGCGGGCAACGACCCCACAGCATGGCCACTTCTTTCGCTGGAGCCCGCGTCGCGGCCCTGGCTGCACGCGCGCATTGCCGAGCGTTTCGACGGCATGCTGGCCGCCGGCTTGATGGACGAAGTGCGGGCTCTGCGCGCACAGGGCGATCTGCATGCCGATCTGCCGGCAATGCGCTGCGTGGGCTACCGCCAGGCTTGGGACGCGCTGGATACCGGGCAAACCGACGGCTTGCGTGCTGCAGGCACCGCCGCCACCCGTCAACTGGCCAAAAGACAACTCACCTGGTTGCGCGCGACCAGGAACCGCACCCCCGTGGCTTGCGAGCAACCTGACGGCGTGGCGCAGGCCTTGGTGATATTGGAACGCTGGCTGCAGCCCTGAGCCGATGGACGAAGTGCTGTGGTCCCGTTCTTGCAATCGTTTTTTGTTACCTCGGAGGATCGTTTTTTGACCCCTCGGTCTAGGGTGTGGCCCGGGACGGAAAGCAAAGTCTTCGGGATATAGTCGCGCCGCTCGGCCGCATCAGATTGGAGCGGTTCACGAGGACGTGGTGAGAAGAAATCGGGGGTTCTGCAGCATTTTTGTGCGGGGCCGTCTGGAGGATCGATTGGATTACGCCCAACAACAACGTCAACCTGGCAAGCACGCCGTCGGGATCGGTATCGTGCTCGCGCTGCACTTGGTGCTCGGTTGGGCCTTGGTCAACGGCCTGGCCCAGCGCTTGGTCGAGGTCATCAAGTCACCGCTCGAGACCAAGATCATTGAAGAGGTAAAACCGCCACCGCCGCCGCCGCCCGAAAACCTGCCGCCGCCGCCCAAGTTCGCAGCGCCGCCGCCCTCTTTCGTGCCGCCGCCGGAGGTCAATGTGAACCCGCCGCCGTCACCGGCGCCGCAGATCACAACGACCCAGGTCGCGCCACCGCCGAGCGTGGTCACGGTGAGCCCAGCGCCTGCCGTGATCGCGGCACCGGCACCGCCAGCGCCACCGCGGGTGGCAGCCCGGCCGGCCATCGCCAATGCCGGAGCCTGCGCCCCCAAGGCCGAGGACTACCCGGCTGCCGCCGTGCGGGCCGAAGCCACGGGTACCACCAAGGTCCGCTTCACCATCGGTGCCGATGGCCGTGTCACGGCGGCCGAGATTGGTCGCTCGGCAGGTCCCTCACGAGAGCACAAGATGCTGGACCGGCTGGCACTGAGCAAGCTCAGCGAGTGCCAGTTCAAGCCCGGCACCGATGAAAACGGTCGGCCGGTGGGCGCTTCGTTCGATGTCGAGTACGTCTGGAAGCTGGACTGATCTCTTCCCCCTTTGTTCCCTTGATGGCACGTTTTTCGCAACGTGTCTGCCTGTTCCCTTGGAGTCAACATGTCACTGAACCACTTCCTGCAAGCCCGCTCGTGGGCCTCCCGCTCGCTGGCCTCGCTGCTGGCAGGTTTCGTCCTCGCCGCCGGCGTGCCGACGATGGCCCTTGCCCAGGCCGCATCGGCACCTGCCGCTGAAGCCCCCAAAGCGGCCACTGAAGCCCCGAAGGCCGAATCGCCCAAGGGTGCTGCCGGTGCAGTCACCGAAGAAGCCATGGAGAACCCGTTCGGTCTGAAGGCAACCTGGAACCAGGGCGACTTCGTGGCCCGCGGCACGCTGATCATCATGGTCATCATGTCCATGGGTAGCTGGTACGTGATCTTCACGAAGCTTTTCGAACAGCGCGCCATGATGAAGAGCGCGCAGTCGTCAGCCGATACCTTCTGGAAAGCCAGCTCGATCAAGTCCGGCCTGGGTGCTCTGGAAGAAGGTTCGGCATTCCGCTTCATCGCCGAGCAAGGCATCAGGGCCAGTGAGCATCACGAAGGCACGATGGTGGAATCCATCGACAAGCACACCTGGATCAGCATGTCGGTGGACCGCGCCGTCAGCAGCATCCAGAGCCGCACGCAGGACGGTTTGGCTGTGTTGGCAACCGTCGGTTCCACCGCACCGTTTGTTGGGCTGTTCGGCACCGTTTGGGGCATCTACAACGCGCTGGTCAAGATCGGCATGACCGGTCAGGCCTCCATCGACAAGGTGGCAGGCCCGGTGGGTGAATCGCTGATCATGACGGCCATCGGCTTGGCCGTGGCCGTACCGGCGGTGATGGGCTACAACTGGATCGTCCGCCGCAACAAGGCCGTGATGGACCAGACCCGCGCCTTCGCCGGCGACCTGCACAACGTGCTGTTGGCTGGCAAGCGCTGAATGTCAGCCCCAAGGCGCCTTGCGGCGTCACCCCCCGAGGGGAACGAATGCGGACCGGCAATCCCGGATCCGAATTCGGTTGAAAAGAGTCTGGAGTAGCCCATGGGCATGAACATAGGAGCCGGTGACGACAGCGGCGATGACGCGCTGAACAACAGCATCAACACCACGCCGCTGGTGGACGTGATGCTGGTGCTGCTGATCATCTTCCTGATCACCATTCCCGTGGTCACCAACACGATCAAGCTCGAGTTGCCGAAAGAGCGCAATGTGCCGACGCAAACCAAGCCCGAAAACATCGTCATCGCGGTCAATCGCGACGGCGAGGTCTACTGGGGCCTGGAGCGCATGGCGGACAACGAGGCCTTGGTTGCACGGCTGAAGCTGGAATCGATCAAGGAACCGCAGCCCGAGGTGCACATCCGGGGTGACTCCGAAGTGCGTTACGAGGCTGTCGGCCGCGTCGTGGTGGACTGCCAGCGCGCCGGTATCTTCAAGGTCGGATTCATCACCGAGCCGCCCGCCGCTGGCGGCTCGCGCTGAGAGGGAGTACAGACATGGCTATGAACGTAGGTGGTGGCGGCGGCGAAGACGAGGTGATGATGGACATCAACACCACGCCATTGATCGACGTGATGTTGGTGTTGTTGATCATGTTCATCATCACCATCCCGATCCAGACGCACGCGGTGAAGATGAACATGCCGGTGCCAAACAACGCGGCACCGCCGCCCACGCCGCCGACCATCGTGCGCATTGACGTCGACTTCGACGGCACCATCGGTTGGACGGTTGGCAGTGCCAGCGAAATCATCCAGTCGGGCGACCGCTCGTCCATCGAATCGCACCTGGCCGGCATCGCGGCCATGGCCGATCAGCCCGAGGTGCATTTGCGCCCGAACAAGCTGGTGACCTACAAGCATGTCGCGCTGATCATGGCCACGGCGCAACGCCTGGGCGTGACCAAGATCGGCATCGTGGGCAACGAACAGTTCCTGTGATGGGCTCGAACCCTGTGCACAACATGAAGATTTTGCGCGGCTTGATGCTGGCCCTGGTGGCCGCTGGCGCGTTGACGGTAGCGCAAGCCCAGGGCGTGCGCGCCGAGATCGGCAGGCCGCTGCAACAGGCCAGTGAATTCCTTAAAGCTGGCAAGGCCAGGGAAGCCCTGGCCAAGGTGCGTGAAGCCGAGGCGGTGGGTGGCAAGACCGCCGCCGAGCAGATGACGATCGACCGCATGAAGGCCGCTGCGGCCCAGCGTGCGGGCGACCTGGCCACGACCATCTCTGCATTGGAAAGCATACACAGCAAGACCGGCGGCGCTGAAGCCGGTCAGGTGGCCGAGCAGCTGGCGTCCGCCTATGCCCAGCAGAAGAACAACGCCAAAGCCAGCGAGTGGCTGAACAAGGCCATCGCCAGCGGCAACAACGGCCCGTCGGTCAGGCAACTGCAAAGCTATCTTCAGTCGACGAGTGGCGATTACGGCGCCATTGCACGTGACGCCGGCGCGGCGGTGGCGGCTGCTGAGCAAGCCGGCCGCCGCCCTGAGGAAGGTGATCTGCTGCGCCTGGCCGATGCCCAACAGCGCACCGGCAACATGAACGGCTACGTCGCCAGCCTGGAAAAGCTGCTGCTCAGCTACCCGAAGAAAGACTACTGGAACGCCTACCTCAGCCGCTTGCCGCGCAAGCCGGGTTTTGCCGACCGCTATGCACTGGACGTGCTGCGCCTGAAGCTGGCCAGCAGCACGCTGACCAAGACCGAAGACTTCATGGAAATGGCCCAGTTGTCCATGCAGGCCGGTTTGCCGACGGAAGCCTTGCGCGTGACCGAGCAAGGCTACAAGTCCGGCGCCATGGGAACCGGGGCTGAAGCCAGCCGCCACCAGCGCCTGCGCGACCTGGCAACCAAGGAACAAGCTGCGGCCACGGCCAAGCTGGCTGGCCAGGCGACCGAGGCTGAAGGCTTCAAGGAAGGCGACGGCCTGGTCAAGGTTGGCGCTTCCTACGCGGCTCTGGGTGAAGTCGACAAAGGCATCGCCCTGATTCAGAAGGGCATCGCCAAGGGCAACCTGAAACGCGCCGAAGAAGCCAAGCTGCGCTTGGGCCTGGCGCAATTGCAGTCGCCTTCCAGCAAGGCTGCCGGCGTGCAAACGCTGCGCGGCGTGAAGGGTACCGACGGCTCGGCCGAACTGGCCAAGCTGTGGCTGATCCTGAGTGCGGGCTGACAGGCAGCCTGATCTCGGCTTCGTCCGGCTGGTCCCGGTTTCGCCATGAACAGCGCCCTGCGGGGCGCTGTTTTGTTTTCAGGCCCCGCGCTCAGCGCGGCACCCTGCCCCGCTAAACTGCCGCGCCCCACACCGCGGCGGCGCCAAGGAAACACACATGGAACACAGCAAGAAGCCCGTTGATTTCGCATTGCAGGGCCGCGTGGTGGTCATCACCGGCGCAGCCCAGGGCATCGGCGCAGCCTGCGCGCGACGCCTGGCGCAAGACGGCGCAGCTGTGGTGCTGTGGGACCTGGCCGACGCAGCCGGGCAGGCCTTGGCCGCCGCGTTGCAGGCACAAGGTGCGCAGGCGCTCTACTGCCATTGCGACGTCGCCGACAAAGCGCAGGTGGACGCAGCCCTGGCCGCCACGCTGGCGCATTTCGGCTCTGTCGACGGCTTGGTCAACAACGCAGGCATCTTCAAGGCCGCAGCCTTTCTGGAGATCACCGAAGCCGACTGGGACGCGGTCATTGCCGTCAACCTGAAAGGCTCTTTCCTGGTCGGCCAGGCCGTGGCGCGGGAGATGGTCAAAGCCACAGCCGCATTCAAGGGTTCCATCGTCAACATGAGTTCGGTGAACGGCACGTTGACCATTCCCAGCATCGCCAGCTACAACGCCAGCAAGGGCGCGATCAACCAACTCACGCGGGTGATGGCCTTGTCGCTGGCCGACCAGGGCGTGCGTGTCAACGCGGTGGCTCCGGGCACCATCGCCACCGACCTGGCGCTGAAAGCCGTGTTGACCAGCGAAGAAGCCAAGGCGCGCATCCTGAGCCGCACGCCGATGAAGCGCCTGGGCGAACCCAATGAGATTGCCGACGTGGTGGCCTACCTGCTCAGCGACGCGTCTAGCTATGTGACAGGTGAAATTGTGGTCGTCGATGGCGGCCGCATGACCCTCAACTACACCGTGCCGGTTTGACCGTCGAAGCCTTCCTGGTCTCGACCGGCGTCGTCGCGCTGGGCGAGATGGGCGACAAGACGCAATTGCTGGCCCTGATGCTGGCGGCGCGCTTTCGCAAGCCGCTGCCCATCATCGCGGGCATTTTCGTGGCCACCGTGCTGAACCACGCTGCCGCCAGCGCGCTGGGGGCGTGGTTGACCCACTGGTTCGATCCGACCTGGCTGCGCTACGGTCTGGGCGCGTCCTTCATCGCCGTCGCGCTGTGGATGCTGGTGCCCGACAAGGCTGACGAACTGCCAGGCAGCACGCGCGGCCACCTGGGTGTCTTCGGTCTGACGGTGGTGGCCTTCTTCCTGGCTGAGATGGGCGACAAGACGCAGATCGCCACCATCATGCTGGCCGCGCGGTACAAAGACCTGGTCACCGTCACTGCCGGTACCACGCTGGGCATGATGGCCGCCAATGTGCCTGCGGTGCTGCTGGGCGACAAGGTCGTGAAGTGGGTCCCCATCGCCTGGGTCCACCGCGTGGCCGCGCTGGTCTTCGCGGTCATCGGCGTGGCGATGCTGCTGGGCGTCGGCGCCTAGTCGCTCAGGCCGCCACAGCCGCGACACAGTTCGCCACCGGACTGGACGAAATCCGCCTGAACCCTGCAGACCGCGCACCGCGCCACAATTACAGCCATGAAATACCTGCACACCATGGTCCGCGTGGCCGACATCGAAGCGTCGCTGAAGTTCTACCGCGACGCCCTCGGGCTGGAAGTCCTGTCACGGCGCGACAACGAAGGCGGCCAGTTCACGCTGGTTTTCCTGGCCGCACCTGGCGACAGCACGGCCCAGGTCGAACTCACCCACAACTGGCCCAAGGCCGACGGCAGCGCCGAGACCTACACCGGCGGCCGCAACTTCGGCCACCTGGCCTACGCGGTCGACGACATCTACGTTACCTGCCAGCGCCTGATGGACCACGGCGTGACCATCAGCCGCCCGCCGCGCGACGGAAAGATGGCCTTCGTGCGCTCGCCCGAGAACATCTCCATCGAACTGTTGCAGGCCGGCCCCGCCCTGCCCCCGGCCGAGCCGTGGACGACGATGCCCAACGTTGGCGCCTGGTGATCGATCCCCTGGGCCGCTGAACCGTTCAGTCACAGCGATGTACCTGCCCCAGCACTTCGAGCAGCACGACGACGCGGCGCTGCAAAAGCTGATGCGCGACCAGCCGCTGGCCACGCTGGTGACGCAGCAGGCCGGCGGCATCACCGCCGATGCCATTCCGCTGGAATACGTGGCCGCGAGCCGAACGCTGCGCGGCCACGTGGCGCGCGCCAACCCGCTGTGGCGTGAGGCAGCCGGCCAAACCGTGCTGGCCGTCTTCAACGGCCCGCAGGCCTACATCACGCCGAGTTGGTACCCCAGCAAGGCCACCACGCACAAGGTGGTGCCGACCTGGAACTACACGCTGGTCCATGCCCACGGCGTGTTGCGCGTGGTCGAAGACGCGCCCTGGCTGCACGCGCTGGTCACGGGCCTGACGGCCCACCACGAAGCGCCACGCGCCACGCCCTGGGCCGTGGCCGATGCACCTGACGATTACGTGCAGCAGATGCTGCGCGCCATCGTCGGCATCGAGATCCCGGTGGACCGTTTGATCGGCAAGTGGAAGATCAGCCAGAACCGCAGCGATGCCGATAGGCTGGGCGTCGCCGCGGGTCTGGCCGAAGGCGCGGCAGCGGCCCAGGCGATGGCTGACCTGGTGGCCGGCAAAGGCTTGCTCAAGCCAGTCGCGTGAATTTGATCCGACCGGTCAAGCCGGTCGCGGGATCGCCGAGGCGTCGCGCGCCAGTTGCGTGATGCGAGACCAATCTCCTGCGTCCACCGCGTCTTGCGGCGTCAGCCAGGAACCGCCGCAGACCTTCACATTCGGCAGCGCCAGGAACTGCGGCGCGGTCTGCACGGTGATGCCGCCCGTGGGGCAGAACACCACGTCGGGGAAAGGCCCGCCCAGTGCTTTCAACATCGGGATGCCGCCGGCCGCCGTCGCCGGGAAGAACTTCAGGAAATCGATGCCGTCGGCCTGCGCGGCCATCACCTCGCCGGCAGTGGCCACGCCGGGCAGCAGCGGCAGGCCGACCTCGCGGCAGGCCGCGCCCACGGCGGCGGTGTAGCCCGGGCTGACGCCGAACACGCTGCCGGCCGACTTGGCGGCACGCGCATCGGCGGCACTGCGGATGGTGCCCGCGCCAACGATCGCGCGCGGCACGCCGCGCGCGATGGCCTCGATACAGGCCAGGCCCACAGCCGTGCGCAGCGTCACTTCCAGCACGCACACGCCGCCATCGACCAGCGCCTGGGCCCGCGGCACGGCATCGGACAGGCGGTGGATGACGATGACCGGGATCACCGGGCCGTGGGCGACGAGTTCAAGTGTGTTTTGCATGGTTGCTTGCTGCTTTTTGGCTTGTCTAGACAAGCTCATTTGAATTCAAAGGCTCAGCAGCGGCTGAAATCAGCGCCGCATTGTCACAGCCAGCTGATCGCGCCTTCTTCTGCGCTGCGCACATTGCGGCGCAGACCGGCGAAGAGTTCGCGACCCAGATCGTGGCCGTTGATGTCGGCCTGCTCGGGCGTGATGACGGCCTGCTCGCGCGCACCCCACTCGGCCACCGACACCAGTGCCTGCAGCGTGCCGGCCTCGGCGTCCAGGCGGATCACATCGCCGTCACGCACCTTGCCCAGCGGCCCGCCGGCCAACGCTTCGGGGCTGACATGGATGGCGGCTGGCACCTTGCCGCTGGCGCCGCTCATGCGGCCGTCGGTGACCAGCGCCACCTTGTAGCCCTTGCCCTGCAGCACGGCCAGCGGCGGCGTCAGCTTGTGCAATTCGGGCATGCCGCAGGCCTGCGGACCCTGGAAGCGCACCACGGCCACGAAGTCGCGTTCCAGTTCGCCGGCCTTGAAGGCGGCCAGCAGTTCTTCCTGCGTGGTGAAAACCAGCGCCGGCGCTTCGATGACGTGCCGGTCGTCGGGCACCGACGAGGTCTTGATCACCGCGCGGCCCAGATTGCCGGTCAGCAGCGTCAGGCCGCCGTGGTCGCTGAAGGGCGCGCTGGCGGTGCGCACGATGCTGTCGTCGCGGCTGACCACGGGCAGGCTGTGCCACGCGATGCCGTTGGCAGCCTCTGGTGTCGCCGACGGAACCTGGCCATACCGCTGCAGGCCTCCTTCAGCCACCGTCGCCACATCGGCGTGCATCAGGCCGGCATCCAGCAGTTCGCGGATGATCCAGCCCGGCCCGCCGACCGCCTGGAACTGGTTCACATCCGCGCTGCCATTCGGGTAGACGCGGCACAGCAGCGGCGTGGCGTGCGACAGGTCAGAAAAGTCGCTCCAGTCGATCAGGATGCCGGCCGAACGCGCCACCGCCACCCAGTGGATCAGGTGGTTGGTGCTGCCGCCGGTCGCCAGCAGGGCCAGCATCGCGTTGACGATGACGCGCTCGTCAACCAGCCTGCCAATGGGCAGGTGGCGCTGCGGCTGGGCGATGTCAAGCACCGTGTCCACCGCCGCGCGGGTGAGCGCGTCGCGCAGGCCGTCGTGCGGGTGAATGAAGGCCGCGCCCGGCACATGCAAACCCATCGCTTCCAGCAGCATCTGGTTGCTGTTTGCGGTGCCGTAGAAGGTGCAGGTGCCGGCGCTGTGATAGGCCGACTGCTCAGCCTGCAACAGTTCTTCCCGGCCGACCAGGCCCTGCGCGTACTGCTCGCGCACTTTGCCCTTGGCGTTGTTCGACAGCCCGGTGCCCATCGGCCCGGCGGGCACGAACACGCAGGGCAGATGACCGAAATGCAGCGCACCGATCAAGAGCCCCGGCACGATCTTGTCGCACACGCCCAGCAAGAGGGCGGCGTCGAAAACATCGTGGCTGAGCGCCACCGCAGTGCCCATCGCGATGGTGTCGCGTGAGAACAGGCTCAGTTCCATGCCGGGCAGGCCCTGCGTGACACCGTCGCACATGGCTGGTACGCCGCCGGCCACCTGCACCGTGGCGCCGCGCAAGCGGGCGTGTTCGCGGATCAGCGCCGGGTAGCCTTCGTACGGCTGATGGGCCGACAGCATGTCGTTGTAGGCCGTGACGATGCCGATGTTGGGCGCCTTCTGCGCCACCACGC
>JBBQAI010000178.1:0-5806 GCA_038316205.1 Burkholderiales bacterium
GGGGACCTCGATTACCAACGCTTGGTTTTAATGTTGTGAACGTGGGCGTGTTCGCCCGCCTTGATGGGCGCCACGACTTTGCCCATGTCGATGCCGTACTTGACGACGGTGTCGCCGACAACCATGTCTTTCAGCGCCACCTTGTGGCCGATGGGAATGTCCTGGCGTGCAGGCACCGTGATCATCTTGTCCTCGTCCATGATCCAGCCGGTGAGGTCCATGCCGGACTTGACGCCCTCGACCACCACCACGGCCACGCTGTCGTGCGCGTCGTGCAAAACGAAATGAATCATCCTGTGCTCCGGTATTTGAATGTGAGGCCAGCTCGTGTTTCGTGCGGCCGGAGCGCGAGTATCCAGCGGCCATTGACCCGACGTCAAACAGGTCATATAAATGACATGGATGAGAACACGCTGGCCTGACAGAATCAAGCCATGCCGATGCCGACACACTTGATTTCTTCCCGCAAGCCTGCCTTGCCGCCAGTACCGATTTTCGAAAGGGTGGCGCCAGACGCCGTCGGTATGCCGTTGTTTCGCGCGGTGCGGCGTTCCATCCTGCGGGCCATCGAATCGCAGGGTCTGCAGGCCGGCCAGGCCCTGCCCAGCGAAGCCGATCTGTCGGCCCGCTTCGGCGTTTCCGTGGGCACACTGCGCCGCGCTGTCGATGACCTGGTGGCCGAGCACATCCTGGTGCGCCGCCAGGGTCGCGGCACCTTCGTGGCCACCCACACCAGCGACCGCTTTCTGTTCCAGTACTTCCACGTCGAACGCGCCGACGGGCAACGTGACGCGCCGCAGGTCGAGCTGGTGTCCTTCGAACGCGGCCGGCTGGACGAAGAAGCCGCCACCGCGTTGGCGCTCAAACCTGGCGAGCCGGCGCTGCTGATCGAGAACCGACTGCGGTTGCAGGGCAAGCCCGTCGTCCACGACCGCCTGGTGATACCGGCCGCACTGTTTCGCGGCCTGACGGAAAAGCGCTTCCGCGAGCGGCCCAGCACCATCTACCACCTGTACCAGACCGAGTTCGGCATCACGGTGGCGCGCGCGCTTGAACGTGTGCGCGCCGTGGGCGCCGACCGCGCTGCGGCGCGCGTGCTGGGCGTTGCCGTCGGGCAGCCTGTGCTGCAGGTGCGCCGCACCGCGATGGGCATCGGCGGCCAGCCGGTGGAGTGGCGGGTCAGTACCGTGGTCACGGCTCATCACGACTACGTCAACCTGCTGTCGCGGCCGTGATGCGGCGCCGGCCTCGCGGCTGAGCCGCTGATCAGGGCTTGAGCACGATCTTGGCTGACGCGCTCTTGCCCTGGTCCAGGTCGATGAAGGCCTGCGGGCCTTGGGCCAGCGTGCGCTCGTCGATCCAGTCGAGTGCGCCGAACACGCCTCGGTGCAGCGCTTCAACGGTGGCGCGCAGGTCGGCCGTGGTGTAGGTGTAGGTGCCCAGCAGCGTGATCTCGGCCAACGTCAGCTTGCGCATGTCGATTTCGCTGGCCCAGTCTTGCAGGCCGATGTGCATGATCACGCCGCCTGGCTTGATGGCGGCAAAGGCTTGCTGGCGCGTGATCTTGCTGCCCACGGCATCCATCACGTAGTCGAAGCTGGCTTCGGGCAGCGGCGAATCACGCGGGTCGATGGCCTCGCAGCCTACGGTCTGCTGCAGCGTCGCACGACGCAGCGGGTTCAGCTCGGTCACCGTCAGCCGCTGCACCCCCAAGTGCTTGAGCAGCAGCGCCGCCAGCAGGCCGACGGCGCCGCCGCCGATCACCAGCACCCGGCATTCATGAAGCGGTCGCACCAGCGCGCGCATCGACAGATTGATGGCGTGCCAAGCCGTTGCCGCCGGCTCGGTGAGCGCAGCGGCGGTGGCCGGCATCGCCTGCGGCATGGCGATCAGGCTGGCGGCCGGGATGCTCATGTACTCGGCATAGGCGCCGGGGCGCGTCATGCCGACCATGCTGCGGTTGGCGCACAGGTTATTGCGGCCCTGCACGCAGTACTCACAGTTGCCACACGTGATCAGCGGGTTGCCTGTCCAGCGCGTGCCAGCCTCAAACCCTGACGCGGCGCTCTCGGCAATCGTGCCCACAAACTCATGGCCCAGCACCAGGCCCGGCTTGCGGCGCGGGTCGTGGCCGTGCCAGGCGTGCATGTCCGAGCCGCAGATGCCGACCGCTTCGATCTTCAGCACCACCTCGCCGTCGGCGAGTGCGGGCATGGGGCGGTCGAGCAATTGCATCTCGCCGGGTTGCGTGTAGACCAGTGCTTTCATGCGGGGCTTCCTGTCGTGGGTTCGATGGCGCAGGTTTGCAGGACGCTCATTTCGCAGTGAACCCGCCGTCCACCATCAGCGTCTGGCCGGTGATGTACGCCGAGGCCTCGCTGGCCAAGAAGACGGTGGCGCCATACAGGTCTTGCAGCTCACCGTTGCGGCCGGCGCAGGTTTGCGCGGCGTTGCGCGCGGCTGCTTCCGGGTTGTCGAACACGGCGGCCGTCAAAGGCGTGGGGAAGAAGCCGGGGCCGATGGCGTTGCAGGTGACGCCCCGGGCCGACCATTCCTGCGCGATGGCGCGCGTGAGCTGCACGACGCCGCCTTTGCCGGCACCGTAGGGCGCGCTGTTGGGGAAGGCGCGGACGCTTTGCAGTGAAGCGATGTTGACGATGCGGCCCCAGCCGCGCGCGGCCATGCCGGGGGCCAGCGCCTGCGTCAGAAAGAAGGGTGCCGTCAGGTGCAGCGCGATCTGTGTCTGCCAGGCCTGCGGCGTGACCTCGGCGAACGGCTGCCGCAGGTTGACGCCAGCGGCGTTGACGAGGATGTCGATGCCACCGAGTTGCGCTTCGGCTTGCCCAGCGGTGCGGCGCAGGGCCTCGACATCGCACAGGTCGGCTGCCAGGCTGCTGGCGTCGATGCCGTCGGCGCGCAGGCGTTCAACGGCTGCACGCAGCTCAACATCTCGGCGCGCGACCAGCATCACCCTCGCGCCCGCCAGGCCCAGCGCGCGCGCCATGGCTACACCGATACCCGAATTGCCGCCAGTGACCAGCGCGCGGCGGCCCTGCAGATCGAACAGCGCTGCCAGTTTCATCGCGCGGCGCTCACACCACGACCGGCGCGCCCAGATCGAAGGTCTGCCCCGGGTAGTACTTGGCCAGCCGGTCGTCGGCGGTGCGCGCGTGCGCTTCCATGCCTTCCAGCCGCGAGATGCGGGCCGTGACTTCGCCGATGTCGCGCGCGGCCTCGCGCGTCATGCGCTGCCAGGTCAGCGTCTTCATGAACTTGTGTACCGACAGGCCGCCCGAGTAACGGGCCGCGCCCTTTGTGGGCAGCACGTGGTTAGGGCCGCTGGCCTTGTCGCCGTAGGCTACGGTGGTCTCTTCACCCAGGAACAGCGAGCCGTAGCAGGTGAGATTCGCCAGCCACCAGTCGAGGTCGCGCGTGTGCACTTCCAGGTGTTCGCTGGCGTAGCGGTCGGACAGCGCGGCCATCTCTTCGCGGGTGTCGCAGAGCATCACCTCGCCGTAGTCGCGCCAGGCGCAGGCTGCGGCGTCTCGTGCGGTGGGCGGCAGCTGCGCGATGAGTTCGGGTACGCGCCGCATCACCGCCTCGGCCAGCGGGCGGTGGGTGGTGAAGAGCCAGGCTGGCGACTCGTGGCCGTGCTCGGCCTGGCCGACCAGGTCGCTGGCCACGATCTCGGGGTCGGCCGTGTCGTCGGCTATCACCGCCACTTCGGAAGGCCCGGCGAAGACGTCGATGCCGACCTTGCCGAAGAGCGAACGCTTGGCCTCGGCGACGAACTTGTTGCCCGGGCCCACGATCACGTCGGCCGGCTTGCCGGTGAACAGGCCGCCCGCCATGGTGGCAATGGCCTGCACGCCGCCCAGCGTCATGATCACGTCGGCGCCGGCGCGGTCGAAGGCGTAAAGCAGATAGGGGTGCATGGGCCCGCCGCGGAAGGGCCCCGAGCAGGCGACGATGGTTTTCACGCCTGCGGCTTTGGCGGTGGCCACGCCCATGTAGGCCGACGCGATGTGCGCATAACGCCCGGCCGGCGCGTAGCAACCCGCCACGTTGACCGGCAGCACGCGTTGCCCGGCGGTGACGCCCGGGTGCAGGCCGACCGAGAACTCGTGCAGCGATGCGCGTTGCGCGTGGGCGAAAGCGCTGACCTGCGCAATGGCGAAGTCGATGTCGCGCCGCACCTGCGCCGGCACTTCGGCTGAGCGCGCGTCGATTTCGGCGCGGCTCAGCACGATGTCGCCGTCCCACTGGTCGAGCTTCTTGGCGTAGGCGCGGACAGCGGTTTCGCCGTTCGCGTCGATCTCGGCGAGCATGGCCGCCACCACCGCCTGTGCCGTGGCGGTTTCGGTCTCGGGCGTCTTGCTCGCCTTCATGAGGTAGGTGATGGCCATGCGGGGCTCCAGCAGTCGGGTTGAGGTCTATTTGGCGTTGTTGGCGAAGTCGCGCAGCTTGGCGTCGGCCTGCACGCGCTTCATGTAGTCGTCGGTGACGTAATCCTTCGCCACCGGCACGCTTTGCAAAGCACCCGTGCCGCGCATGAAGGTGGCGATCTGGTCGAACCAGCCGTCCATTTCAGAAGCACCCTTGGCACGGTCCATTGCGGCCAGTTGGCGGCTCAACGCGAAGGTCGGTCGGGTGTCGAATTCCTTGTTCATCGACGCGTCGCTGATGGCCACGCCGCCTTGCGCGTAGAACTTCTTCATCATCTCGATGGCCGCCGGCTTGTTGGCGTTCATCCAGCTCCAGGCGCGCAGGTAGACGGCCAGGAACTTGGCCACGTTCTGCGGGTGCTGCTCGGCGTATTCACCGCGCGCAATCAGCGCGCCCGGCACCACCGCGCCACCTTCCTTGCCCGAACACAGCACCTTCGCGCCAGCCTTTTCTTCCAGCGTGTAGATGTTGGGTGCCCACAGGCCGGCCAGGTCGGCGTTGTTGCTGGACACCGCCGAGATGATCTCGGCCTGACCCATGTTCTTGATGACGACGTCGCTTTTGGCAATGCCCCACTTCTTCAAGCAGCTCTGCACCGCGTAGTCGCCGGTGCTGTTGCTGGTCAGCAAGATGGTCTGGCCCTTGATGCTGGACGGGTCCTTGGCGATCTTGTCGGCCACTTCCTTGCGCACCAGCAATGCGTTGCCAGCCGATTCGTCGTTGGTGATGCCGATGGTCTTGATGCCGAAGCGCACGTGGCCCAGCACCGCGGGCACCGAGCCCGTGCCGCCCACGTCCCAGCTCTTGCTGGCCACCGCGGCGATCTGCGGCACCCCGGCGGGGAAGGTGCTGAACACAGGCTTCAGACCGACCTCGGCCCACCAGTTCTTCTCTGTGGCGACGAAGAACGGCAGGGCCCAGTAGAGTGCCGGTTGGTAGCTGACCTTGATTTCTTCCAGCGTTGTCTGGGCCTGTGCGGCCGGCAGCGCAAGTAGCGAGGTGGCCAGCGCGGCCAGAGTGGTGTTGAGCTTCATCGTCGAGTCTCCTTCGTGGGTCTTCTGGGCGGGGCGGGGCGGGGTAGGTTGGAAGATGTGGCTCTCAGTGCGCGTCGGCGCCGGCGCCGCTGCTGCGCAGCAGCTTCCACACGTGCGAGCGCAGGTGCACGAAGCTGGGCTGGTCCATCACGTCTTCGATGCGGCTGTGCTGGTCCCAGTTCTCGGCCTGGCGGATGGACTTCACGTCGATGACTTCGCGGATGGTGCCGGGCCGGCCCGTCATCACCACGATGCGGTCGGCCAGGTACACCGCCTCTTCCACGGCGTGGGTGATGAACAGCACCGTGCGCGGGTGCTGGCGGGCC
>JBBQAI010000122.1:0-13730 GCA_038316205.1 Burkholderiales bacterium
GTACTTGAACAAGGTGGCCGCGCTGGACGAGATCGACACCGTTATCAAGGCCTACCAGCTCTACACCGAGCAAATGGCCTCGCAAGGCCTGGAGCCGCTGCTGAGCGTGACGCGCGCCTGGCGCTTGGTGAAATTCGTCGACAACGGCATGCTGACGATGACCGCCTGCAGCAAGTGCGGCGGCCACTTCGTGACCCACCCGCACGAGATTGCCCGCCACTACGTTTGCGGCTTGTGCAACCCGCCGGCCCGCGCCGGCAAGGGCAAGCTGGCCGGTTCATTGGGCGCACAAGCCGCCAAGTCCCTGGCGCTGAGCGCCGAAATGGGACATTGATCACACCGTCGCCTCTGGATTTCTGAACTTCCGGGCCGATATCTTTCTCAGATGCAACGAGCTTTCGTTTTGTCTCCTCCTGGCACAGACCTCTGTGCTTTACAGCGGGTCCCTTGGGGCCCGCCTTTTTTTGGCCATTCGTTTGTTGGATCAGCGCAAGCGCTGCACCGACAGCGGTGCCACGGCTGCAGCGTGATGGCCCCAGCTTTGGCGGATGTGCGTGAGCACCGCCGCGATGTCGTCGTCGCTGAGCTCCTGGCCGAAGGGTGGCATGCCGTACGGCCGCGGCTGGCCGGCGGTGTCGGGCGGGAAGCCGCCGCCCAGCACCACGCGGATGAGATTGGTCGGCGTGGTCAGGGTCACCGCGCGGTTGCCGGCCAGCGGCGGATAGGCCGGGCTGGCGCCTTCGCCTTGCGCGCCGTGGCAGTCGGCGCAGCGGTCGGTGTAGACGGCCTTGCCCCGCGCCATCACGGCAGGGGCTGCGGCTTCCGCCTGCGGCGTTTTGACGGCCTGCTGCGGCAGGCTCTTCAAGTAGTCGGCCATGGTCTGCAAATCGTCCATCTGCAGGTGTTGTGTGCTGCGCAGCACCACTTCCGCCATCGGCCCCAGCACCGCGCCTTGCGGCGACCGACCGGTTTGCAGCAGCGCCACCACGGCGGCGCTGTCCCAATCGGCGACGCCGGCTTCGTCGCGCGCGGCCAGTGAAGGCGCGTACCAGCCTTGCATCGGTATCGGCCCGCCGCCCAGTGCGGCCGCGTCTTGCGTCGCGCCCAGCACGTTGCGGCTGGCATGGCAGGTGGCGCAATGGCCCAGGCCTTCCACCAGGTAGGCGCCGCGGTTCCAGGCAGCCGTGTGCGCCGGATCGATGGTCTGCACCTGCGGGCGGAAGGACAACGCCCGCCACACAGCCATCGCCGCCTGGCTGTCGTAGGGGAAGCGCAGTTCGTGCGGTCGGTTGACCTGGTGCACGGCCGGCAGGTTGCGCAGATGGGCCCACAGCGCATCGGCATCGCTGCGCGTGACGCGGGTGTATTGCGTGAAGGGAAAGGCCGGCAGCAGGAAGCGGCCGTCGCGCGAGCGGCCGTGGTGCAGGGCACGCCAGAAGTCGTCTGCCGTCCAGCGCCCCAGGCCGGTCTGCGGGTCGGGCGTGAGGTTGCCGGCATAGACCGTGCCGAAGGGTGTCGCGATCGGTGTGCCGCCAGCCCAGGGCGCGCCGCCGCGCGCCGTGTGGCAACCCGCGCAGTTGCCGGCCAAGGCCAGGTAGGCACCTCTTTGGACCGCATCCGTGGCTGGATCTGCGGCGACGGCGCTCGCAGCAGCCGGGGCGCCGCTGGTCTGCGGCGTGAGCGCGCCTGCGTCGTCGTCGCCGTGCGGCCCCATGCCAGCCAGCCAGGCCACCGCCGCTGTGGCCACTGCCGTCAAGACCAGCAGCGTGACGCCAGCACGCAGGGCCCAGTGCCGCTTCGCCGGCAGCGTGTGGGTTCCCATGCGTCAGCGCAGCCCGCTGCCGCAATCCAGCGGCAGCGGTGTGGCAATGGTCAATGCCGGATGGCTGTCAGCGGGCACGGGCTGAGCGTCCAGCCAGGCGGCCAGCGCCACCGTGTCGTCGCGGCCCAGGCGCTGGGCGATCTGGCGCATGCAGTCGGGTGCCGTGGCGCGGCGCAGGCCGGTTTGCCAGGCGCCGATCTGGGCGACGAGGTAGTCGCGCGGCAGACCGAGCAGGCCCGGGATGGCCGGCTGCGCGCCGGTCATCGCGGCGCCATGACAGCCCACGCAGGCCGGCACGCCACGCGCGGCGTCACCCTCAAACACCAGCAGTCGGCCGCGTTCCAGCATCGCGGCGGAAGCCTCGGATCTTTGCGGCGCAGGGTAGGGCAGGTCCAGCCCCGCGTAGTACTGGGCGATCTCGCGCAGATAGCCCTCGGACAGCGGGTCGGTAAGCTGCGTCATCGCGGCATTGCTGCGCCGGCCTTCACGGAAGTTGATGAGCTGGTTGTACAGATAGCCGGCCGGCTTGCCGGCGATGCGCGGCTGGTAGCCGCTGCGGCTGGCGCGGCCCTCGGCGCCGTGGCAGGTGGCGCAGGCTTGCAGGCGCTGCGCGAGGGTGTCCAGAACGCGCACGCGCACGGGTACGGACACGGGCAGCGGCGCCGCAGTCGCCGTCCATGAGCAGGCCAGGCCGGCCAGCAAGGCGGTCAGCGCCAGGTGCTTTGGATCGAGAAATGGGCGGTACATGCCCCTCATTTTGGCCGCCAGCGCGGCTCAGGCTGCGCGCCTGCTGGCCGATATCCAGGATGCAGCCGGTTCCCGTGAAACTGGCGTGGCAGTAGCACCTTGAAGCTCATTCCTTTTTCAGCCCAATACCTGCGCCTGGACGACCCGCTGCCCTTCGGCCTGCGCGACGCGGGCGGCCGGCTGCTGCTGGCCGCCGGGCACAAGGTGTCGGGCAAGTTGCGGCTGGAAGAACTGTGCGAACAGCCGCTCTATGCCGAAGAATCAGAAGCCGCCGACTGGACCCGCCGGCTCGCGGTGGCCGTCGAGGCGGCCTTGCGCCAGGGCGGTTCCCTGAAAACAGTAGCCGCCGCACGGCCCGAGGCGGCGGCGGCGCGCGACGCCAACCCTGCCGGGCCGACGCTGACCTTTCCCGAGCACTGGCACGAGTTGATCGCCCAGTTGGAAGGCGCGCTGCGCGACGTGCAGCCGGCGTCCGAATGGCGTGCACGCCTGATGGCGGTGCACAGCAAGGCGCGCTTGCTGTTCCAGCGCCGGCCCGATGCCTCGCTGTACTGCCTGGGCTACGAGTCCATCCACACCACCCAGCGCTACAGCTGCCGCCACGCGCTGCTGGTGATGGGCGTGTGCGAACAGGTGGCGGCGGTGCTGGGCTGGTCGCCGGCGTGGACAGACAGCCTGGGCCGCGCGGCCCTGACGATGAACGTCGGCATGCTGAAGCTGCAAGACCAATTGGCCGGCATGCAACTGCCGCCCACGCCGGCGATGCGCGACGAGATTGCCGGCCATGCCCAGACCAGCGCGGCGCTGCTCGACAACGGCGGCTTGGACGATGTGCTGTGCCTGCAAACCATACGCCTGCACCATGAGACCCTGCCGCGTGCCGTGCCGCTGGCCGAGCGTCCGCCTGAACACCAGCTGGCCGAACTGCTGCGCCGCGTGGACGTGTTCACGGCCAAGCTCAGCCGCCGCGCGTCACGCGAACCGATGTCGCCCGCCCAGGCCGTGCGGGAAGCCTGTCTGGCGGCCGACGGCCGGCCCGACGAACTGGCCGGCGCCTTGTTGAAGGCGGTCGGCCTGTACCCGCCGGGCTGCTTTGTGGAACTGGTGGGTGGTGAACTGGCCATCGTGCTGGCGCGCGGCGCCAGTGCCAACCAACCGCGCGTGGCCACCCTGGTGGCGGCCAGCGGGCTGCCGCTGGGCGAGCCGGCGGTGCGCGATACGGCCGACCGCCGCTACGCCGTCAAGGGCGCCGTGGCTGCCAACGCCGTGAAGGTGCGCCCGCCGCACGACAAACTCTTGGCGCTGCGTTGAACGCGTCAACTTCGTTGCCGCTGGCGCCGCTGCGCACCTTGAGCCGAATGATCAGCCGCTTGATCAGCCGCCCGTTGTTGCGCGCTTGGGCCGGCCTGCGTTGGCCTTTGCCAGCGGTGCTGGCCTGGGCTGTGGCTTGGTGCCTGTGGACAGTCGCTACCGCGCTGGCGCTGCCCGCTGCAGTGGCCTTTCTCATCGCCCTGACCGCCGGCGCCGCGCTGGCCTGGCCTTGCGCCACCGCCTGGCGGCGCACGTTGGCGGCAGGAGGCTTTCCGCTGTCGGCCTGGGTGCTGGGCGCGGCCGGCACGCTGCCGCCCTGGGTCTGGCTGCTGCTGCTGCTGCCGGTGCTGGCGGCCTACCCGCTGCGCGCCTGGCGCGATGCACCTTTCTTCCCCACACCGCCTTCGGCCCTGGACGGGCTGGTTGCCGTGGTGGGCCAACCCCGGCGGGTGCTGGACGCCGGCTGCGGCCTGGGCCACGGCCTGCAGGCGCTACGCCGTTTGTGGCCGGATGCCAGCCTGCACGGCCTGGAGTGGAGCGCCCCCCTTAGCTGGGCCGCCGCCTGGCGTTGCCGGCGGGCGGGCGTGCGGATCCGCCGCGGCGACATGTGGGCGGCCAGCTGGGCCGGGCACGACCTGGTCTACGTCTTTCAGCGCCCGGAAAGCATGGCCCGCGTCTACGAGAAAGCGCGCTGCGAACTGGCGCCGACGGCCTGGTTGGTGAGCCTGGAATTTGCGGTGCCGGGGCAGACGCCTTGGGCCTGCCTGCAAGGGCCGGGGCGGCGGCCGGTGTGGGTCTACCAACCGGCCGGCGCGTCATTGACCGACGCCGGTGGGATGCAAGCGAACTCAATGCAAGGCCCTAACGGCCGATAAGACTTCCACACCCCGAGCGGCGCTGGGCGCGGCTGGGTTCACAGCGGATCACTCCTCATGTTTGTCATCGTTGGCTGGCTTATCGCACTGGGTTGCATCTTTGGTGTCTACATCATCGAAGGCGGCAACATCGGCGTGATCCTGCACGCTTTGCCCTGGGAACTGACCACCATCTTTGGCGCCACCATCGGCGCCTTTCTGGCCAACAACCAGATGAAGGTGGTGAAGGCCGTGGTCAGTGGCCTGGGCCAGTGCTTCAAGGGCAGCAAGTTCAACAAGGCCCGCTACATGGAGCTGCTGGCCCTGATGTTCGACATCCTGCAAAAAGCCCGCAAGGAAGGCCTGATGTCCATCGAAAAGGACGTCGAGGACCCGCACAACTCGGCCATCTTCCAGAAGTACCCGACGGTGGGCAATGACCACCACGTCACCGAATTCATCACCGACTACCTGCGCATGATGGTCTCGGGCAACCTGAACGCCCACGAGATCGAATCGCTGATGGACAGCGAGATCGACACCCACCACCACGAAGCCCACGCCGCCGTGGCCGCGCTGCAGCGGGTGGCGGGCGGCCTGCCGGCCTTTGGCATCGTGGCGGCCGTGCTGGGCGTGGTGAAGACCATGGGCAGCGTCGGCCAGCCGCCGGCGGTGCTGGGCGGCATGATCGGCTCGGCCCTGGTCGGTACCTTCCTGGGCATCTTGCTGGCGTATGCGTTTGCTGAACCACTGGGCGGATTGCTGGAGCAGAAGGTCGAGGATGCAGGGAAAGAGCTTCAGTGCATCAAGACCACGCTGCTGGCCTCGATGCAGGGCTACGCGCCTCAGGTGGCCATCGAGTTCGGTCGCAAGGTGCTGTATTCCGGTGACCGCCCCACCTTCGGCGAGCTTGAATCGCACGTGAAGAAGAAGTGATGGGAGCACGCCATGGCCGGTGATGCGAAGAAGCTTCAACCCATCATCATCAAGCGCATCAAGAAGGGCGGACACGCCGTTCACGGTGGCGCCTGGAAGATTGCCTACGCCGACTTCGTGACGGCCATGATGGCTTTCTTCCTGTTGATGTGGCTGCTGGGCAGTACCACCGAGGGCGACAAGAAAGGCATCGCCGACTATTTCCAGTCGCCCTTGAAGCTGGCGCTGTTGAATGGCGGCTCGGGCTCGGGCGATTCGGCCAGCGTCGTCAAGGGTGGCGGCGAAGACCTCAGTCGGAGTACCGGCCAGGTCAAGCGCGGCGACGTGCAGGCGGCCAAGTCCACCATCAACCTGCGACAGCTAAAAAGCGAACAGGCGCGCGCTGAAGTGGCACGCCTGGAAGACCTGAAGAAAAAGGTCGAAGAGAAGATTGCCGGGAACGAGAAGCTCAAGGCCCTGGGCTCACAGATCCTGCTGGAAATGACGCCCGACGGCCTGCGCATCCAGATCGTCGACACCGAAGGTCGGCCGATGTTTGCCAGCGGCAGCCCCGCCGTGCAGCCCGGCATGCGCGAGCTCTTGCGCACCGTGGGCAGCGTGCTGGCCGAGGTGCCCAACCGGCTGACGCTGGAAGGCCACACCGATGCCTTGCCGTTTGCTTCAAATGCCGGCAGCACCGAACGCGGTTACAGCAACTGGGAACTCAGTTCCGACCGCGCCAACGCGTCACGCCGCGAACTGCTGTCCGGCGGCTTGCAGGAAGACCACGTGTTGCGGGTGCAGGGCCTGGCATCCAGCAACCCCTTCGACCGCAAAGACCCGGCAGCGCCAGCCAACCGGCGCATCAGCATCGTCGTGATGACCCGCGCGGCCGAAGACCGCCTGTTCCGCACCGCACCCGATAGCGAGCCCGACCCTGACGCGCCGTCATCCCCGTCATCCCCATCCATGCCCGGCCGGCCTGGCCTGCCGATGCCGTCACCGAATGCATCGCCGGCCGAGCCGTCATCGCGCTCAAGTCCGGCCGTCGGCCGTCGATAAGTTTGCTAGCCCAACGTTTCAGAGGTCCGCCGCCATGACTACCCCTGCCGAGATGAAGTTCCTCATCGTCGATGACTTCTCCACCATGCGCCGCATCGTGCGTGGCCTGCTCAAGGAGATGGGTTGCAACAACGCCGATGAAGCCGAAGACGGCACCGTCGCCTTGCAGATGCTGAAGAACCAGCGCTACGACTTCGTGGTGTCGGACATCAACATGCCCAATATGAACGGTTTCGACTTGCTCAAGGCCGTGAAGGCCGACGACACGCTGAAGCACCTGCCGGTGCTGATGGTGACTGCCGAGGCGCGCAAGGAAGACATCGTGCTGGCCGCGCAGAGCGGTGCAGCGGGCTACATCGTGAAGCCTTTCACCAAGGCCACGCTGGAAGACAAGCTGATGAAGATCATGCAAAAACTCTCGGCCACCGCCTAACTCATCAGCGCCACCGGGAGTTCAGAACATGAAGATGGAAGACATCGCGTCCTTCAAACCGGCCGAGACGCTGGCGGTTTCGCCTGAGGTGTTTCAGCAGCTCGGGTCGATCACCCGCCTGCTGCACGACACCATGCAACAACTGGGCGTCATGCCCAAGCTGCAGACCGCTGCCGAAGGCCTGCCTGACGCACGCAGCCGCCTGACCTACATCGCCACCAAGACGGCGGCTGCAGCCGACAAGGTGCTGAATTCGGTGGACGCGGCCAAGGCCGACCACACCGCCATCATGGAGGCCACGCGCAACATCGCAGCGGCCATCGTCGCCGACCCGGTGAAAGCTGTGGCGTCCGGCGCGGTGATGAACTTCGTGCAAGACGTCGAGCAGCGCAGCGCGCTCATCGACGCCCACCTGACCGACATCATGCTGGCGCAGGACTTCCACGACCTGACCGGACAGGTCGTGGCCAAGGTGGTGACCCTGGCCAACGATCTGGAAGACAGCCTGGTCAAGCTGCTGGTGTCGGTGATGCCCGCCGAACACCGCGAGAAGGTCGACCTCAGTGTGCTGGCGGGCCCCGTGGTCAACCCCGAAGGCCGCACCGATGTGGTCGCCAACCAGGGCGAAGTGGACGACCTGCTGGCCAGTCTGGGCTTCTAGACGGGCAGAGCACGGCGGGCTTTCGCCCGCTTATCCGGCTCAAGCGCTGCGCACTGCGCGGCACCATGCAAAGGCTCCATTTGGGAGCCTTTTTGCATCGCCCTTGAATGGCAGACAGCGCCCAAGACCGCAAGTTACCTGCGTCACACCGCAAGATTGAGAAGGCCCGTGCCGACGGGCAGGTGGCGCGGTCGCGCGACCTGGGCCACTTCACGGCCGTCACCGGCGGCGTGGCCTTGTTGCTGGCACTGGCGCCCGAGTTGTCCGACTGGATGACCCGCCTGCTGGCCACCAGCCTGCGCTTCGATGCGGCGCAGATCAGCCACCCCGAGGCCATGCTGGAACGCCTACTGGCGCTGTCGCTGCAGATGTTCGCGGTGCTGGCACCGCTGTTCGCCACGATGGTGGTGGTGGCCGTGGCCTCGGGCCTGCTGTCGGGCGGCTGGAACTTCACCCTGAAGCCGCTGATGCCCGACCTGACCAAGCTCAACCCGCTGAGCGGGCTGGGCCGTGTGTTCTCGGGGCAGCAACTGACCACCACGCTGAAGGCCTGCCTGCTGGCCGTCACGCTGGGCGGCGTCGGCACCGCTTACCTGGCGCTGCGCTGGAACCGCCATGCCGAGATGCTGGCCATGCCGCTGCCGGCGGCGCTGGCCGCCGGGGGTTCGCTGCTGCAAGACGGCCTGCTGCTGTTGTGCGGCGTGCTGGCCGCTTTTGCGCTGGTGGACGTGCCGCTGCAGCGTGAATTGCTGATGCGCCGCCTGCGCATGAGCGTCGAAGAAATGAAGCAGGAATTCAAGCAGCAGGAAGGCAATGCCGAGATGAAGGGCCACATGCGCCGGCGCATGCGCGAGATGGCCAACAAACGCATGATGGCCCAGGTACCGATGGCGGACTTGGTGGTCATGAACCCCACCCACTACGCCGTGGCGTTGAAATACGAAGACGGCAAGATGGCCGCACCCAAGGTGGTGGCCAAGGGTGCCGACCTGATGGCGATGAAGATCCGCGACATCGCCCGCGAGAACAAGGTGCCGGTGCTGCAAGCCCCCGCACTGGCCCGTGCGCTCTACGCCCACGCCGAGGTCGATCAAGAGATCCCGGCCCGCCTGTTTGGCGCCGTGGCCCAGGTGCTGGCCTGGGTCTACCAACTGCGCGACGCGATGGCCACCGGCCGCGCGATGAAGGAAGCCGCGCCGTTGCCCGAAGTGCCGGCCGACCTGGACCCAAACAACAAGGCCAAGCCGGGTGCCGACGCGCCGCCGGCGGGTACCGTTACCGGGGCTGACGCATGAACCCGATCGTTGCCCGGCTGAACGCCTGGTTCGGTCCGCAATCAGGTGCCCTGAAGGCGCTGGTGCTGCCGGCCTTCGTGGTGATGATGCTGGCGATGATGGTGCTGCCGCTGCCCGGCTTCGTGCTCGACTTGCTGTTCACCTTCAACATCGCCTTGGCGCTGACGGTGATGATGGTCAGCGCGCAGATGGTCAAGCCGCTGGACTTCGCGGCCCTGCCCACGGTGCTGCTGGTGACCACGCTGCTGCGGCTGAGCCTGAACGTGGCTTCAACCCGCGTGGTGCTGGTTCAGGGCCACACCGGCCCAGGCGCGGCGGGGCAGGTCATCGAGGCCTTCGGGCACTTCCTGATCGGCGGCAATTTCGCCGTCGGCCTGATCGTCTTCGCGATCATCGTGGTCATCAATTTCGTCGTGGTCACGAAGGGCGCTGAACGGATAGCCGAGGTCGGCGCGCGTTTCGCGTTGGATGCTATGCCCGGCAAGCAGATGGCCATCGACGCCGATCTGAACGCCGGCTTGATCGACGAAAAACAGGCCCGCCAGCGCCGCCTGGAAGTGGCCGAAGAAGCCGACTTCTTCGGCTCGATGGACGGCGCCAGCAAGTTCGTGCGCGGCGACGCGATGGCCGGTTTGTTGATCCTGTTCATCACCGTGGTCGGTGGCTTCGTCATCGGCATGGCGATGCACGACATGGGCGCCGGCGAGGCCGCTGCCAGCTACGTGACGCTGGCCGTCGGCGACGCGCTGGTGGCGCAGATACCGGCGCTGCTGATCAGCGTGGCCAGCGCGATGGTGGTGTCGCGCGTGGGCAAGGAACAAGACATCGGCACGCAGATCCGCGGGCAGGTGTTCGACTCGCCGCAGGCCCTGGGTGTGGCGGCCGGTGTGGTGGCCATGCTGGGCCTGGTGCCGGGCATGCCGCACCTGGTTTTCCTGCTGGTGGCAGGCGGCCTGGGCGCGCTGGCCTGGCAGCTGATGCGCAAGCGCAAGGCCGCTGCCAACGCGCCCGAGCGCACCGTGGCCAGCGACGTGCAGGCCGCCAACGCCGAGGCCAGCTGGGACGATCTGACGCCGGTGGACACGCTGGGCCTGGAGGTCGGGTATCGGCTGATCGCCCTCGTGGACAAGTCGCGCACGGTGGCCGGCGGCGACCTGCTGTCGCGCATCAAGGGCGTGCGCAAGAAGTTTGCCCAGGACGTCGGTTTCCTGCCCCCGCCGGTGCACATCCGCGACAACCTGGTCGAACTGAAACCCGGTGCCTACCGCGTGATGCTGCGCGGCGCGGTGGTGGGCGAGGGCGAGGCCAACCCCGGCCAGTTCCTGGCCATCAACCCGGGCGGCGTGTCCTTGCAAACCCAGCAGCAACTGCCGGGCATCAAAACCAACGACCCGGCCTTCGGCTTGCCGGCGGTGTGGATCGAAGAACGCTTTCGCGAGATGGCCCAAATGGCCGGGTTTACGGTTGTTGATTGCGCGACCGTCGTGGCCACCCATCTTTCACACTTGATGCAGGTGAATGCCGCACGCTTGTTGGGCCGGGTCGAGACCCAGCAGCTTGTCGACCACGTCACAAAACTGGCTCCCAAATTGATCGAGGATGTCGTGCCCAAGATGGTCGGAATCGCTGCCCTGCAACGCGTGCTGCAACTGCTCCTCGAAGAAGGTGTGCACATCCGCGACATGCGCTCCATCGTCGAATGCCTGGCCGAGCACGCCAGCACCGTCACCGACCCCGCCGAGCTGGCCCGCCGCATCCGCGTGCACCTGGCCCCGGCCATCGTGCAGCAGATCTACGGCCCGGTGAAAGAGCTGGATGTGATCGCGCTGGACCCGGAACTCGAACGTCTCGTCACGCAAGCGCTGAATTCGCCGCACGGCGCGGCGCTGGACCCCACGGTGGCCGACACGCTGACCCGCAGTGCCGCAGAAACCGCCAAGAAGCAGGAAGACCTGGGCCACCCGGCCTGCCTGCTGGTTCCCGACCTGATACGCGCCCCGATGGCGCGCTTGCTCAAACGCGCCGCGCCCCGCATGAAAGTGCTGAGCCACAGCGAGATCCCTGAAACCCACTCGATCCGCATTGGTTCGATCATCGGAGGCACGGCATGAACCTGAAGCGCTTTACGGCCCGCACGTCGCGCGAGGCCCTGGCCATGGTGAAGGCCGCCTTTGGCGACGACGCCATCGTGATGTCCACCAAGCCTTGCGAAGAGGGTGTCGAGGTTCTGGCGATGGCTTCAGACAGTTTCGAGCAACTGGAGCGCATGGGCCAGGCAGCCGAGTCGGTCACCAAGCGCTCGCCGTCGATGCCAACGCCCATGCAGCACAACTTCGAACCGCTGCCCACGCCCCGTGCCCCGACGCTGCGCGAACGCGTGGCGCCGTCCAAGGCCAGCATGCTGGACCGCCTGACTGGCCACGCGAGCGATCTTGCCGAACGCGCCGAACGTGCCGACCGCACCGAACCGCGCATGGACCCGGCGGTGGAAGCCGACGTGGCGCAAATGGAAATGAGCACGCTGTCTTTCCAGGACTACGTGCGTGACCGCATGCTGAAACGCCGCAGCGCCGAGATGGCCGCCGAGGCGCCACCCGTGCCCGAGCCGCCCGCGCGGCTGCCGCCGCAGGTGGCCCCCATCGAAGCCGCCCGCGCCCGCATCGCCGCGCGCCGCGAGGTGCCGGTGCTGCGCGACGAGGTCACGTTGCCGAACCTGTCTGCTGCTGCGCCTGCGGCACGTCTGGCCGTCCCCGCCGGCCCCGTGCCCACGCCGCCGAATGCCGGTGGTGAACAGATCGAGGTGATGACGGAACTGCGCTCGATGCGCGGCCTCATCGAGCAGCGCTTCGGGGCGCTGGCTTTCATGGAAAAGCTGCAGCGTCAGCCGCGTCAGGCCAAGTTGGCCAAGAACCTGCTGGACGCCGGCTTCTCGCCGATGCTGATCCGCAAGCTGGTCGAAAGCCTGCCGGCCGATGTCGACGAAAGCGCCTGGGCGGCCAGTGTGCTGGAACGCAACGTCACCACCGGCGAACACGACGTACCGCTGGAAGACCAGGGCGGCATCCACGCGCTGATCGGCGCCACGGGCGTCGGCAAGACCACCAGCACCGCCAAGCTGGCGGCGGCATTCGCCACCCGCCACGGCGCGCCGCATCTGGGCCTGATCACGCTGGACGCCTACCGTGTCGGCGCCCACGAACAACTGCGCGCCTACGGCCGCATCCTGGGCGTGCCGGTGCACACCGCGCACGACCGCGATTCTCTCGAAGACCTGCTGGATCTGCTGTCGGGCAAACGCATGGTGTTGATCGACACCGCCGGCATGGCGCAGCGCGACAGCCGCACCCGCGAACTGCTGGACATGCTGCAGCACAGCGCCATCAAACGCCTGCTGGTGGTGAACGCCAGCGCGCAGGGCGAGACCATCGAAGACCAGCTGTCGGCCTACAACGCCGCGCAGTGCGAAGGCCTGGTGCTGAGCAAGTTGGACGAGGCCGTTAAGCTGGGCCCGGCACTCGATTCGATGATTCGCCACAAGCTGAAAGTGCTGGCTGTGGCCAACGGGCAGCGCGTGCCGGAAGACTGGCACCGCCTATCGGCGCAGGCCCTGGTGCAACGCGCGCTGAAGGGCGGCGGTGGTGCCGCCTGGCAGTTGGACGAACGCGATGTGAATTTGATCTTTGCCGGCCTGCCAGCGATGGCTGCTCTGGCGCCGGCCGTGGCCGCCCAACCCGCTTTGCATGCCTGACCCGACGATGGCCGTCACCTACAACCGCGCCGCGCGCGCACCGTCTTCGCTACGCGCACCGCTCGACCAGGCGGACGGCTTGCGCCGGCTGTTTGCCGGCCGCCGCCGCAGCCTGGTGCCGCTGGCCGCCAACCCGCACGGCGCCAGCGGGGCCCGCGTGCTGGACCGCCTGGCCGTGCTGCTGGCAGCACTTGGCCGCCATGTGCTGGTGGTGGACGCTGCCAGCACCTCGCCGCTGCCGCACGAACTGGCCAGCGTGGACTTGTCGGCCTGCGTGCTGAACGTGGCGCCGCGTGTGTCTTACCTGGCCGCCCGGGGCTTGCCGATGGACTTTGTAGACACACGCGGTTCTTCAGGCGCCTTCGTCGACGCCGTGCAGGCCGCCGCGCCGCAGGCCGACGTCGTGCTGCTGCACGCCGACGGCATCGACCTGGCCCGCCTGCTGAAAGGCCGCGCCGTGCGCCCGCTGTTGCTGGGCGCCGACCACCCCGAAAGCATCAAGCACGCCTATGCCAATGCCAAGCTGCTGGCCCGCCGCTGCGACCTGATGACCTTCGATTTGCTGCTGGTCGCCGCGCAGCTTTCGCCGCGTGCCGCCGGCATCGCCGAAAGCCTGGGCAGTTGCCTGGAAACCTTCCTGGGTGCCGCCTTGCGCCGTACAGCGCAGATTGACCCCGAGAGCGCGCCCGACGCGCCAGCCAGCGCCGACCTGACCCGCCTGCTGGCCGCGCAACTGGCGCTGGACGAAGCGCCGCCGCCTGTGCCTGACGCGCTGGTGCACGACGCACTGGCCAAGCGCGCTGGCACGGCCCCGATTTCTCGCTCTGCATTCCGATAGAGGCATGACCATGTACACCGCCAAGGGCCCACTCGATGCGGGCG
>JBBQAI010000166.1:0-7231 GCA_038316205.1 Burkholderiales bacterium
GGTGATGCGGTGGTGGCTGACGCTGGTGGCGCGGCGCAAGAGCGATGAGCTGTTCATGCTCAATCTGCTGCTCGTCACGCTGGGCCTGGCCTACCTGACCGAACACGCCGGCCTGAGCCTGGCCTTGGGCGCGTTCGTCGCGGGCATGCTGGTGGCCGAGACCGAATACAAGCACCAGGTCGAGACCGACATCCGGCCCTTTCACGACGTGCTGCTGGGCCTGTTCTTCATCACCATCGGCATGAAACTGGACTGGCACCCGGTGCTCGACCAGTGGTTGCTGGTGTTGATGATGACCAGTGTGCCGGTGCTGGCCAAATTCGCTCTGGTGGCAGCGCTGGCCAAGGCCTTCGGCGCCACACCCGGCGTGGCTTTGCGCACCGGCCTCTACCTGGCGCAGGCCGGCGAATTCGGCTTCGTGCTGCTGACGCTGGGCGCGCAAGAAAACCTGGTTGCCGCCAGCTGGGTCAGCCCGGTGCTGGCGAGCATGGTGCTGTCGATGCTGGCGTCACCTTTTGTCATTCTGCACAGCAACCGCATCGTCAACCGCCTAAGCGCCAGCGACTGGTTGATGCAGTCGGTGGCGCTGACCACCATCGCCAAACGCGCCATCGCCGCCGAACGGCACGTGATCATTTGCGGCTACGGCCGCAGTGGGCAGAATCTGGCGCGCCTGCTGTCGCCCGAGAAGATCCCCTACATCGCGCTCGACCTCGACCCCGACCGCGTGCGCCAGGCCGCAGCCGCCGGCCAGAGCGTCGTTTTCGGCGACGCCGCGCGTTTGCAAAGCCTGATGGCCGCCGGCCTCGCGCGGGCTTCAGCGGTGGTCGTCAGCTACCACGACACGCCGTCAGCGCTGAAGATCCTGGCCCAGGTGCAAGCCCACGCGCCAACCGTGCCGGTCATCGTGCGCACCGTGGACGACAGCGACATCGACCGCCTGAAAGCGGCCGGCGCCACCGAAGTGGTGCCCGAGGCCATCGAAGGCAGCCTGATGCTGGCCGGTCACGCGCTGGCGCTGGTGGGCGTGCCGATGAAGCGCGTGATCCGCATCACCCGCGACGCGCGCGACGCCCGCTACAGCCTGCTGCGCGGCTACTTCCACGGCGCCGACGACGACGGCGTCGGCGAACTGGCGCAAGCCCGCCTGAAGAGCGTGACCTTGCCGGTGGCGGCGAACTGCCTGGGTGAAACGCTGGCCGACCAAGCGTTCCATGCGGTGGGCATCAGCGTGGTTTCCGTGCGGCGCGGCAGCGGCGGTGTCGGCGAGCCGCTGCCCGAACACGTGCTGGCGGCAGGCGACACGCTGGTGCTGTCCGGGCTGCCGGAACCGCTGGCGCTGGCCGAGGAAAAACTGCTGCGCGGATGACCGCATGGCGGGGCCGGCACAGGCTTCGCTTCACTGTCACTTGCCGATGCAGAAGCCCGCGAAGATGGTGCCCAGCAGGTCCTCGGTGCTGAATACGCCAGTGATTTCCCCCAGCGCCCCGTGCGCCAGACGCAGTTCTTCGGCCAGCAGGTCCAGCGCCGTGTCGCGCGCCGCCGCGTGCCACTGCGCAGCGGCCAAATGTTCGGCCACGCGCAGAAGGGCCTGCACGTGGCGCGCGCGCGCGGTGTACAGGCCTTCGGGCGCGGCCTGCCAGCCGGCCTGCTTCAACAAGGCCAGCCGCAGCGCATCCAGGCCGGTGCCGTTTCGGGCCGACAGCACGACGCCACCGACAGGCGCGCGCGTGCCCGGCAGGTCGGCCTTGTTGTAGACCTGCAGCACCGCCGCAGCTGGCGGCAGGCGCGAGGCGATGTCGGCATCGGCGGCGTCGTAAGCGGCATCGCCCAGCCGCCCCAGGTCGTGCAGAAACAACACGGCGTCGGCCCCCGCGATGGCTTCCCAACTGCGCGCGATGCCGATGCGCTCGACCTCGTCGGCCACCTCAAGGCCTTCGCGCAAGCCGGCCGTGTCAACGATGTGGAGCGGCACGCCTTCGATCTGGATGGTCTCGGCGACACGGTCACGCGTGGTGCCGGGGATCGGCGTGACGATGGCCAATTCGGCACCGGCCAGCGCGTTCAGCAGCGAACTCTTGCCGACATTGGGCTGGCCGGCGATGACGACGCGCATGCCCTCGCGCAACAAGGCGCCCTGGCGCGCGCGGGCCAGGGCTTCGGCCACGCTGGCCTGCAGGCCGTCGAGCTGCCCCCGCGCGCCGGCTTTTTCGAGGAAGTCGATTTCTTCTTCCGGAAAGTCCAGCGTGGCTTCGACCAGCATGCGCAGTTGCACCATGCGCTCGCCGAGGCGGGTGATTTCTGCCGAGAAATCCCCGGCTAGCGAACGCGCTGCCGAACGCGCGGCGGCCTCGGTGCTGGCGTCGATGAGGTCGGCCACGGCCTCGGCTTGAGCCAAGTCGATCTTGTCGTTGAGGAAGGCCCGCTCGGTAAATTCACCGGGTTCGGCCAAGCGCAGACCAGGCTGGGCTTGCAGGCAGCGCGCCAACAGCAGTTGCAGCAACACCGGTCCGCCGTGGGCCTGCAGTTCCAGCACGTCTTCGCCGGTGTAGCTGTGCGGCGCGGGAAAGTGGATGGCCAGGCCGCGGTCCAGCATCAGGCCGTCACGGCCGGCAAAGGGCAGGAGCGTGGCTTGCCGGGGTGCCAGCGCCCGGCCGCAGACGGCGGCGATCAGCGGCGACAGATCACGCCCCGATGCCCGCACGATGCCCACCGCGCCGCGTCCGGGTGCCGTGGCAATGGCCACGATGGGGTCTTGGTGGCGGCCCGACAGAGCGCCGAAGTTTGGGTCGCTGCCCGGCAGAACGCCGGGCTGGGAAGTGGCTGCGCGCATGTTCGATGAATTTTGGCGCGCGCCGTCGAAGATGGCGCGGGTGGAGCGCGAACGGTCATTCAACTGCAAAAGACCGTTCGCTGGAACTCCTGAGCCGGTTCTGTGGGAACCGGGTCACCCGCATGAACACCATGTTCGGCGCAAGCGGGGGCAAGCTCAACCCCCTTGCAGGGGAAGCCCGGTTGGTTTGCGTGCGTTATTTGCCGAGCACGCCCAACTGCTTGTTGATGAACCACTGCTGCGCGATGGACAGAATGTTGTTCGTCAACCAGTACAGCACCAGGCCGGCAGGGAAGAAGAAGAACATCACGCCAAAAGCCAGCGGCATGATCCACATCATCTTGGCTTGAATAGGGTCCGGCGGAGCAGGATTCAGCCAGACCTGAAACAGAGAGGACAGCGTCATCAGCACCGGCAGGATGAACCAGGGGTCTTTGACCGACAGGTCGGTGATCCAGCCCACCCAGGGCGCGTTGCGCATTTCCACGCTGGACAGCAGCACCCAGTACAGCGCGATAAAGAAAGGCATCTGCACGAAGATGGGCAGGCAGCCGCCCAGCGGGTTGACCTTTTCCTCCTTGTAGATCTTCATCATCGCCGCCTGCATTTCTTGTGGCTTGTCCTTGTAGCGCTCCTTCAGCTCGGCGACCTTGGGCGCCACGGCCTTCATCTTGCCCATGCTCTTGTAGGCGCTGGCGTTCAGCCAGTAGAACGCGATCTTCAGCAGTACCACTAGTGCCACGATGGCCCAGCCCCAGTTGCCGATGAATCCGTGCAGCTTGTTGAGCAGCCAGAACAGCGGCTCGGACAGCACCCGCAGCCAGCCGTAGTCCTTCACCAGATGCAAGCCGGGTGCCAGTGCGGCGATCTTGGTTTCTTCCTGCGGACCGGCGAACAGCGTGGCGTCCAGGGTCTTGGTGGCGCCCGGCGCCACCTCGCCCAGCGGCAGCACCATCGCGATGGTGTATTCGTTGTCACCCACCTTGGCCGTGCGGAACTCGCGCGGGCCAGCAGCAGGAACCAGCCAAGCCGACGCGAAGTAGTGCTGGACCATCGCGATCCAGCCGCTGTCGCTGCTCTTGTCGTGGTCACCACCACCCTTGGCGATGTCCTTGAATTCGATCTTCTTGTATTTGCTGGCCTCGCTGTACATCGCCGGGCCGGTGAATGTGGAGGCCGGGGACAGCATGCTGGGCGCGCCGCCGTCGATGTTGCCGTCTCGTGCCAGCTGCAGGTAGAGCTGCGGGGCCAGCGGCATCGTGCCCTGGTTGACGAACTCGTGGCGCACGGCAATGGTGTATTCGCCGCGCTTCAGGGTGTAAGTCTTGATCAGCTTGTGCTCGTCGACGGCCGGCGATTCGAACTTCAGCGTCAGTTCCTGCGCGCCAGCGTCCAAGGTACGCTCGCCCGGCGACACCGTCATCAACGTCAGGTGGTTGGGCAGGGCCACGCCAGCCTGGGTCGTGATCAAGCCGGTCTGCGCCACATACAAGCGGCTCGCGCTCTGGTCGAACAGCACAACGTGGCGGGAGGCCGCCGCGTCGTCTTCGTAGGCCAAGAGCTCCAGGCGCACCAGCGTGCCGCCCTGGCTGTCGAAGGTGGCCTTGACAACATCGGTGGTCAGCGTGACCTGTTCACCCGTCGGCACGGCCGCACGCGTTGTTGGCAAGGCGGGAGCCGCTGCCACGGCACCGCTTGCCGACGGCACCGCGATGGCCGAGGGCACGCCCACTGCCGATGCCGAAGCTGTGGCCGCCGATGGCGCGGGCTTGGCCGCGCTGGCAGGCGGCCGCAGCAGGCTGCCGAACAGCGAAGGCTGGCCAGTGTGTTTGCCCCAGGCGTCCCACAGCAGAACCAGCGACATCAGGAAAACAACCCACAAGATGGTGCGGCGCATGTCGGTCATGGATTCTTTCGGATCGAAGGGGGCGGGGCAGGCGGCTGGCCGCGGCCGGCTGGCAGCAGCCGCGTGAACAGGCCGGAGCCAGGAAATCGGAAAGCGTCAGGCACGGGGTCGTGGCCCCCGGTGCAGCCTGGGTGGCAGCGCAGGATGCGCGCAACGCTGAGCACGCTGCCGCGCGCGGCCCCGTGTTTTTCAAGGGATTGAAGAGCATAGGCCGAGCAACTGGGCTCGAAGCGGCAAACGTTACCAACCCAGGGCTTAAGCATCAGGCGGTAGCCATGCACCAGCCCGACCAGCGCTTGCCGGGGCCACTGTAGGAAAGCGGTAATGGCCATCGAATCAGGCCACAACACGGGCGAGCAGGGCTTCCAGTTCCATGCGGGCTGCCGTTGCCAGCAACGTCGAACGAGCCGAAATGAAGTCTTGCTTCGAAAAAGGCGCACGCAGACGCACCAGCCACAACCCCGCCGGCAAGCTCGGACCGAGCTGCTGGAAAGCGCTGCGCACCTGTCGTTTCAGCAAGGTACGGGTGACGGCCCGGCGAGCGTGCCGCTTGGGCACCACACAACCGAGCCACAGCCCGTTTTCGCTGTTTGCCGGCAAGTCATCCACAGACTGGGGACAGGTCGGTGCAGGGCTTGTGGATAACTGTGTATCAATGGCTGCTTTGGGCTGCCAGATACGGGCTTCCGGTACGCCGACCAAGTGGTGCAATGCGAAGTGCACGCTGCGCGAACGCGACCGCGTGGCGAGCACGCGCTCGAAATCGGCCTTGTGGACGATGCGGTCCATCAGGCGTTTCGTGTCGGTGGCGAAAGGACCGTCCATGGTGCAGGCTGGCAGGGCAGCCCGGGGGCGGTCTTCGGGTGCGGCGAGCGCGCGGTGCGGGTGGGCAGGTGCTGAACGCGAACTCAGACCGCCAGACGCTTGCGGCCCTTGGCGCGGCGGGCATTGATGACGGCGCGGCCGCCGCGGGTCTTCATGCGGACCAGAAAACCGTGGGTGCGGGCACGGCGGATCTTGGAGGGTTGGTAGGTGCGCTTCATGACAGGCTCTCAGACAAATAAATTCGGGAAACCCACGATTACAGCAAAAAACGCCAATCCGGTCAATCACTTGCACCACAAGCCGTGCCACTGCGTGGGGCTTGACGGCTGCGCCGAAGTTGTGGATAACCTTGTTCCGCCGGTCGTCAGGGGACCCAGAATCGGCGGCTCCAGAAAGAACATGTCCACAATGAGCCTCGATCTGTGGCGGCGCGGTTGCGAAAGACTGGCCGCCGAACTGCCCGAACAACAATTCAACACCTGGATACGGCCCTTGGCGACCGTTGAAGGCAGCGACAACGATGTCGTGGCCGTGCAGGTGCCCAACCGCTTCAAACTGGACTGGATACGCTCGCAGTACGCCGTCCGCATTGAAGCCGCCTTGAGCAGCATCGCCGGGAAACCGGTACGGCTCGAACTGTCCCTGGCACCGCGCAATGATGGCCCGACTCCGTCGCGCCACCCGGGCAGCAACGGGCCGGCCAATGCGGCCACCTTCGCGGCGCAGGCCTTGGAACGAGCCGCGGCTGGTTTAAATGGGGGTTTCAGCGGGCTTAGCCCGCCACGCAGCAACGCCCATACCGCGCCGGTGCCTGCCAGCACGCCGCACCGGCTGAACACCGCGCTGACTTTCGACACCCTGGTGGCGGGACGCGCCAACCAGATGGCGCGTACGGCCGCCCTGCACGTGGCGGGCGCGCCGGGCATCACTTACAACCCACTGTTCATCTACGGCGGGGTCGGCCTGGGCAAAACCCATCTGGTGCACGCCGTGGGAAACGCGCTGCTGAAGGACAAACCTGGCGCGCGGGTGCTGTACCTGCATGCCGAACAGTTCATCAGCGACGTGGTGAAGAACTACCAGCGCAAGACTTTCGACGAGCTCAAGGCGAAGTACCACAGCCTGGATTTGTTGCTGATCGATGACGTGCAGTTTTTTGCCGGCAAGGACCGCACGCAGGAAGAGTTCTTCAACGCCTTCGAAGCGCTGCTGGCCAAGCGCGCCCACATCATCATGACCAGTGACACCTATCCCAAGGGCCTGGTCGATATCGATGAACGCCTGACCAGCCGCTTTGACGCCGGCCTGACGGTGGCGATCGAGCCGCCCGAGCTGGAAATGCGGGTGGCCATCCTGATCCGCAAGGCGCTGGCCGAGGGCACCGAGATGCCCGAGGACGTGGCCTTCTTCGTGGCCAAGAACGTGCGCGCCAACGTGCGTGAGCTCGAGGGCGCGCTGCGCAAGGTGCTGGCCTACAGCCGCTTCAGCCACAAGGACATCAACATCGGTCTGGCACGCGAGGCGCTGAAAGATCTGCTGTCGATCCAGAACCGGCAGATCGGCGTCGAGAACATCAAGAAGACGGTGGCCGACTTCTAAAAGATCAAGATCGCCGACATGTACACCAAGAAGCGGCCGGCCAGCATAGCCAAGCCGCGCCAGATTGC
>JBBQAI010000113.1:0-14800 GCA_038316205.1 Burkholderiales bacterium
GGTTTGGTGGCCACCCGGGCACACCACTTCAAGGCGCTGAGTTGCCAGCCGCCGGTGCCGAAACCGGTCTTCAATTTGGTGATGCAGACCTTGCCAGGACCGACCCCCACCTTGGTCGCGTCGGCCCCCCAGTTCTCCAGGTCGATGACGGCTTCGGGCGTGGCCACATTGCCGGCAATGACGAAGGTGTCAGGCAGCTTCTGCTTGATGTGCGCGATGGTCTTGCGCACGCTCTCGGCGTGGCCGTGGGCGATGTCGATGGTGATGTAGTCGGCACCCACGCCTTCGGCCGCCAGTTGGTCGATGACATCAAAATCATGCGGCTTGACACCCGAACTGAGGCTGACGAACAAACCCTGCGCGCGCATGCGCCGGGCGTAGGCCACGGCGTCGAGGTCGAAGCGGTGCATCACGTAGAAGTGGCCGCTGGCCGCCAGCATGGCGCTGATCGGTTCGTCGATCACTGTCTTCATGTTGGCCGGCACCACCGGCAGAGCGAAGCGGCGGCCGCCAAATGCCACGCTGGTGTCGCAGGCGCTGCGGCTGTCCACACGGCACATGCGGGGCAGCAGCAAGATATTGTCGTAGTCGAATATTTCCATGGTTTACCTCGCCTCAATTCTAGGACCCGCCGTGCAGGGCTGGCGCTGTGCCGCCGCGCCCGCAGCGCGGTGATAGGCTGGTGCCAGTGGAAATGAAAGTCCTGCCTCTGAACGACAAGCAAGCCCAGCCAGCCCCGCCTGCGCGCCGCGCGGCTGCGGAGAGGCGCGGATTGATGTTGGGCTTGTTGCTGCTGGCTGCCGCACTGGCATGGGGCCGCCTCGAAAGCCGGAACGCCATCGATGGCTCAGAGCGCGCGCGCCTGGCGGTGCAGGTGCATGCTATCGATCAGAACCTGGCGCGCCAGCTCACGGGTGTCTATGCGGCTTTGAAAGATGCCCGCACCGACCTGATGACCTGGCCCGAATCCGATCGCGCGGGCCGAATGCACTCTCGTCTGGAAGCCTTGTTTGCGGCCATGCCGGGTCTGTATTCGATGCAGTGGTTGGGTGCCGACGGCCGCGTCCGGGCCAGCAATCGCAACGACAGCGTCGGCCGCGACGACGCGGCGCAGCCCTATTTCGCCACGCTGTGTTCCAGGCCCGACCCCGGCGTGCTGTTTGTCTCTGTGCCCTACCGATTGCCTTCGGGCGTTTACGCGCTGAACCTGTCGCTGGTGGTGGCCGACGCGCAGGGCCGTTTCGAGGGCGCGCTCTCGGTGACGCTGGACCCCGACTACTTCGACACCCTGCTGAGCTCGGTGGTCTATGCCGGCGACATGCGCGCGTCCGTGATCCACGGCCGTGGCACGGTGTTGGTGCTGAACCCGGCTGCGTCGAAAGGGGCGGGGCTGAACGTGGCGCAGCCGGGCGCGCTGTTCAGCCAGCATCTGGCCAGCGGGCAGCCGGCCAGCGTGCTGGTCGGCCGTTCGTTGACCACTGGCGATGCCCGCATGGTTGCGCAGCGCACGCTCCGGCCGGCCGCCTTGCCGATGGATGAAGCCCTGGTGGTGTCGGTCAGCCGCAACCTCGAGGCGGTCTATGCCGACTGGCTGCGCCAGACCCAATTGGTCGCGGCTCTGTTTGCGGCCTTTGCGCTGGCCGCCAGCGTGGCCATGTTGGTCTGGCAGCGCCAGCGCGGCTCGCTGGCGCGGATGGCCACCGAGCGGCAGTCGAACGCGTTGGCCGAGGCCGAGCGCCTGGCTCTGGCCTTGCGCGGTGGCGATCTGGCCTTGTGGGACGCCCACCTGCCCAGCGGCGAGGGCACGGTGAACGCGCGCTGGTACGAGATGGTGGGCTACCGACCTGGTGATTTGCCCACCGATCAGGCCGGCTGGGAAGCCCTGGTGCATCCGGACGATCTGCCTCGGGTGCTCGGCCTGCAAAGCGGCCACGTGGCGGGCCTGAGCCCTAGCTACGAAGCGCAGTACCGCTTGCGCCACCGTGCAGGTCACTGGGTGTGGGTGTTGGACCGTGGCCTCGTGGTTGAGCGCGACAGCCACGGCGTGGCTTTGCGCATGGTGGGCACGCACATGGACATCACGGCGCGGGTGGCCGTTGAAGAGGCGCTGCGCGGCACCGAAGCGCGGCTGCGCATGGCCAGCCGGCTGGCCCGGCTGGGCGATTGGCGCTACGACGTGCCGACGCAGCAGCTCAGCCTGTCGGCCGATGTTTGCGCGATGCTGGAAATGGCCGGCACCGAGCCGATCTCGGGTGATGCCGCCTTCGACTTGCTGGCCCCCGAGCACCGGCGCCAGTGGCGCAAGCGCTTGATCCAGGCGTTGCAAGATGGCCAACCGTTCGGCGATGAATTCGACATGCTGACGCTCAGCGGTCGCACCCGACATCTGCAGGTGCTGGGCGAGGCGGTGCGCGACAACAGCGGTGCGATCGTGGCCTTGCAAGGCGCCTTGCAGGACGTGACCGAGGCGCGCCAGGCACAGGAGCAACTGCGTCTGCTGGAAGCTGCCGTGGCGGGCCTTGAAGACATGGTGGTGATCACCGCCGCGCAACCGCCAGACGAGCCCGGGCCGCCCATCGTCTTCGTCAACGACGCCTTCGAGCGGCTGACGGGTTGGCAGCGTGACGAGGTGCTGGGCCGCTCGCCGCGCCTGCTGCACGGCCCGCTCACCGACCCGGTGGTGACGGCGCGGGTCGAGGCCAGTCTGGCGCGTGGCGAGCCGGTTCGCGCCGAGATGGTGAACTACACGCGGCAGGGCCAGTCCTACTGGGTGGACATCGCGCTGGCGCCCTTGCTGGACGCGGCCGGCCGGCCCACGCACGTGGTGTCGGTGCACCGCGACATCACCGAGCGCCGCCAGGCCGAGGCCGACCGGCGCACGCTGGAGCGGCAATTGCGTGAGGCGCAGAAGATGGAGTCCATCGGCACCTTGGCCGGCGGCATCGCACACGACTTCAACAACATCCTGGCGGCCATTCTGGGCAATGTGGCGCTGGCCCGGGGCGATCTGCCGTCCCGCAGCCACGCCCACGTCAGCCTGGAGCAGATTCAGAAGTCCAGCCTGCGCGCACGCAGCCTGGTGCAACAGATCCTGACCTTCAGCCGGCGCCAGTTGAACCCGCTGGTGGTGCAGGCATTGCGCCCGGTCATCGACGAGACGCTGGCGCTGATGCGGGCCACCTTGCCGGCTTCGGTGCGCCTGGACACGGCTTTGGCCGAGGCACCTTTGTGGGTGGACGCCGACGGCACCCAGTTGCAGCAGGTGCTGATGAACTTGTGCACCAACGCCTGGCACGCACTCCCTGACGGGCGGGGCCGCATCGAGGTGGGTTGCAGCGTGCTGCCGGCCGACTCGCCGCTGCGCCTGCGCGCGGCCGATTTGCCGCCCGGCCCTTGCGCCCACCTGTGGGTGCGCGACGATGGCGCGGGCATGGACGCGGGCACGCTGGACCGCATCTTCGACCCCTTCTTCACCACCAAGCCCGTGGGGCAGGGCACGGGCCTGGGTTTGTCGGTGGTGCACGGCATCGTGCGCGGCCACCGCGGCGCGGTGGTGGTGGACAGCTCGCCCAAGGGCGGCAGCACCTTTCATCTGCTGCTGCCGCTGGCACCTGCAGCTGAATCCGCAGCGGGGCCGGATGCGCCCGTCCTGGCCGGTAGCGCGGCCGCGGCGCCAGCGTCGGCTGAACCTGAGGTCGAGATCGCGGACGGGGTGTCGACCGTCCGCCGTGTGCTTTACGTGGACGACGACGAGGTGATGCTGCTGATGGTTCAGCGTCTGCTGGAGCGCGACGGCTACCGGGTCGCGGTGTGCAGCGTGGCCGCCGATGCGCTGGCCGGCATGCTCGACGGCAGCCTGGATTGCGACATCGTGATCAGCGACTACAACATGCCCGAGTTGTCGGGCATCGAGCTGGCGCGTCAGCTGACGGCGCTGCGGCCCGGGCTGCCGGTGATCATCACGTCGGGCTACGTCACCGACGAATTGCGGGCCCATGCGCAAGCCGTCGGCGTGCGCGCCATGTTGAAGAAGGAACGCACGCTGGAAGAGCTGAGCGGGCTGGTGCGCCAGCTGCTGTCGGAGACCCAGGACGAGACCCAGGCTGACGTGCTGCCGGCCTCGCAGGACACAGGCCTTGCCTGACAATGCTGGCATGCCTGGAAACTCCACCGAAACCGCCACCGAAGCGGCGCACCACCCCGCCGGCAGCACCTCGCCGCTGCTGCGCAACCTCAACCCCGAACAACTGGCAGCGGTCACGCTGCCGGCGGTGCCGGCGCTGATCCTGGCCGGCGCCGGTTCGGGCAAGACTCGGGTGCTGACCACGCGCATCGCCTGGCTGATGCAGACCGGCCAGGTCGGCCCCGGCGGCGTGTTGGCCGTCACCTTCACGAACAAGGCCGCCAAGGAGATGCTGACCCGTCTCGGCAGCATGCTGCCAGTGGCCGTGCGCGGCATGTGGATCGGCACTTTCCACGGCCTGTGCAACCGCTTCTTGCGCGCCCACTGGAAGCTGGCCGGCCTGAGCCAGGGCTTCCAGATCCTGGACAGCAGCGACCAGCTCAGCGCCGTCAAGCGTGTCATCAAGGCCATGAACCTGGATGAAGAACGCTTCGTGCCCAAGCAGGTGACCTGGTTCATCGCCGGGCGCAAGGAAGAGGGCGAACGCCCGCGCGACGTAGACGTGCGCGACGACCAGACGCGCAAGCTGGTCGAGGTCTACCAGACCTACCAAGACCAGTGCGAACGTGAAGGCGTGGTCGATTTCGGCGAGCTGATGCTGCGCACCTACGAACTGCTGCGCGACAACGACCCGCTGCGCGAGCACTACCGCCGCCGCTTCAGCCACGTGCTGGTCGATGAGTTCCAGGACACCAACAAGCTGCAGTACGCGTGGCTGAAGATGTTTGCGCCGCCCGGCCAGGTCGGCCAGAGCGTGATCGCGGTGGGCGACGACGACCAGAGCATCTACGCTTTTCGGGGCGCGCGGGTCGGCAACATGGCCGACTTCGAACGCGAATACCGCGTGCCGGCGGTGATCAAGCTGGAACAGAACTACCGCAGCTACGGCCACATCCTGGACGCTGCCAACGGCCTGATCAGCCGCAACACCCACCGCCTGGGCAAGGTGCTGCGCACCGATGCCGGGGCCGGCGAACCGGTGCGGGTGTTCGAGTCCACCAGCGACTACGCCGAAGCGCAGTGGCTGCTGGAAGAGGCGCAAGCCCTGCACCGCGCCGGCACGCCGCGCAGCGAGATCGCGCTGCTCTACCGCAGCAACGCGCAGAGCCGGGTGCTGGAAAGTGCGCTGTTCAACGCGGGTGTGCCGTACCGTGTCTATGGCGGTTTGCGTTTCTTCGAGCGCGCCGAAGTCAAGCACGCACTGGCCTATCTGCGTTTGCTGGAGAACCCCAACGACGACACCAGCTTTCTGCGCGTCGTCAACTTCCCGGCGCGCGGCATCGGCGCGCGCAGCGTCGAGCTGTTGCAAGACGCCGCCCGCAGCAGCGGCCGCAGCCTGGCACAGAGCGTCGGCGCGGTGCCCGGCAAGGCCGGCGGCAACCTGCAGGCCTTTGTCGCGTTGGTGGACGGCATGCGCGGGGCCACGCAGGGTTTGACGCTGCGACTGATCATCGAACACATGCTGGCGCAGACCGGTCTGGTTGAGTTCTACAAGACCGACAAGGAAGGCCTGGACCGCATCGAGAACCTGGAAGAACTGGTCAACGCAGCCGAGAGTTTCGTCACCCAGGAAGGTTTCGGCAAAGACGCGGTGGGGCTGCCAGTGGACGAACACGGACCGGGCAGCCAGGCCACGGCTGCGGGGGCTGGCAGCGCCGTCGCGCTGCCCGTCACGCCCGACGCCGAAACCGGCGAAATCATGTCGCCGCTGGCCGCCTTCCTGACGCATGCCTCGCTCGAAGCCGGCGACAACCAGGCCAAGACCGGGCAGGATGCCATCCAGCTGATGACGGTGCATTCGGCCAAGGGCCTGGAATTCGACGCGGTGTTCATCACCGGCATCGAAGAAGGCCTGTTCCCGCACGAGCAAAGTCTGAGCGATGCCGACGGCGTGGAAGAAGAACGCCGTCTGATGTACGTGGCCATCACGCGGGCCCGCAAGCGCCTCTACCTGAGCTTCAGCCAGACCCGCATGCTGCACGGGCAGACGCGCTACAACGTGAAGAGCCGTTTCTTCGACGAGATCCCCGAAGACACGCTGAAGTGGATCACGCCCAAGCAGCAGGCCTTTGGCTCGGGCTATGCGCGTGAATACCAGCAGGCCTGGCAGCGCGGCAGCGGCCTGAGTGGCATCGTTGGCGCCGGCCGGGTTGAGCCGCCGGTGCCGCCTGTGCCGCCTGTGCCGTACGTGCCGGTCAACACGCCCGGGCAGCAGGGCCTGCGCGTCGGCCAGACCGTTTTCCACACCAAGTTCGGTGAAGGCGTGGTGGCCACGCTGGAAGGCCGCGGCGCCGACGCGCGCGCCCAGGTCAGCTTCGGCCGCCACGGCAGCAAGTGGCTGGCGCTGGCCATCGCCAAGCTGACGCCGGTGGATTGAGGATGCCGACTGCGCGTTGCCCCTAGCGGGCAGGTGCCCGCCGCGCCTATATCCTGCTTGCCATTCCTTGTTGCCGAAAGTCTGCCCATGAAGCGCCGTTCCCTGCTCACTGCCACCGCCGCGTCCGCCGTATCGGCAGGCGGCGCCGTGTTCTCACCCTGGGTCCACGCCCAGGACAAATACCCCAGTAAGCTGATCACCTGGATCTGCCCCTATGCCGCTGGTGGCAACGCCGACAGCCGCAGCCGCGAGATCGCGCGCGTGATGCAGCAGGTCCTGGGTCAGACCGTCATCGTCGACAACAAGGCCGGCGGCGGCGGCAACATCGGCACCGACTTCATTGCCCGGGCCAAACCCGATGGCTACACCATCGGCATGGGCAACTTCGCGCCGCTGGCCGTGAACCACGCTTTGTTCAAGAAGCTGAGTTTTGACCCCTTCACCGACCTCGTGCCCATCATGCTCATCGAGCGCGGGCCGCTGATCCTGATGGTCAAGTCCGACTCGCCGTACAAGACCGTGAAGGACGTGGTGGCCGCAGCCAAGGCCAAACCGGGCAAGCTCAGTTATGCCTCGGGCGGCATCGGCGGCACCCACCACCTCAGCGGTGCGCTGCTGGAGCACACGGCGGGCATCGACATGATTCACGCCCCGTACAAGAGCGGTTCGGCCGGCGCTCAAGACCTGATGGGCGGACAGGTGGACATGATGTTCGAGCAGATGTACGCCGCCATGCCGTCGATCAAGGGCGGCCGCTTGCGTGCGCTGGCCATCACCAGCAAAGCGCGCAGCCCGCTGGCGCCGGACATCCCGACCATGGGCGAGGCCGGCTTCCCGGCGGTGGAAGTGCTGAACTGGCAGGGCATCGTCGGCCCCAAGGGCCTGCCGCCCGAGATCGTGAAGATCTTGAACGCCGCTGGCAACAAAGCCCTGCAAGACCCCGAAGTGCGCTCCAAGATGCTGGGCCAGGGCAATGAGATCGGCGGTGGCACACACGAGCAGTTCGCCGCGCTGATCAAGAGCGAGGCGCCGCGCTGGGGCAAGGTGGTGAAGGACGCGAAGATCGAACCGGAATGATTGGGGCGGGCTGAACCGGCTGGTGCCGGTTCAATCGGGTGCGGTGGGCCCGGTGAGCACGCTGGGTGAGGCCACGGTCGGCGCACCGCCGAAGCTGTCGGTGAAGGTGAACAGCACCGACAGGTAGAACACCGTCGAGAAGACCAGACCGGCGGGGATGCCGATCAGGCCGGTGAGTTGCGGCGCGCCGATCAGGCCGAAGACGATGGCCGAGACCAGGCCGAAGAGCAGCAGCACGCCCACCCAGGCCATCATGTAGGCGAAGAAAGCACCCTTGCTGCGCCACAGCGCCACGGTGCTGGAAAACAGCGCCTGGCGCACGCCCTGGCCACCCCAGTGCACCAGCGCCGGCGCGTGCCAGAAGGGCAGCGACAGCAGCGTGCCCAGGCCCACCGCCAGCAGCGCGCCAGCGGCCACGCCGGGCTCCGAGAGCAGCGCATCGACCTCGGCCTGCACGCCGTCGCCGCCCTTCACGCGCAAGGTCTGAAGGCGGTCCCAGGCGTGGCCGGACACGCTGTCGGCAATCAACAAGATGCCGATCGCCAACACACCGTAGAGCAGGCACAAGGTCAGCAGCGCGCGGCGGCGAACCGGATCGCCGCGAAGCGCTTCGATGAAGTGGCGCGGGTGCACCGGCCCGTCCAGCAACGCCGACTGCCCGGCCACCATGAAGCCCAGTGACAGCAGCGGCAGCGACACCATCTGCGCGATGCCGCCGAGGATGGGCACCTGCGCGATCAGCATGGCCGCGAAGAGGTAGATCGCAAACAGCGCGGTGAAAGCGAAAGGCCGCTTGGCGAACAGGCGGAAGGCGTCGCCTATCCAGCGCGGTCCGCGCGCGGCGTCGACGGACTTGAGGATCAGGGCCATGTGCGCTTCAGGGTCAGGGTCACGGTCGGGGAAAGCGGTTGCGTTCAGTGCGCGGGATGCCAGGGCCGCGCGATGCAGCCGCGCAGCACGCGCTCGAAGTGGGTCGGGTCCTTGGGCAGCAGCAGCGCGGCGTCGCGCGGCAAGTGGCTGTCCCACAGGCGTGAAATCCAGAAGCGCAGCGCGGCCGCGCGCAGCATCGCTGGCAGCAGTCGGCGTTCGCCGCCGGTGAATGGCCGCACGCCTTCGTAGGCACTCACGAAAGCCGCTGCGCGGGCCTCGTCCAGTGCGCCGCTGTCTTGCGCAATGCACCAGTCATTCAGGCACACCGCCACGTCGAAGAGCAGGGCGTCGGTGCCGGCGAAATAGAAATCGAAGAAGCCGCACAGGGTGTCGGGCCCGGCGGTGTCGTCGAACATCACGTTGTCGCGAAACAGGTCGGCGTGGATGGGCCCGCGTGGCAACACCTGGCCTGCTGGCGAGGCCGCCAGTTGCTGCTGGAACGCCAGTTCATCCCGCAGCAGTTCGGCCCGTTCGGTGCCCAGCAACGGCAGCACCACGGGCACGGTTTCGGTCCACCAGGCCAGGCCACGCAGGTGCGGCTGCTGCAGCGCGAAGCTGGCGCCGGCCACGTGCATGCGGGCCAGCATTTCGCCCACCTGTGCGGCGTGCGGTGCGTCGGGCGCGTTGCGGTGGCTGCCGGGCAGTCGCGTCACCACCGAGGCGGGCTTGCCGGCCACCGTGTGCACCAGGTGCCCGGTGCTGTCGGCTTGCGGCGCGGGCACCGGGATGCCATGGGCGGCCAGGTGCTGCATCAGTTGCAGGTAGTAGGGCAGCTGGTCGTGGGTCAGGCGCTCGAACAGCGTCAACACCCACTGCCCGCGCACGCTAGTGGCGTAGTAGTTGGTGTTCTCGATGCCCGAACGGATGCCGGTCAGTTCCGTCAGTGCGCCCAGGCCCAGGCGCTTGCAAAGCGCGTCGGCCTCGTCGAAGCCGACCTGCGTGTAGACAGCCATGGGGTGGCGGGTTCTCGCGCCTAGAAGTCGAACAGCGACCAGGTGCGCTTGCCAGCGGCACCCTTGTCCTGCGACGGGTCTTTGCCCAGCGGCGCCTGAATGACCTCATAGGCCTTCACGCCCGGCAACTTGCTGGTCACCGTGACGCTCTGCGTCTGGCCGCGCACGCGGACTTCCTCGATGCGCACCTTGCCATCTTCGATGACGCGCTTGTCGATGGCACCTTGGGTGGCAATGGATGCAGCCGCTGCAGCCGGCGTGGCCGTGGCAGGGATGGCGGGCGGTGGCAGCATCGGTGCCGTTGCGGCGCTGGCTGCAAGGGCAGCCAGCAGGGCCTGGGCCAGGGCGCAGCGGAAGAGGGTGTGCATACCCGGGATTCTACGCAGCCGGACTGGGCCGGCGGATGGGCCAGCGGATGGCCCCAAGCGGCCGCGCCACAATGAAGCCATGAACGCATCCAGCAGCCCAGACAGCCCAGACAGCCCCGCCAGCCTGCCCCAGCGCATGCTGCTGGTGGACGGTTCCAGCTACCTCTACCGCGCCTTCCACGCCATGCCCGACCTGCGCTCGGCCGAGGGCTTGCCCACTGGTGCGGTGCACGGCATGGTGGCCATGATGCGCTGGCTGCGCGACCGCTATCCGTCAGAACACGCGGTCTGCGTGTTCGACGCCAAAGGCCCCACCTTCCGCGACGCCTGGTACGCCGACTACAAGGCCCAGCGCGCGCCCATGCCCGACGCGCTGCGCCAGCAAATCGAACCCATCCACGAGGTGGTGAAACTGCTGGGCTGGCCGGTGCTGGAAGTGCCTGGCATCGAGGCCGACGACGCCATCGGTACGCTGGCCCGTATCGCCGCAGCCAGCGGCCACCAGGTGCTCATCAGCACCGGCGACAAGGATCTGGCGCAACTGGTCACGCCGGCCGTGACGCTGATCAATACCATGACCAAGCCGCCCGAACTGCTGGATGTGGCTGGCGTGCAGGCCAAGTTCGGCGTGCCGCCGGACCGCATCATCGATTACCTGACGCTGATCGGTGACGTGGTGGACAACGTGCCGGGTGTCGACAAAGTCGGCCCCAAAACGGCGGTCAAGTGGATCGCCGAACACGGTTCTCTGGACGGCGTGGTGGCGGCGGCCGACGGCATCAAGGGCGCTGCCGGCGAGAACCTGCGCAAGGCGCTTGATTGGCTGCCGATGGGCCGCAAGCTGATCACCGTGGTCACCGACTGCGAACTCAAAGACCACATCGCCGGATGGCCCGCGCTGGACGCCTTGGCCCTGCGCGAGGTCGATCGTGCGGGCCTGCTCGACTTCTACGGCCGCTACGGTTTCAAGAGCTGGCGCAAGGAACTGGAGAACAACGCCATCGCGGCCGGCGAGACCGTGCCACCCGTGGCGGCTGGGCCGGCGCGCGAACTGGCGCGCGACTACGAAAGCATCGTCAACTGGGACCGCTTCGACCACTGGCTGGGCGTCATCCAGGCGGCCGAACTGGTAGCGTTGGACACCGAGACCGACAGCCTGGATGCAATGAATGCGCGCATCGTCGGCATCAGCTTCGCGGTGGAGGCCGGCCGCGCCGCCTACATCCCGCTGGCCCACAGCTATGCCGACGCGCCCGACCAATTGCCGATGGCCGATGTGCTGGCCCGGCTGCGCCCCTGGCTGGAAGACGCCAGCCGCGCCAAGGTCGGGCAGAACATCAAGTACGACCTGCATGTGCTGGAAAACGTCGGTATCAAAGTGCAGGGCTACCGCCACGACACGATGCTGGAAAGTTATGTCTTGGAAGCCCACAAATCGCACAGCCTGGAAAGCCTGGCCGAACGCCATTTGGGCCGCAAAGGCCTGAGTTACGAAGATCTGTGCGGCAAGGGCGTGAACCAGATTTCATTTGCGCAGGTGGACGTGGAACGCGCCACCACCTATTCCGGCGAAGACAGCGAAATGACGCTGGACGTGCACGACAAGCTGTGGCCTGAGGTGCAGGCCGAAGGCGATGCCAATCCCGCAAGCACGCGGGGTTTGCGCTTCGTCTACGAGCACATCGAAATGCCCACCAGCATCGTGCTGCAACGCATCGAACGCAACGGTGTGTTGATCGACAGCGCCGTGCTGGCCAAGCAAAGCCATCAACTGGCCGAACGCATGCTGGCGCTGGAACAAGAGGCCTACACCATCGCCGAACAGCCTTTCAACATGGGCAGCCCCAAGCAGATCGGCGAGATCTTGTTCACCAAGTTGGGCCTGCCGGTGAAGAAGCGCACGACCACCGGCGCGCCGTCCACCGACGAAGAAGTGCTGGCCGAACTGGCCGTCGATTACCCGCTGCCGGCGCGCATCCTGGAACACCGCAGCCTGTCGAAGTTGAAGGGCACCTACACCGACAAGCTGCCGCTGATGGTGAATGCGAACACCGGCCGCGTGCACACCAATTACGCGCAGGCGGTGGCCGTGACGGGTCGGCTGTCCAGCAACGACCCCAACCTGCAAAACATTCCCATACGCACCGCAGAAGGCCGCCGCGTGCGCGAGGCCTTCATCGCGCCGCCGGGCCATGCCTTGATGAGCGCCGACTACTCGCAGATCGAGCTGCGCATCATGGCCCACATCAGCGAAGACCCGGCCTTGCTGCGGGCGTTTGCCGACGGTATCGATGTGCACAAGGCGACCGCTTCCGAGGTCTTCGGTGTGGCCGTTCCTGATGTCAGCAGCGAGCAGCGGCGCTACGCCAAGGTCATCAACTTCGGCCTGATTTACGGCATGGGTGCATATGGCCTGGCCAGCAATCTGGGCATCGAGCAAAAGGCGGCCAAGGACTACATCGACAAGTACTTCATGCGCTTCGCCGGCGTGAAGCGCTATATGGACGAGACCAAGAAGGGCGCCGCCGAGCGCGGCTATGTCGAAACGCTGTTCGGCCGCCGTGTCTACCTGCCGGAAATCCTGGGCGGCAACGGCCCGCGCAAATCGGGCGCCGAGCGACAGGCCATCAATGCGCCCATGCAGGGCACGGCGGCCGACCTGATCAAGCTGGCGATGATCGCCGTGCAAGAGGCGTTGGACCGCGAACAGCGCAGCACGCGGATCATCATGCAGGTGCACGACGAACTGGTGCTGGAAGTGCCGGATGCCGAGCTGGCTTGGGCCCGGGAAGCGGTGCCGCGCTTGATGGCCGGGGTGGCCGCATTGAAAGTGCCGCTGCTGGCTGAAGTGGGTGTGGGCCCGAATTGGGAACAGGCGCACTGAGCGCGCCGTGATGCTGCGCAAGATCCTGATCGCCAACCGCGGCGAGATCGCGTTGCGCATTGCACGGGCGGCGGCCGATCTGGGTGTCGGCAGCGTGGCCTTTGAGGCCAGCAAGCCGGCCCACTTTCTGGACATCGCCACCGTGTTGCAGCAGGCCCGTGATCAGGGCTGCGATGCTGTCCACCCCGGCTACGGTTTCCTCAGCGAACGTGCCGATTTCGCGCAAGCTTGCGGGGACGCTGGGCTGGTTTTCATCGGCCCGACGGTGGCGCAATTGCAATGCCTGGGCGACAAGGCCGCCGCATTGGCTTTGGCGCGCGAATGCGCAGTGCCGGTGCTGCCGGGCAGCACCGCAGCGGTGACGCTGGCCCAAGCCACTGTCTTCTTCGCGCAGCACAGCGCCGCCGGCGTGATGTTGAAAGCCGTTGCCGGTGGCGGCGGGCGTGGCATGCGCGCGGTGCGCCACGCGGCCGACCTGCCAGCGGCCTTTGTGGCTTGCACGGCCGAGGCACAAGCGGCTTTCGGTGTCGCTGGCGTTTATGCCGAACGCCTGATGGCGAACGCCCGACACGTCGAGGTGCAAGTGTTGGGCGACGGCGCGCAGGTGATGGTGCTGGGCGAGCGCGAATGCACGCTGCAGCGGCGCTTTCAGAAGCTGGTCGAGATCGCACCCAGCCCGACGTTGACCGATGCGCTGCGCGCGCAGTTGTTCGAGGCTGCGTTGGCGATGGCCAGCGCGACCGGCTACCGCAGCCTGGGTACCTTCGAGTTCCTGGTGGATGCCGATGCGAAGGAACTGCCTTTCGTCTTCATCGAAGCCAACCCGCGCTTGCAGGTCGAACACACCGTCACCGAACAGGTGACGGGACTGGACCTGGTGGCCCTGCAGATCCAGGTCGCGGCCGGTCGCACGTTGCTGCAACTTGGGCTCGACCCCAGGGCGCCACCTGCGCCGCGCGGCTTTGCGATTCAGTGGCGCATCAACGCCGAAACGCTGGACGCCGAGGGGAACGCGCGGCCGTCGGTCGGCACCGTCACGCAATTGCTGTGGCCCGCCGGGCCGGGACTGCGCATCGACACGCACGCGCAAACCGGCCTGGATCAAGGCGCTGACTACGACAGCTTGTTGGCCAAGCTGGTGGTGCAGGGCGCGCGTTTCGAAGACGCGCTGCGGCGTTCACAGCGCGCGCTGGCCGAATGCAGCATTGAAGGTCTGGCCACCAACCTGCCGCTGCTGCGCGCGCTGGCGGCGCGGCCCGAGATGGCCAGCCAGGCGCTCAGCACGGTCTTTGTTGAAGCGCATCTGGCGGACCTCATTGCAGCGGCGGGCGGCAATGTCCCGGTATCGGCGCCCACCGCTGCCGATGCACCCGAAGGCACAGCCGCCGTGCTGTCGCCCTTGGCCGGCCGCCTGGTGCAACAGGCTGTGGCGCCCGGTGATGTGGTGCCTGCTGGCGCGACGCTGGCCGTCATCGAGGCGATGAAGATGGAACACCTGATGCTGGCCCCGACCGCCGGCCGCGTGCACGCTTGGCAGGCCGAACCGGGTGATGTGCTGGGTGAGGGGCAGACGGTGCTTTGGATCGCACCGCTGGCCGAAGTCGAAGCTGGCGCCGTGGTCCCAGATACGGCCACTGCCGCCGACCCGCAGGCCATCCGCCCCGACCTGCAGCGCGTGCGCGACCGCCACGCGCACACGCTGGACGCCGCGCGGCCCGATGCCATCGCCGCCCGCCACGCACGCGGCGGGCGCACGGCGCGCGAGAACATCGCCGAGCTGTGCGACGCCCACAGCTTCAATGAATTCGGCGCCCTGGCCGTGGCCGCGCAGACGCGACGCCGCACGCTGGACGATCTGGTGCGGAACACGCCGGCCGACGGCATGGTCACCGGCACCGGCCGCATCAACGGCGCGCTTTTCGGGCCCGAGCGCAGCAGCGCCGCCGTGCTGGCTTATGACGCCACCGTGCTGGCCGGCACGCAAGGCATGCGCAACCACCAGAAGACCGACCGCATGCTGGGCATCGC
>JBBQAI010000047.1:0-30074 GCA_038316205.1 Burkholderiales bacterium
CCAGCTTGGCTTCCTGTGAGGCTTCGGCCATGTTGTCGCGGTCCAGCACGGCGAAGCGCTGCGACTGCTGCAGGTGCGAAATCAGCGTGGTCTTGGCCTGGCTGCCCAGGCGGTCCACGCCGTCGGAAAACACGCCGCGCATGAAGCTGGAACGGTTGTCGAATTTGCCCACCGACATCGGCACTTTGACGCCGGCGTAAGGCACGGCAGCGGCCTGCACCTTTTCAACCGGCAGGCTGCGTGAACTTTCGGTGGCGGCGCAGCCGGCCAGCGCCAGAAAAGCGCCAACGGTCAAGGCCGTCAGGTGTAGCTTGGACATGTGTATCTCCCTGTGTGAAGCGCCCGGTTTTTCGCACCCCATCGGGCACGGAATCGGACACCGTATCGGTGAAAAATTGAGTCTAGCAGCGGCGCCGTGATACCCCAGTCCATCGGCTATCGTGTCCTCCACAACCCGAAGGGTCCGCATGAGCAAAGCCACCATCGAGCGTTTTTACAGCGCCTTCGCGAAGCTGGACGCCGAGACCATGGCGGCCTGTTACGCCCCCGACGCGCACTTCGAAGACGAGGTCTTCACGCTGAACGGCGCGCGCGAAGTGGGTGGCATGTGGCGCATGTTGTGCGAGACCACCAAAACCAAGGCCCCGGCGGACTGGAAGCTGGCATACAGCCAGGTCACCGAACGCAGTGCGCACTGGGACGCCAACTACCGTTTCTCGGCCACCGGCCGGCTGGTGTTGAACCGCATCGATGCCGCCTTCGCGTTCAACGCGCAGGGTTTGATCGTTCAGCACCGCGACCGTTTCGACTTCTGGTCGTGGTCGCGCCAGGCGCTGGGCGCACCTGGCTGGCTGCTGGGTTGGACGCCCTTCCTGCGCAACAAGGTGCGGGCGACGGCGGCCACCAACCTGCAGCGCTTTCTGGCCAGCCGCTGACCATGTCGGCGCTGCACACGTGGGGCGCCGCGCAACTGGCGCAGGCTTACGCAGCGGGCGAACTGTCGCCGGTGGAGGTGGCACAGGCCGTCGTCGCCCACGTCCAGCGTTGTGATGCACAACTGCACGCCACCTGGGCTTTCGACCCGACCGAAGCGCTGGCCATGGCGCGTGCGTCCGAAGCGCGCTGGCAGCAGAGCCGCGCGTTGGGGCCGCTGGACGGGGTGCCGGTGACCATCAAGGAAAATATCGCGACGCAAGGCGTGGTCATGCCGCTGGGCAGCGCGGCGTCGCTGCTGGTGCCGTCAGCCGCAGACGCCCCGCCCGCCGCGCGGCTGCGTGAAGCGGGCGCGGTGTTCATCGCCCGCACCACCATGCCCGACTACGGCATGTTGTCATCGGGCCTCAGCAGCTTCCACGCGCTGGCCCGCAACCCCTGGGACCTGCGCAAGACGCCCGGCGGCAGCAGCGCCGGTGCGGGCGCGGCGGCGGCTGCCGGCTACGGCCCCATCCATCTGGGCACCGACATCGGCGGCTCCATCCGCCTGCCCGCCACCTGGTGCGGCGTGGTCGGCTTCAAACCCAGCGACGGCCGCGTGCCGATCTTCCCGCCCTACACCGGCCGCGCCGCCGGGCCGCTGACACGCACGGTGGAAGACGCCGCCATCGCGATGGCCGTGCTGAGCCGGCCCGACACGCGCGACGCGACCAGCCTGCCGCCACAAGACATCGCGTGGACAGCATTTCCTGAAGACCCGCAGCACACCGTGCGCGGCCTGCGGATCGGCCTGCTGCTGGACGCCGGCTGGGGCCTGCCGCTGCACCCCGACGTGGCGGCTGCAGTGCAAGGCGCGGCGCAGCTGCTGGCCGATGCAGGCGCCATCGTCACACCCTTGACCGGCTTCACCACCCGCGAGATGGCCGACGGCATCAACGGCTTCTGGCGCATGCGTTCGTGGCTGGACATCTCGGCGCTGCCGGACGAGCGCCGTGCGCGTGTGCTGCCCTACATCCGAGACTGGGTGGCCGCTGCCAGCGGCTACAGCGCCACGCAACTCTTCCACCACCACAGCCAGTTCGCGGCCCTGCGCGACGCGGCGGTTGTGGCTTGTGCGCCTTTCGATTTCGTGATCTCGCCCGTCGCCCCCGACGTGGCCGGCGCCGCCGAAGCACCCAGCCCGACGGGCGACCCGCTGCGCGCGATGGAGCACATCGCCTACACGCTGCCTTTCAACATGAGCGGCCAACCGGCGATCAGCGTGCCTTGCGGCCACGACGCGGCGGGCCTGCCCATCGGCCTTCAAATCAGCGGCCGCCGCCACGACGACCTGGGCGTGCTGCGCCTGGCCAAGGCCTGGGAAGGGCTGCGGCCGGCAAGCTGGGCCCGACCCTGGCCCGAGACGTTTTCTTGAGCACCACCGCCACACCCGGAAAGGGCCTCACAGCCACCGCTTTCGCCACGCTGCTGCTGATCGCGCTGCTGATGGGCGCCAACCACGTGGCGGCGCGGCTGGCCTTCAACAACGGCGTCGATGTGGCCACGGCCGTCACCTTCCGCAGCGCGGTGACGGCGCTGGTCGTGGGCCTGATCGTCTGGACGCAGCGCGTGCCGCTGCGCATCACCGCGCGCCATCGCAAGGCGCTGCCGGCCATCGGTTTGTTGATCGGTGTGCAGAGCCTGTGCTTGTATTCCGCCGTGGCGCGGCTGCCGGTGGCGCTGGCGCTGCTGGCCTTCAACACCTACCCGCTGTGGACGGCGCTGTGGGCCCGCGTGGTCTACGGTCACAGGCCCGAGGCGCGCGTGCTGCGGGCCATGCCGGTGATGCTGCTGGGCCTGGCCTTGGCGCTGGATGTTTTCGGCGCGGCGTCCGGCCTGGGCGCGGCCGGTCAATGGGGGCGCATCGGCGTGGGCGTGGCTTTTGCACTGGCGGCCGCCGCCACCTTCGGCCTGGCACTGGTGTTGACCCAGCACGAGGCCGGTGACCTGGACGGCCGCGTGCGCACCGTCAGCACGATGGGCCTGGTGGCCGTGATGGCGCTCATCGGCGTGGCCACGCAAGGCGGTATGCACTGGCCGCAAGCCACGCCGGGCTGGTGGGGCCTGGCGGGGCTGACGCTGCTCTACGGCACCGGTTTCACCATCATGTTCACGGTGCTGCCCAAGCTGGGCGTGGTGGGCAATTCGGCGATCATGAACGTCGAACCCATCTTCGCGCTGGTGCTGGCTTGGGCGCTGCTCGGGCAGACCATCGCGCCCATGCAAGTGGCGGGTGGCTTGTTGGTGGTGGCGACCGTGATGTGGCTGGGCTTGCGGCGCCACTGATGTCGACGGGCAGCAGGCCCGCGTCGACCTGAACGGCGCGCCGGCGGCCTGTCACGACAGCGCGCTACATTCCGCCCCATGTCGAACACCGACGTTCGTGGCAACCCCAGCGCTTGCCGTTCGCGGGCCGCGCACGCTGCGGCCGAGCAGGCGCTGTGGCGGATGATGACTTTCTACGACCCGCCGCTGGCCGACCTGGACACCGCCATCGCCGAGGCCCCCGGCTGGGCCCTGCCGCACGTGATGAAGGCCGGCTTCCTGCTGAGCCTGACCGAGCCTTCGCTGCTGGCCGAAGCCAGCGTCCATTTGGACCAGGCGCGCACGCGGGCCGCCGACGCGGCACCGCGCGAACGGGCCCACCTGGAAGCCGTGCAGCAACTGCTGGAAGGCCGCTGGCACCAGGCCTGCCGGATTTGGGACGAACTGCTCATCGAGCATCCGCGAGACGCACTGGCCTTGCAGTGGGCGCAACTCTGGGACTTCTACCGAGGCGACGCTGCCGGCCTGCGCCAGCGCCCCGCGCGCGCCCTGCCCGAGTGGGACGAGGCCGACCCGCTCTACCCCCACGTGCTGGCGCTGTACGCCTTCGGTCTGGAAGAAAACAACCTCTACCCGCAAGCTGAAGAAGCCGGCCGCCGCGCGCTGGCGCTGGACCCGCGCGCGCCGTGGGCCGTGCATGCCGTGGCCCATGTGATGGAGATGCAGGGCCGCTTTGAAGAGGGCTCGGCCTGGCTGCGCCTGCACCAGGCGGACTGGGCCGAGGGGAATGGTTTCAGCACGCATTTGTGGTGGCACAAAAGCCTGTTCCGCCTGGAAGCGCTGGACGTGGCTGGTGTGCTGCGGCTGGTCGACGCCCACCTCAGCGGCCCGACGCTGCAAATGACACTGCAGCGCGTGGACGCCGCCGCGATGCTGTGGCGTCTGCACCTGCTGGGCCAGGACATGAGCGCCCAGTGCCAGGCCTTGCTGGCCGGCTGGGACTTGAACCCCGCGCACGCCGGTCACTGCGCCTTCAACGACGTGCACGCCGTGCTGGCACTGCTGGGCGCGGGCGACCTGCACGGCGCCGAAGCCAGGCTGGCGCGCTGCGCTGAACGCGCGCTGAACGCCGAAGATGCGCGCCGCGCCAACCACTTGATGGCCCGCGAAGTGGGCCTGCCGCTGATGCGCGGCCTGCTGGCACTGGCGCGCGGCGACGCCAACGGCGCGGTGGACCTGATCTACCCTGTGCGCCGCGTGGCCCAGCACTTCGGCGGCAGCCACGCCCAGCGCGACCTCATTGACCAGACCCTGCTGGCCGCCGCTGCACAAGCCGCGCCAGGCAGCCACCGCGCCGTGGGCCGTGCGCTGCTCAATGAACGCTGCATGGCCAAGCCGCTGACGCCGCTGACGCGGCACTGGCTGGACAAGCTGAAGCCCGAAGGCGCAGCGCGGGCTTGATCAGACCAGCGGCTGGCTGAGCTGCTCTTGCGCGATGGCGCGCTGCATCGCCGGACGTTCGGCCATGCGGGCCAGGTAGGGCCCGATGTGCGGGTAGCTGCGCGCCGGGCGGCTGCTGAAGCCACGCGTCCAGCGGCAGACCATCCAGACATAGGGGTCCAGCACCGAATAGGCCGCGCCCAGAAACCACGGGCCGCCGCTGCGCGCCAGTTGCTCGTCGATCTGCTGCAACTGGTCCCACACCTTGGCGCGTGAGGCAGCCTTCACCTGTTCGGCCGCTGCCGCATCGCCGGCATTGACCATACGGTCGGGGTAGAAGTAGTGGATCAGCGTGGCCTGTACGGTGTTGGTCAGCCACATCAGCCACTTGTAGAAGTGCGCGCGTTCGGCCGTGCCCAGTGGCGGCGCCAGTTGCGCAGCGGGGTGGGTGTCGGCCAGGTGCAGGCATATCGCGGCTGTTTCATAGAGCACCAGATCGCCATCCACCAGCACCGGGATGCTGCCGTTGGGGTTGAGCTTCAGATATTCCGCTGATTTGTGCGCGTTGACCGTGCGGTCCACCCGTTCCAGCACATACGGCGCGCCGATTTCTTCCAGCACCACGTGGGGCGCGAAGCTGGCGTTGCCGGTGTAGTAATGCAGGGTGTTCATGGCGGGATGTTGGGGCCGTGGCAGCATCGCAATTCTCGTTGTATCTCCGGTCAAATTTCAGATCAAACCGAAGGAGCACGCATGTCCGAATACAGCGCCGAATTGGCGTGGCAACGCCAGCCCCAAGAAGCTTTCACCGACAACCGCTACAGCCGCAAGCACCTGCTGCGCTTTGACGGCGGCGCGCAAGTGGCGGGCTCGTCAGCGGTCAGTTCGGTGCCGCTGCCGCATTCGGACCCGACGGCCGTGGACCCTGAAGAGATGTTCATCGCGTCGCTGTCCAGTTGCCATTTGCTGTGGTTTCTGGCGTTGGCTGCGCAGGTCGGCTGCGTGGTCGACCGCTACGAAGACGCGGCCACCGGCACGTTGGCGAAAGACACACGCGGCCGCGTCGCCATGACGGTGGTGACGCTGCGGCCACGCGTCACTTTCAGCGGCGAAAAGCGGCCCACCGAGGCCGAACACCAGGCCCTGCACCACGCCGCGCACGAGCGCTGCTACATCGCCAACTCGGTGTTGACCGAGGTGCGTTGCGAGCCGCGGTTCGGGGGTTGAAACGGCCGCAGACGCGCCCAGATCCTGGGGGTGATCGCATCTTGGCTCAGCCCCCTGCTCTTCTTCGTCGCGCTGGCCTTGCTGGCAGCGGCCTGGCTGGTGGGGCCTCCGCTGCTGCTGACGCTGCGCCGCGAACGCGTACGCCGACAAGCATTTCCAGCCACCTGGCGCGACGTCCTGCGCCGCCGCATGCCGGCCTTTGCGCGCCTGCCGGCCGACCTGCAACTGCAGCTGAAAAAACACGTGCAGGTGCTGCTGGCCGAAAAGCCGTTCATCGGCTGCGCTGGGCTGATCGTCACCACCGAAATGCGCGTGCTGATCGCCGCACAAGCCGCGCTGCTGCTGCTGAACCGCCGCGCCGATTACTTTGCCAACCTGCGGCAGATCCTGGTCTACCCCGGCGCCTTCGTGGTGGACCGCCCCACGGCTGACGGCAGCGGTTTGACGCATGAGACGCGGCGCGCGCTGTCGGGTGAATCGTGGCAACAAGGGCAGGTGCTGCTGAGCTGGGACGACGTGCTGGCCGGTGCTGCCGACCCGGGCGACGGCCACAACGTGGTGATCCACGAATTCGCCCACCAGCTCGACCAGGAACGCGGCCGCGCCAACGGGGCGCCGTGGCTGGGCCGGCGCGAAGCCTACGCACGTTGGGCGGCGGTGCTGGGTGCGGAATTCCGCGCGCTGCAGCAGCGGCTGGCGCATGGCAATCCGGGCGTGATCGACGCCTACGCCGCCACCGACCCGGCCGAATTCTTCGCCGTCGTCAGCGAACACTTCTTCGAGCAACCGACGCTGCTGGCTGCGGCCCACCCCGCTTTGTACGGCGAGCTGGTGCAGTGCTACCGCACCGACCCGTTGAGCTGGTGACCGCCTGACCCGGCCCCAACAAAGGGCCGCGCGGCGAACACAACCCCAGGCGAGCAAGCCGGCAGCAGGCTGCCGAGAATGCGCGATGCCTGCATCCCTCGTCTGGTTCAAGCGCGACCTGCGCGTGCGCGACCACGCCCCGCTGGCCGCCGCGTCTGCGCTGGCGGGTGGTGGTGCGGCGGCAGGGCTGTTCGTCATCGAACCCGACTGGCTGAAAAGCCCCGAGTTCAGTCCCCAACACCTGGCGCACACGCTGGCCTGCCTGACCGAATTGCGCGCCAACCTGGCCGCGCGCGACTTGCCACTGCTGGTGCGCGTGGGCAGCGTGACGGCGGTGTTCGAAGCCTTGCGGCGCGACTTCCACTTCACCGAACTGCACAGCCACGAAGAGACGGGCAGCGGCTGGACTTACGCGCGCGACATCGCCGTGGGCCACTGGTGCCGCGCACACGGCGTGGCCTGGCACGAGCACGCGCAGACCGGCGTGGTGCGCCGCCTGCGCACGCGGCAAGGTTGGGCCGGGCGTTGGGCGCAGCGCATGAATGCAGAGCCGGCCGATGAGGCGGTGGGCTTCCGCGGCGCGCCGCTCGATGCGGGCGACCTGCCCACGCTGCGCACGCTGGGCGTGGCCGCCCCCACGCAAACGCTGCTGCCGGCCGGTGAAGCGGCGGCCTGGGACACGCTGCACAGCTTCCTGGCCGGCCGCGGGCGCGACTACCGCCGGGCGCTGTCCAGCCCGCTGACAGCAGAGGCCGGCTGCAGCCGGCTCAGCGCCCACCTGGCTTTCGGCAGCATCAGCCTGCGCAGCGTGCACCAGGCCACCGAAACAGCCATCGCCGCCACGCCCGACCGCAGCCTGGCCTATCCCCTGCGCGGTTTCGCCGGCCGGCTGCGCTGGCACTGCCATTTCATGCAGAAGCTGGAGGACGAGCCGGCCATCGAGCAGCACAACTTCGCCCGCGTCTACGACGGCCTGCGGCCCGGTGACACCCGCGCATTCAACGACGACGACCACGCCAAACTGGCCGCCTGGTGCACAGGCCACACCGGCTACCCGATGGTTGACGCCTGCATGCGCAGCCTGAATGCCACCGGCTGGCTGAACTTCCGCATGCGCGCCATGCTGGTCAGCTTCGCGGCCAACCACCTGTGGCTGCATTGGCGCGAACCGGGGCTGCATCTGGCGCGACAGTTTCTCGACTTCGAACCCGGCATCCACTGGAGCCAGATGCAAATGCAAAGCGGCACCACCGGCATCAACACACTGCGCATCTACTCGCCGGCCAAACAGCAGCGCGACCACGACCCGCAAGGCGAATTCCTGCGCCGCTGGGTGCCTGAAGCGGGCAGCGACGCCTACCCCGCGCCCATCGTGGACGAGCGGGCGGCACTGGCCCACGCCAAGACCCAGCTCTACGGCCTGCGCGCCACGCCGCAGGCGCGCGCCGAGGCCGACGCCGTGCAGCAACAGCACGGCTCGCGCAAGAGCGGCCTGCCGCCCTCAGGCACGCAGGGCCGCACGAAACAAAAGGCAGCGCCGCCACCAGCCAAGCCCAACCCGCAAGGCGAACTCTTCTGATGCCCTCGTCTTTCAAAGGCAACAAAAGCCAGCTGCCCAGCAAGCCCTGTGTGGCCTGCGGCCGGCCCATGACCTGGCGCAAAGCCTGGGCCAAGAACTGGGCCGATGTGCGGTATTGCTCAGACGCCTGCCGCAAAAACAAGACACCCACAAAACCCACCCCCTGATGCCCCATATCCGCCACCTCGTCGTCGTTCTGGGCGACCAACTCAACCGCGATGCCAGCGCCTGGGACGGCTTCGACGCCACGCAAGACCGCGTCTGGATGTGCGAGGCGCGCGACGAATCCACCCACGTCGTTTCGGCCAAACAACGCATCGCCGTTTTCCTGGCGGCAATGCGCCATTTCGCGCAGGCGCTGCGCGATGAGGGTCTGCCGCTGGATTACCGTGAAATGGGCGTTGCCGCTTCGGCGTCTTTGACCTTGATGCCTTTGACTTTGGCAGGCGCATTGGCCGAAACACTGGCCACGACCGTCGTTCAGCGCATCGTGCTGACGCAGCCGGGCGAATGGCGCGTGCTGCAAGCACTGCGCGCCGCCGCAGAAGCAGCCGGTGTGCCGCTGGACGTGCGTGAAGACCGCCACTTTCTGTGCAGCGACGCCGAATTCGCAACCCACGCGCGCGGCCGCAAACAATTGCGCATGGAATATTTCTACCGCGAGATGCGCAAGCGCCACCGCGTGTTGATGGACGGTGAACAACCCGCCGGCGGCGAGTGGAATTACGACGCCGAGAACCGCTCGGGCTTTGGCGCGAAGGGCCCGGGTTTCGTGCCGCGACCGACACGCTTCGCGCCTGACGCGATCACGCAGGACGTCATCGATGTGGTCAACACGCAGTTTGCCAACCACCCGGGTGACTTGGCGAGCTATGGTTGGCCGGCGACACGGAAACAAGCCTTGCAGGTGCTGGACGTTTTCATCCGTGAACGCCTGCCGCAATTCGGTCTGTGGCAAGACGCGATGTGGGCCGGCGAGCCCTGGCTGTACCACGCGCACATCTCGGTGGCGCTGAACCTGAAACTGCTGGACCCACGTGAAGTGATCGCCGCAGCCGAGGCCGAATACCGCGCCGGCCGTGTGCCGCTGGCCGGCGCCGAAGGTTTCATCCGGCAGATTCTGGGCTGGCGCGAATACGTGCGCTGCATCTACCGCGTCGGCATGCCCGACTACGCCGAACGCAACGAATTGGTCGCGCACGAAGCACTGCCCGATTGGTATTGGACGGGCGACGTGCCGATGCACTGCTTGCAAGACGCCATCACGCAAACACTGCAGCACGGCTATGCCCACCACATCCAGCGATTGATGGTCACAGGCCTGTACGCCTTGCTGCTGGGGGTGGAGCCGAAGCAAGTCCACGCCTGGTACCTGGGCGTTTACGTGGACGCGGTGGAATGGGTGGAATTGCCCAACACCCTGGGCATGAGCCAGTATGCCGACGGCGGCGTGATGGCCAGCAAACCGTATGCGGCCACCGGCAAATACATAGACCGCATGAGCGACCACTGCCGCAGTTGCCGCTTCAAACCTGCACTGCGCACCGGCCCGCAAGCCTGCCCGTACACCGCGCTGTATTGGGATTTCTTGATGCGCCACGAAACCCGTTTTGCCAGCCACCCGCGCATGGCCTTGCAAGTGAAGAACCTGGCACGCATTGCACCGGCTGAACGTGCAGCCATCGCTGCGCGCGCTGCAGCCGTGCGGCGCGGCGATTGGGATGCAGCATGAATCAGGGCATGAACCCCGGCATCAACGACGACCTGTCCGCCGGACTGTTCGAAACAGCCGAATTCGAGCCCACGCTGGCCGCCGCGCGCGCACGGGTTGCGGCCATACGCCCCGCCGCCTACGCCCGCAGCCGCAACCACATCGACGGCGACGTGTCCCGGCTGTCGCCCTATCTGACGCACGGCTTCCTGACCTTGCCTGAAGCGCTGGCCGGCGTCTTGCAACGCGGCCCCTTGCCGATACAACACAAGCTGGTCTACGAATTCGGCTGGCGCGCGTATTTTCACCACGTCTGGCAGCACCGGGGCGACGGTATCTTCGAGTCACTGCACGAAGGCGTGTTGCCCGACAGTAACTACCGCCGCGACTTGCCGGCCGATATCCGCTGCGGGCAAACTGGTGTACCGGCCATAGACCAGGCGGTGCGCACGCTTTACGCCACGGGCTACTTGCACAACCACGCGCGCATGTGGCTGGCGTCCTATGTGGTGCACCTGCGCAAGGTGCATTGGCGAGCCGGCGCCGATTGGCTCTACGGCCATTTGCTCGACGGCGACCTGGCCAGCAACCACCTCAGCTGGCAATGGGTGGCCGGCACCGGCAGCCACAAGCCCTACCTTTTCAATGCTGAAAACGTGGCGCGTTACGCGCCGCCCATTTGGCACAGCCCGGGCACGGTCATCGACACCGATTACGAAACACTGGACCGCCTGGCGCGCAGCGACCGCGCTGTGGCGGGCGGGCCCTACAGGGCCAGCCGGGGCGCAGAACCCGCCTTGTTGACAGCCCCTGAAGACACGCGTTACAGCCCGCCTGATGCCGCAGCCGTGCGTGGGCGCACGGTGCGCCTGGTGCACGCCTGGGATTTGGGCGACAACCTTCCCCCCGTACCCGACGAGTTGCGCGTGGGCGTGGCACTGAGCGAATTCCACAGCCGCTGGCCGTGGGGCGCAACGCGTTGGCAATTTGTCAGCGCGGCCCTGCATGCGAATTGCGATTTGTTGTGGTGGGGAAGCGCCGCCGACGTGCAAGCGGCGTGCGCCGCCGCTGCCTCGGTGCACTGCGTGATGGATCCCCATATCGACAGCCTGCTGCCGGGCCTGCAAAGGCTAACGAAACCCAGCTTGCTGGCCGAGCAACCCAGGCTGTGTTCGTCCTTTTCGAAGTTCTGGACGCAAGCCACGCGCGGCATGACCGATGCCAGCGAATTAGGGCGTTGAATCGGCATTTGGTTTTGAATTCGAATTGTGGTGATAATCCCGTTCGAGATTGACGCTGACTGGTAACGCAACAGACGTCAACTCGCAAGCGTTACCGAAGCGATCGGTCGCCCGGTAAGTCATCGCTTGTTGCAGGGAGCTTCCATTCAAACGAACACCATACACATGACCAAAACCTACGCCCAAATCGTCAAGCAGATCGAAGTGTTGAAGCAGGACGCCGAAAAAATCCGGCGCAAGGAAGTGGAAGGCGTCATCGGCCGCATCCGCGAAGCCATTACCGTTTATTCGCTGTCGGCTGAAGACCTGGGCTTCGGTGGCAAGAAGCCCCAAGCCGCGGGCAAGGCCGTGGCCGCCGTGGTGAAGCGCCGTGCCGCCAAGGGCGCGAAGGCCGCCAAGGCTCCGGCGATGGTGAAGTTCCGCAATGAGGCCGGCGGCACCTGGGGCGGCCGTGGCAAGCGTCCGCAATGGCTGCGTGACGCACTGGCCGGCGGCAAGTCGCTGTCTGATTTCGCCGTCAAGTAAATCGGCGCGGCGAGCGCTTTACCGCGCTCGCGCCTGCCGCACGGCGCTTTCCCAGGCGGTCATTTTCTCGGCCGCCACGGCTCTGCCCATCGCCGGCATGAAGCGCCGCTGCTCACCCCACAGCGCGGCCAATTCAGCTTCATCGCGGTAAATGCCGGTGGCCAGGCCGGCCAGATAGGCGGCCCCCAGCGCCGTGGTTTCGGTGACTTTCGGACGCACCACCGGCAAGCCCAGCAAATCGGCCTGGAATTGCATCAGCAGGTCGTTGACGCAAGCGCCGCCGTCCACCCGCAATTCGGTGATGGCTGCCGCGTCACCCGCCATCGCCTGCAACAACGCCGCACTTTGGAAGGCAATGCTTTCCAGGGCGGCCCGCGCAATGTGGGCCACGGTGCTGCCGCGCGTGAGCCCGACGATGGCGCCCCGCGCATTCGCGTCCCAATAGGGCGCGCCCAGGCCGGTGAAGGCCGGCACGAACAACACGCCGCCACTGTCGGGCACGCTGGCGGCCAGGCCTTCGATGTCGCTGCTGCTCTGGATGGCACCCAGGCCGTCGCGCAGCCATTGCACCACCGCGCCGCCGACGAAGACGCTGCCTTCCACGGCGTATTGCGGCGCCGCCGTGGTTTGCGCAGCCGCAGTGCTGATCAAACCCTGAGCCGATGTTGTCAATTGCCCACCGGTGTGCATCAGCATGAAACAGCCAGTGCCGTAAGTGTTCTTGGCCATGCCGGCCTTGAAGCAGGCCTGGCCATACAACGCAGCTTGCTGGTCGCCGGCCATGCCAGCTATGGGTATGGCCGCGCCGAATAATGTCGTCTCGCCAAAAACATGGCTGGACGGCAACACGGCCGGCAACACGGTGTCGGGCACTTGCAGCGCCTGCAGCAATTCGGGGCTCCAACGGTTGCTGCGGATGTCGAACAACATGGTGCGCGAGGCATTGCTGACATCGGTGGCGTGCACGCGGCCTTCGGTCAATTGCCAGAGCAGCCAACTGTCGATGGTACCGAAAGCCAATTCGCCGCGCTCAGCCGCTGGCCGCGCGCCGGGCACGTTGTCCAGCAGCCAGCGGATCTTGGTGCCGCTGAAATAGGGGTCGATGACCAGGCCCGTGGCCGCGCGCACGGCGTCGCCCAGGCCCCGATCGCGCAATTGCACGCACAGCGGTTCGGTGCGCCGGTCTTGCCAGACGATGGCACGGTGCAGCGGCCGGCCAGTGCGGCGGTTCCACAGCACGGTGGTCTCGCGCTGGTTGGTGATGCCGATGGCAGCGACGTCGCTGGCGCGTATGCCGGCCTTGGCGATGGCTTCTTGCGCGGTGGCCAATTGGCTGCGCCAGATTTCATCGGCGTCGTGCTCGACCCAACCGGGCTGCGGGTAATGCTGGGTCAATTCGCGCTGAGCCATCGCGCACAAGCGGCCCTGCTTGTCGAAAACGATGCTGCGTGAACTGGAGGTGCCCTGGTCCAGGGCCAGCAAGTAAGTCATGTGCAATTCCAGATTTCCGGATTTCCAAGTTGCCAGGATGCGGTCAAGCCAGCGCGTCGTCCAACACTTCCACCCAATGCCGCACCGGCGTGGTGGTGCCGCTTTGCAGGTGCTGGATGCAACCCACGTTGGCACTGATGATGACCTGCGGTGACTGGGCTGACAGGTGGCCCAGCTTGCGGTCACGCAGTTGGTAGGCCAGTTCGGGCTGCAGCACGCTGTAGGTGCCGGCCGAGCCGCAGCACAGGTGGCTTTCGCTGGCCGCCAGGCTGACGTCGAAACCCAGTTCGCGCAGCCCCAGTTCGACCCCGCCACGCAACTGCTGGCCGTGCTGCAAGGTGCAGGGCGGGTGGAAGACCAGCTGGTTGACCTTGCGTTTGCCGGCCAACCGGGCCTTCAACAAAGGCACCAGCGCTGGCAGCAGTTCACTCAGGTCACGCGTCAGGGCGCTGACACGCGCGGCCTTGTCGGCGTAGTCGGCGTCGTGGGCCAGCGCGTGGCCGTAGTCCTTCACGGCGACACCGCAGCCGCTGGCGTTCATCACGATGGCCTCGACCTTGCCGTCCGAGGTCAGGCCATCGACCAAGGGCCACCAGGCGTCGATGTTGCGGCGCATGTCGGCCAAGCCGCCCTCGGTGTCGCTGAGGTGGGTGCGGACGGCGCCGCAGCAGCCGGCGCCGTCGGCCACCAGCGTTTGAATGCCGGCGGCGTCGAGCACGCGCGCCGTGGCGCTGTTGACGTTGGGCATCATCGCCGGCTGCACGCAGCCCAGCAGCATCAAGACCTTGCGCGGATGCGTGCGCTGCGGCCAGCGGTGGGCGGCGGCGCCACTGGCTGCGGGCACCTTGTTCTTCAACGCGGCGGGCAGCAGCGGGCGCACCAGTTGGCCCAGTTTCATCGCCGGACCGAACAGCGGCGAGGTCAGGCCTTCCTTCAGCAACCAACGCACTGCGCCTTCAGCCTTGGGGCGCTCGACACGTGCTTCGATCAGCTTGCGACCAATGTCCACCAACGCGCCGTACTGCACGCCGCTGGGACAGGTGGTTTCGCAATTGCGACAGGTCAGGCAGCGGTCCAGATGCTGCTGCGTCTTGCGCGTGACCGGCACGCCTTCCAGCATCTCCTTCATCAGGTAGATGCGGCCACGCGGGCCGTCAAGCTCGTCGCCCAGCAATTGATAGGTGGGACAGGTGGCGTTGCAGAAACCGCAGTGCACGCATTTGCGCAGGATGGCCTCGGCTGCCTCGCCGTCGCGCGTGCCCTTGAATTCGGGTGCCAGATTGGTTTGCATAAGGTCGGATCAGGGTTTCGAGGGGGCAGACAGCAGCAGCGGCAACAAGGCCGGGTAGGCCAGCGGCAGCAACAAGGCACCCAGCACGACCTGCAGGCCCAGCGCCAGCGCGGCGTAGGCACCGGACACCGGGTGGACCTGCATCGCGCGGGCGGCGCCGATGCCGTGCGATGCCGTGCCCAGCGCGAAGCCGCGCACGTCGGGGCGCGTGATGCGCAAGGCGTCGAACAGTGGCTTGGCACACACCGCGCCGACCAGCCCGGTCAGCACCGCGAACACCGCCGCCAGCGCCGGGATGCCGCCCAGTTGCTCGGCGATGCCCATGGCCACGGGCGCGGTCACGGACTTGGGCGCCAGCGACGCCAGCACATCAACGGGCAGGCCCAGCGCCCAGCCGAGCAGCACCCCGCTGCCGGCGCTTGCGGCACCGCCAGCCAACGTCGCCAGACCCAGCGCGCGCCAGCGCCAGCGCAATTCCGCGCGCCGTTGCCACAGCGGCCAGGCCAGCGCCACCACGGCCGGGCCCAGCAGGAAGTGGATGAACTGCGCGCCGGCGAAGTAGCTCGGGTAGGCGGTGCCCGAGGCCGCCAGCAGGCCGGCCAACACCACCACCGTCCACAGCACCGGGTTGGCCCACGGCGCCTGCTGCATGCGGCTGTAGAAGGCCTGCGCGACGACGTAGACAGCCAGCGTGGCGGTCAGGCCGAAGAGCGGGGTGGCCGACAGGTAAACCCACAACTCGACGAAGCTTTGCATGCCGGGTTTCATGGTCAAGCGCCCTTCAAAGCTCGGCCGGCGGCGTGCCGCGCAGCAAGGCGTTCAGCACCAGCGCCGTCACCGCCAGGCCGGCGAGTGTGGACAGCAACAGCACCGCGACGATGCGCAGCCCGTACTGCGACAGCAGCGCCAGGTGCGTGACCACGCCCACGCCGACCGGCACGAACAGCAGCGACAGGTGCTGCAACAGCGGCTCGGCGGCGGCGGCCACAGAAAGCCGCAACGGCGCCCAATTCAGCAGCACGATGGCCAGCAGCATGCCCAGCACCGGACCGGGCAGCGGCAGCTTCAGGCCACGCGCCAGCAACTCGCCGATGCTTTGGCACATCAGCAGCACGGCCAGGCCTCTGAGGCCGTTCATGCGCTGCCCTGCATCGCATCTGCTGCTTCAGCCATCCGGCCCGGCCCACACGTAACTCAGCGCCCAGTAGTGTTCCCAGGCGTGCCACTGCGCGCCGCGCGCCTGCGGGCCCAGCATCGCGATGGCAGCGGCCGGCGTCGGGAAATTCTTCAGCACCTCGTGCACGCTGCCGTCGTCCAGGCTGCGGCTTTGGTAGGTGTTGCCGTGATCGTCACTGCGCGTCAATGGCGTGCTGCTCTGGCTGACATAGCGGTTGTCCAACATGACCACGCGAGCACCGCGCCTCAACCGCGCATGCAGCGTGGCCAGCCAACCGGGCAGGCGCTGCAAGGGCACGTGGCTCCACCAGCAGCCGGCGAAAGCGGCGTCGAAAGTCTGCCCGCCCAATTCGGCCATCGAATAGGCATCGACGGTGGCGAATTGCACGCAGGCCGGCAAGGCTTTGTGGCGGGCGATGGCCGTCGTTTCAGGGTTCAGGTCGGTGGCCAGCCAGGCCTGCGCATCGCGCGCGCCGTGCGGCGTCCACCAGCCGGTACCGCAAGCGATCTCCAACACCTCGCGGTCTGCGAATGGCGTGGGCAGCCAAACCTCCATCGCGCGCAGATCGGTCTGCCGTTCGGGCTTGAAATAGACGCGCTCGTAAGTGGCCGCGCGCTGCGCGTAATAGACGCGCATGTCTTCGACGACAGCCGGCATTGCATTCATCACACGATGCCCAGACGGCCCGGGTTGAACAGGCCATCGGGGTCGAAGGACTTTTGCAATTCACGCTGGATGCGGTCCAGCGGCGGCTTCAGCGGCGCGAACACGCCAGCGCTTTTGTCATGCGACCGAAACAGCACCGCATGCCCACCGGCCGCCTGCGCCACGTCGCGCAGCACGGCGGCCGGCGCGCTGGTGCAGATCCAGCGTTGCGCGCCGCCCCATTCCAGCAGTTGCTCGCCCGACAGCTTCAGCGGCGGCGTGGTCGCCGGCACCGACAAGCGCCACAGGCTGGCACCGGCCTCGACGGCCTTGGCCGCGCCCAGGAAAAACTCGTCGCGGTGGTCGCGCAGGCCGTTCCAGAAGGTCGCGGCCAACGCGGCGTCTATCACCTCGCCGCCCATCACGCCCTGCGCTGCCTGCACGGCGGCGACGGCGCCCGACAAACGCAAGACCAGCATGCCGTCCCACCAGGCGCTGGCGTTCAGGGGCAGGGGCTGTCCACCCCATTCGTTGAGGCGTCGGATGGCGCTGGCCTGCTCGGCCTCCAGCCGCAAGGTGACGCTGGCCGGCGCCACCGGCAACACCTTCAGCGAGACCTCGCAAATCACGCCCAGTGTTCCCAACGAACCGACCAGCACACGCGACACGTCGTAGCCGGCCACGTTCTTCATCACCGTGCCGCCGAAGCTCAACACTTCCGCGCGGCCGCTCAGCAGCGTGACGCCCAACACGTAGTCGCGCACACCGCCCACCGCAGCACGGGCTGGGCCAGCCAGGCCGGCAGCGACCATGCCGCCGACCGTGCCGCCGCCGTCGAAACGCGGCGGTTCGAAGGGCAGGCATTGGCCCGCTTCGGCCAGCGCGGCTTCGAGTTCGGCCAGCGCGGTGCCGCCGCGCACGGTCACCACCAATTCACTCGGCTCGTAACTGCTGATGCCGTTCAACGCACGCGTTTCCAGCCGCTCGCCCTGGACCGCGCCGCCGTAGAACTGTTTGCTGCCAGCGCCGCGTATGTCCAGCGTGCCGTGCTGCGCGCGTGCGGTCTGCACCTGATCGATCAGGCGGGCCAGGGCTGCGTCCATTCAGAAGCGCTCCAACTCGGCGAAGGCGAGCAGGCCTTTCTTGACATGCATGCGCCCGTACTCCGCACAGCGCTGCAGCGTCGGGATCACCTTGCCCGGGTTCAGCCGGCCGGACGCGTCGAAAGCCCGTTTCACGGCGAACATCTGCTCGCGCTCTTCGGTGCTGAATTGCACGCACATGCTGCTGAGTTTTTCCACGCCCACGCCGTGTTCGCCGGTCACCGTGCCGCCCATGGCCACGCTGGTTTCCAGGATGTCGGCGCCGAACAATTCGCAGCGGTGCATCTGGTCGGCGTCGTTGGCGTCGAACAGGATCAGCGGGTGCAGATTGCCGTCGCCGGCGTGGAAGACGTTGCAGCACTTCAGGCCGTACTTGATTTCCATCTGGGCGATGGCCTGCAGGATGTCGGCCACCCTTTTGCGCGGGATGGTGCTGTCCATGCACATGTAGTCGGGGCTGATGCGGCCCGAAGCCGGGAAGGCGTTCTTGCGGCCGCTCCAGAACGTCAGGCGCTGCTGCTCGTCCTTGCTGACTTCCATGCGCGTGGCACCGCAGCCGCTCAGCACGTCCAGCATGCGGTCGATTTCTTCGGCCACTTCTTCGGGCGTGCCGTCGCTTTCGCACAGCAGGATGGCCGCCGCACTCAGGTCGTAGCCGGCGTGGACGAAGTCTTCGACGGCCGCCGTCATCGGCTTGTCCATCATCTCCAGGCCGGCCGGGATGATGCCGGCGGCGATGATGGCGGCCACCGCGTCGCCGGCTTTGCGGATGTCGTCGAAGCTGGCCATGATGCAGCGCGCCAACTGCGGCTTGGGCACCAGCTTGACGGTGACTTCCGTGGTCACGGCCAGCATGCCTTCGCTGCCGATGACCAGCGGCAGCAAGTCCAGGCCGGGCGCGTCGAGCGCCTCGCTGCCGAAAGTCACCGCCTCGCCTTCCGCCGTGTAGCCGCGCACCCGCAGCACGTTGTGCAACGTCAGGCCGTACTTCAGGCAGTGCACGCCGCCGCTGTTCTCGGCCACGTTGCCGCCGATGGTGCAGGCGATCTGGCTCGACGGGTCGGGCGCGTAGTACAGGCCGTGTGGCGCAGCCGCTTCGCTGATCGCCAGGTTGCGAACGCCGCACTGCACGGTGGCCGTGCGCGCCAGCTTGTCGATCATCACGATCTTGTTGAACTTGGCCAGACTCAGCGTCACGCCCAGCGCATGCGGCATGGCGCCGCCGCTGAGGCCCGTGCCGGCACCGCGCGCCACCACCGGCACGTCCAGCGCGTGGCAGGCTTTCAGCACCGCCGCGACCTGTGCTTCTGACTCAGGCAGGGCCACCACCAACGGGTGCTGGCGGTAGGCGGTCAGGCCGTCGCATTCATACGGCGTGGTGTCCTCGCTCTGCCACAGCAGGGCGTGCGCGGGCAGCAAGGGCGACAGCGCCGCCACCACGGCGGCCTGGCGAGCGGTGCGGTCGGCAGCGCCGATGGCAGGGTGGGTCTGGGGCGCGTTCATGGCGTTTCCTGGATGCGGGGCGGCACCGGGCCACCCCCCGGCACCGACTGTACGACGCGTGCCAGTGCCCCTGCTGCATCACTGCGGTCAGGACTGTTCGGACCCGGCCGACGCCATACGCCCGAGAACGGGGTCCGCCGCTCGCGCGTACGCGTGCTGAAAGCGGACAGGCTGTTGGTTTGGGTGTTGGCCGAAGCAGTTGGCGCCGCGCTGGCTCTGGGCATCAACGCCCGGTGAACACCGTCAATACGCCGGTGTAGCCGTAGACGTGGTGGCGGGCAATTTCGCCGGCGGCGAAAAAGCCGACCAGCGGGATGTCGTCGCCCAGCGCGCCCAGTGCGTGCTGGACGATCTGCAATTCGGCCGACGGCCCGCCGAAGTGCGGCCCGCCGCGCCCCGAGCAGCTGATGTACAGCGCGCCCTGGATGCGGCGGCTGGGTGGTCTTGAGGCGTCTTGAACCGCACCGGCCCGGCTAGCCAAGGCCAGCGCCGCTTCTGCCTGCGTTTCGACCTCGTCGCGGATCTCGCTGCAGATGCGCACCAGGTCGCGTCGCGCGGCCTGCACGTCGCGCTGGCAGAACGCCAGCCGCATGCCAGGTTCCAGCAGGTCGGCCACGGCCACCGCCAGGCGCGACGGGTCCAGGCCGACCAGGTGGCGCACGCGGGTGTCGGTGCCGAACTGGCCGCCGCGCGCCAGGGCGGTGTCGTGCGCGTCGGTCAGGCCGACCAGCGTGTTGCGCAGGCGCGGCAGCGCGGCGCGCGGGTCGTCGAGCTGGGCCATGCCCAGGTCGCGCAGCAAACAGGTCATGGCCGGCTCGCCGTCCAGCGTCAACACCACGTTGCGCTCGCAGGCCGTCACCGTGCGCGTCGGGCCGCTGGGCTGGCAGCCCTGGGTGACGCGCGAGATCAGCGCCACGTCGCTGCTGAAGGCCACGCCCGACAGGCCGCCGCGCCACACGCCGTCGGCGATGTGCACGCTGGCCCCGCGTGAAGCGGCCAGGCCGCCGAAGAGGTAGCCGCTGTCGGTGCGGTCGGCCAGTTCACCGATCAATTCGTTCAGGTCGGGCGTGGCCGGGTCCGCGTGCACCAAGGCGCTGAAGGGTTCGATGCGACCCAGTTTGTGGGCGCCGGAATAAACCTCGAAGCGACCCGTCGGGATGGCCGCCAGCATCAGCGCCAGCGCGGGCTCGTCGATGTACTCGGCGCCGCCCGCCGCCACGCCCACGCCCACGCTGCCGACCCAGGACACGCCGGGCCAGCGCAGGCGCAATTCGGCGTACAGCGCGTCGGCGTGCGCGGCGTAGTGGTCGGTGAAGTAGACAAAACCCAGCGTCAGCGGGCCGGCGCTGCTGGCCTCGTGCGCGGCGCGGCTGGCGTCGATTTGCATGGCGGCCAGCACCAGCGCCGCACGCCAGTCGGGGTGCGTGGCATGGCCGACGAGAAAGCCTGGCATGGGCGTCAGCCTGTTGGCTTCAGCTGCGGCGCTTGCGGCTGGCAGCCTTGTCCGGTGCCGGGACCGGAACCGGTGCCATTGCGGCGCCCGCCTTGGCGGCTTCGGCAGCGCCGTCGGTGACCGCCTTGGTGGCAATCTCGGTGAACTGCTGCGTCAGTGCACCCCACCAGGCCAACGGGTCCACGGCGGGCGCTGCGGCCGGAGCCGCTGCGGCCGCTTCGGGCGCAGGAGCGGGCGTGGGGGCGGGCGTGGGGGCGGGCGTGGGGGCGAACGTGGGGGCGGGAGCCGGTTGGATCTTCAACACATCGCGCAAATCGGCCATCGGCAGGTTCATCGACTTCAGCGTGGACAGCGTCATGCGCTGTACTTCCAGCGCCTGGATGGTGCCGGCCAGCAGCCTGGCGTTCTGCTCCAGCCAGAACTGCACCGTCTTCAGTTCCTGGATGCGCTTTTCCAATTCTTCGGGGTCCAGCGTGGGCGCTATCCACTGGTTCATGCCGGGCATAGCCGACAGACCCGGCACGCCCGGCAAGGCTGCGCCGGCGGTCTTCATCAGGGTCTGCAGAAATTCGAAGCCTGGGACCATCTTCGCCAGATCGTTTGCGCCTGCCATGCTTGTCTCTCCTGGTGTTTCGCGCCGATTGTGGACCTCGGATCAGCGAGGAAACACGATGCGCTCGACGCTGAACCCGCGCTGCGCCATCAGCAGCGGCAGCGCGGCCGGGCCGGTCATGTGCAGCGCACCCACGGCCGCGAAAACACGCAGCCCGGCAGCATGCTGGGTGGTAATGCCGTCGGCCAGCGCCGGGTTGCGTTCGTCGTTCAGGCGGCGCATGGCGGCGCGTTCTTCTTCGGTGGTGGCACAGGCGCACCACTGCTCGTAGGTGGACAGCGCGTGCAGGTCGCCGCGCTCCCAGGCACGGGCCAGGCGTTCCAGCACGCGGCGGCCGCTTCGGTCTTCCAGCTCTGCCAAACCTTGTGCCATCGCCGACAGCACCTCGGCCGGGTCGCTGGGCAACAGCGCCGCCTTCTGCTGCGCGGCCGTTTCCAGCGCCAGCACGCGCAGCGCCGGCTGCGCCTTGCCACCCCGGCTGCGGGCCAGCAGCAAATGCTCTTGCGCATAGGCGGCGTCCAGGCCCAGCCAGCGCGCCTCCAGCACGGTCAGCGTGGTCACCTGCAGCAACGGGTGCAAGGCGGCCAGCGAGGACGGGTTGATGCAAAGACGCGCGTAAGCCTGCGTCAAGCGGGTTTGCAGGGCCGCCGGCAGCACCAGCGGTGGGCCGGTTTCGGTGAGTGCCTGCGCCAGTTCGGGGTCACCCGGGTCGATCTCCAAGGCCAGCACCTGGCTGGCCTGCAGCGCCGCCGTCACGCGCGGGCCCAGGTGGCTCCAGGCCGGCTTGCCGACGTGCAGCGTGCCGAAGAGCCAACTGCTGTGGCCGTCGCGCGTGATGCGCCACAGCAGACCGCGGTCGGGGTCGGGGTCGGCACCTTTCGTTGCGGGGCTCGGCAAGGGCGGCGGACAAGCCGGCGACGCAGCCTCTGCCAGCAGGGCTGTGCAGCCCATCACGCAAGCCAGGGCCAGCGCAACCACGCTCCTCACCGTCCGCCACCGCCGTTGCAGCCCTTTCATCGCAGACTCACAACCAGAACATGGCTGCCGCCACGGCCGTTGGCAAGGCAGCGCCCAGCAACAAGCCCAGGGCGCCGATGGACTGGTCCTGGAAGCCCGCCTTCAGCAAGGTCACGCCGGCCGGGTTGGGCGCGTTGGCGATGACGGTCAAGCCGCCTCCGGCCACCGCGCCGGCCACCAGCATGTATTTCGCGGGGTCGGAGATGCCTTCGATCAGGGAACCCAGGTAGGTCAGCGCCGCGTTGTCGGTGATGGCCGTCAGCCCCAGCGCGCCGAAGAAAAGGGCAGAAGGCGCCAAGCTGGACACGATGGGCTGCAACCACCACTGCTGCATGCCGCCCAGCACCACCAGCCCGGCCAGGAAGAAGCCGACCAGCAGCGCTTCTTTCAGCAACAGCGGACTCTGGTGTTTCGCGTAGGCCTGCGTGAACCCGAGGAACAGCATGAACAGCCCCAGGAAGATCACCGGGTGGTGCGCGAAGGCGACGACGGCGCTCAGGAAGGCGAAATGGATCAGCGTCACAGGCAGCGGCACAGGCAGCGGCACAGGCAGCGGCACGGGCAGCGGCGCAGGTGCGCTGCCGTGTCCGCTGGTGTGTGCGCTGGCAGGCACCGCCTCGGCGCCCGTCGCGGCTTCGGCTGCGCCCAGATGCCGACGCAACACCAGCGTCATCACGGTGGCATTCAACAGCACCGCGATGGCCGCCTTCCAGCCGAACTGGCTGGCCATGAAGGCGGTGTCCCAGTTCCAGCGCGCAGCCACCATCAACACCGGCGGTGCGGCAAAAGAGGTCAGCGTGCCGCCCACGCTGACGTTGACGAAGAGCACGCCCAGCGCGCCGTACTTCCACTTCTCGGGCATGGCCGGCGTGAACACGCGGCCGGCCAGCATCAGCGCGGCCAGCGTCATGGCGGCCGGCTCGGTGATGGCCGAACCGACCAGCGGCACCACGGCCAGGCAGATCCAGACCTCGGCCACCGCCGTGCGCACCGGTGTCGCACGGGCCAGCACGCGCGCCATGGCCGTCACCGTGGCCTGTATGCCTTCCAGCACCGGGCGCGAAGCGGCCACCACCATGATGGTGAAGACGAACAGCGGCTCGGTGTACTGGCGCGATTCGGCATAGGCGATGGCCTGGCCACCGCCCACCATCAGCGCCATCGCGGCGATCAGCACGAAAGACCAGAAGCCGAAGACGACCTCGATCTCACCCAGCAAATGCCACAGCCCGCTGTGCTTGGAGCTGTGGCGGGCCAGGCGCTCGAAAGCCTTGGCGGCGAAGGTGTGCAGCAGGGCCAGGCCGAAGAGTGCGGCGGCGACAAGATCCAGATCGGTCATGCGCCGAGTATGGCAAGCCCACCCTGACGCGCTGGCGCCATGACGCCCCTGGGGCTACGGGCTTTCGACCTTCACCAAGTTGTCCGCCGAATTCCGGTCGATGCGTTTGTTGTAGGGGTCCACACCCACCCACATCGGCGCCTTGGTGACGGTCAGCGTGACGCTCTGCTTGCCGCTGTGCAGCTTCTGCCGCGTGAAGGCCAGCACGGCCTGCGCGGTGTAGCCCGGCCGGCCCGGCTCGGCGCTGAACACGCCGATGTCGAAAGGCTCGTCCAGCGGGGCTTCGGTCTCTTTGCCCTTGCCGTCGGCATAGAACTTTTTCGCCTCCACATCGAAGCTCACGTCGTACTGGCCGTCGGCGCGCTTGACGCTTTTCGCGTTCAGCGCCTTCACGTCCAGCAGCGTGATCTTCAGGAACAAATCGTCGATCAGCGCGTCGTGTTCGGGGCCCGCTTCCTCACGCAAAATTTTCAGGAAATCCAGCGTGTTGGGATAAGGCGCGTTCTTGAAGGCGTGCTGCTCCAGCATGCGCGCCATGGCGCGATTGACCTTGTCCTCGCCCACCACTTCCTTCAGCCAATACATCGCCAACGAGCCCTTCTGGTAGTGGATGTAGGGCTGGTTTTCGACGCGCGCCAGCGGCAGTTCTTCCACCACCTCGCCGCCCCGGCGGCGCAGGTAGCGGTCGAGCTCGTACTTCAGGAAGCGGCGCATCATTTCCTTGCCGTAGGTGCGCTCCATCACCAGCAGCGCGCTGTACTGCGCAAAGCTTTCCACCAGCATGGTGGCGCCCTGCTGGTTGCTGGGCACCAGTTGATGGCCCCACCACTGGTGCGCAATCTCGTGCGCAGTGACGTAGGTGACGATGTCGATCTTGTCCTCGTCGGCCAACTTGCTCAAGAAGCCAATGTTTTCCGAATACGGGATGGTGTTGGCGAAGCTCTGCGCGAAGTCGGCGTAACTCGGAAATTCCAGGATGCGCGCTTGCTTGAATTGGTAGGGCGAGAACTGTTCGTTGAACAGCGCCAGGCTGGTCTTCATGCCGTCCAACATGCGTTTCACGTTGTATTCGTGGCCGGGTTGGTAATACACGGCCAAATCAATTTCCTTGCCCGACAGCACGGTCTTGTCGTGCTGCACCGCATAGCGCGCCGACTGGATGCTGAAGAAGTGATTGATCGGCGCATCGGGCTTGAAGTGAGCCGTGCGCCGCCCGTCCTTCACGGTGTCTGACAGCGTGTAGCCGGGCGCGATGGGCGTTTGGTCGGCGTCGGTGGTGACGGTGATGTCGGCATCGACCCAGTCGCTGCTGGCACTGAAGATGCTGCGGCTGCGGCCCGACTCGTCTTCCAGCGTTGGCGGGCGCAAGTCGGCGGGCAGGCCGTATTTGCGGCGCTTGGCGCGGTCGACCAGCAGGGCACCTCGGGGCAGGCCCAACTGCGGCTCCAATTCCGCGTTGTTCAGGAAACTGCCATTGGCCACGATGCGCGTCAGCGGCGCACCATTTGTGAAACCACGCTCTTCCAAGGTGGTGACGTAATTCACCGCCATCGCCTGCCCTGGCTGCAAGGGCGCGGCCAGGCGGTAGATGCGGTAATTGAACTTCGTGTATTGCTTTTCCAAAGTCGCGCCGGGTATGTCCAGGCGGTCGATGCGCAGCTTGTCACCCCAGCTGAAATGCAATTGATCGATGGGCAGGCCGCTGCGGTTTTCCAGCCGCCAACGGCCTTCGGTGACGGCTTTGGTCTGCTGCGGGTAGAGCTGCACGTTCATCGTCACCGCCGTGATGCGCGGCATCGGCAGTTTTTCGAATGGCAGCAATTCGCGTTCGGCATCGGCCGCCAATTGATCGCCATCAGGGCCGGTCAGGTAGCGGTTCAAGACATTGGTGTTGTAGAAAATGAAGGCCCCGCTGGCGATCCAGGTCAGCAGCGCCGCGCCGCCCACGACCAGCGCACCGCGGTGGTCGTGCAGCAAACGCTGCGGCAGGGCTTTCAGGCGCGGGCGCAATGCGATGGTCGTGCCTCGACGCCACAGCGCGTAGGCCAGCACGCCAAGCACCACGGCGAAGGCACACCAGTACAGCTGGAACCAGGCCGCGCCTATCCAGAAGCGCGCCATGCCGTTCATGTCTGACAAAGGCACGGGTGGAGTGCCGGCGTAGTCGTAGAGGTTGTGCTCGAAGCCGGCGCTGGCCATGGCCACGCTGGCCACCACATACAGCAGCATCACGCCCCAGCCGATGAATTTCTGCGGCACGAGCACCTGCACAAAAACCGACAGCATGGCCAGCAGCAGCGCGCCGACGACCGTGGGCAGCACGAACCACAAGGCATAGCCGGCCAGTTCGAAGTGTGTGTAGCCCTTGATGGTCTGCACCCCCATCGCACCCAGAACGGCCACCACCGACGTCGCTGTCAGCACCAGGGCGATGGCGATGATCTTGGGCAACAAATGGGTCCAGTCGGGCGCGGCGGTGGCATCGACGATCTCGTGCAGCCGGCGTTCACGGTCACGCCAGACCAGTTCACCCCCGTAATAGATGGCGATGATCATCGGCATGAAGGTGAAGCTGCCCTGCAGCGCCTGAACCATCAAGCGGGTGACGGGATAGGGGCCGCTGCCGTACCACTCGGCGGCGAACCAAGTGGCGAAGCCGGCGTTGATCAGGCCGATGAATAGCAGCACAAAGAAGGCCGGGCTGCGGAAGACGAACGCCATGTCGAAACGCGTCAGCGCCCAGAGCTGCGCACGGGCTGTTGCCGCGTCGCTGCGCGACATGGGCAGCGGGCCGCCGCGGGGCACGGCCGCCGTTGCGGCTTCGGGCGGCTTGGCGGCTGCTGAACCGGCACGCTGCTCGAAGCGGAAGATCTTCCAGGCCAAGCCGTACAGCAGCGCGGCCAGGCCCAACCAGAGCACGCGATTCATCAGCAGCAAACCGGACAGCGGCGGCAGCTGCGTGTTGCGCTCGGTGGCTGTCCAGTACTTGGTGACGATGTTGATGGCGGACAGACCGAAGGGGTCGCTCAGTGCCGCCAACGTGTCGTGCTGGATGTCGCGCATGGCCACGCGCGACAGGCTGAACAGCATCAGCAAGGCGACGGCGCCCACGTAGGTCCACATCATCGAGCGCGTGGCGGTGGCCAAGGCGAAAAAGGCGGCGCCCATGACCAGAAAGGTCGGCAGGCCAAAGACGAGCAGCGCATACAGGTAATGCAGCGGCACGAAGGGGCCGACTTTCTCGGCGTCCTGCCAGGGCATGGCCGCACCGACGGCGATGGCCAGCGGCACGGCAGCCAACACCAGCATCGCCGCCGCGATGGCGCCGGTGAAGCGCCCGCCCAGGTAGGCGCCCTTGCGCAAACGCGTGCTGCGCAGGATGGGCGCGAAGCCGGTCTCGTCGTCGCGGATCACCGTGCCGGCCACCATGGCCACCAGCACGAAGATGGCGAACACGCTCATGATGCCCAGCACCTGAACGATGGCAAACGGCGAGTTCACATTGACGTTGCCCCGGCTGCCGATCTGGATGGTGTCGACCGTGGTGGCGCCGAAAGCCAGCAGGAAGAAGATCAGGCAGCCGACCCAGAACACGGGGCTCTTGACTTGGAAGCGCCACTCGAATTTCGCGATGGAAGCAAACATGTTCAGGCCGCCTTCAGCGTGGCTGCGGGTTGCGCAGCGCGGTGCTGGTGCAGCGTCGCGAAATACACGTCTTCCAAGCCCGCTTCAACCGCCGCAAAACCCACGCCGGGCGAGGCATCGGCCAGCACGCGGATCACTGTGCGGCCGCCGCGCAGCCGTGTTGCGATGACGGCTTGGCGCTGCTTGGCCGCGTCCAACTCGTGCTTGTCGATGCTGGCCTGCCAGATGCGGCCTTGCAGCGACTGGATCAATACCGTCGGCGTGCCGGTCTGCACGATGCGCCCACCGACCAGGATGGCCATGCGCGGGCACAAGTCGGTCACGTCGTCGACGATGTGGGTGGACAGGATCACCACCACGCTTTCGCCGATCTCGCTCAAGAGATTGTTGAAGCGATTCCGTTCTTCCGGGTCCAGCCCGGCCGTCGGTTCGTCCACGATGATCAGCTTGGGGTTGCCGATCAAGGCCTGCGCAATGCCGAAGCGCTGGCGCATGCCGCCCGAAAAACCGGCGATGGCCTTCTTGCGCACGTCCCACAGATTGACCTGGCGCAGCAGCGCTTCGACGGTGTCGCGCCGATCGGCCTTGCCGGCCACGCCCTTCAGCACAGCCAGGTGGTCCAGCATGTCGGCGGCCGACACGCGCGGGTAGACGCCGAAGTCCTGCGGCAGATAGCCCAGCGTGGCGCGCAGCGCTTCGGGCTGGGTCAGCACGTCGATGTCGCCGAAGCGGATCTGCCCGCTGGTCGGCACCTGCAGGGTGGCCAGACAGCGCATCAAGGAAGACTTGCCGGCCCCGTTGGGGCCCAGCAGGCCGAACATGCCGGCCGGGATGTCCAGCGTGACGGCGTCCAGCGCGCGGGTGCCGTTGGGGTAGACGTGGGTAAGGTCGCGGATGCTGAGCATGAAGGGCCGATCAAGGAAGGCGGCAGCAGCGCCGCTTGTGGCCGCGACTCTAGGGGCGGGGGTGTGTCGGCCTGCGGTGGATTGCGACAGGCTGTGACCCCGGGCGCATGGGCTGCAGAAGCGCCGCATGAACGTCGAATGAGCGCCGCTTGAGCGCCGCATGAAATTCGGCTTCGTTAGAAGAATCTGTGGGCGAGTTTTGGCTCTGGAAGCTTGCCGAGCACGTGATACAGAGAGAGCTCGGCGATCCTGAACGTCCGATAGCCGTACGCTTTTCTCAGTGTGACTTTGGCCTTGTTGTTCAGGCCCTCGATGACGCCGCTGGAGAACTGCTTCTTGGCCCTGAAGTAGTTGAGCAGCAGCTCGCGGTGGCGGCGCACGGTGCGGGCGAACTTCTTCACTGGATCGATGCGCGAACGCATCGCCCGTTTGCACCAGGCGTCGAGGAACTTAGCCGCCCAGGCCGGTGACTCGTACTCCCAGAACAACTGGAACTCCTCCTTCAGCAGGTAGGCCCGTACGCTCTTCAGGTTGTAAGCCAGCAGCTCGCGCAGACTGACGTTTTGCTTGTCGGTCAGGTTCTCCGGCCGCTTGAGCAGGCACCAGCGCTTGTTCTTCAACACCGGCTCGTAGCCCTCGCGAACCATGCGGCGTGCTTCGCCCGCGCGCACCTCGTCCAGCGCCTTGTTCAGCTTGGCCACCATGTGGAAGCGGTCCAGGATGTTCAGTGCCTGCGGGCAACGCTTGGCGATGACTTCCAGATAGGGCCGCCACATGTCGGAGCAGACGAACTCGACCTTGCCGGCCAGCTGCTCGCCGATGAGGGTAAAGAACTTCTCGAAGCTGTCTTTGGTGCGGTCCTTGCCCACCCACAGCAGCCGCACGCAGCCGGCCTCGATCTGATAAACCAGCGTCAGGAACTTGTGGCTCTTGCCGATGTGGATTTCGTCGACGCCGATGGCGCGCAGGGTGCCGAGCTCACGATGCGCCAGTCCCCACTGCACCACGTACTCCACCGCGTGGCAGACCTGATCCCAGGTCGTGCCGAAGCTCGAGGCCGTCTCCTTCCAAGACAGCTTGCGTGCCCAGTGCGCAAGGTACAGCATGTAGGCCTTGGTCAGGCTGTGCTTGCCGATGGCCCAGGGTACCGACTCCACCTTCACGCCGCAGTGGCGACACTGCACGCGCCGCATGGCATACAGCAACATCACGGCATAGCCCCAGATCGGAATGAACTCGAAGCGCCGCACCGGCAGCACGTCGTATCCGGGAGCAGCCTTGCCGCAGCATGAGCAGTGCGCCTTGGAGCCACGGCGGGGTCGCACGTCGACCTCGATGGTGCTGGTGGCCTCGACCAGCCGCACCGCGGCGTAGACGAAGCCTGGGAAGTGGTGGCAGGCGTTGAGCAAGCGAGCGAGCAACATGGCCAACTCCGGTGACAGCGTTGAAGACGCACTCAGTCTGGATCCGCAGCATGCGCAGCGCCTGCGCCAGGCCTGCCCGGACCTCGATGCCTGGCCCCGATCCTGGCACGTCGATCCCGCAGACATCCCCGTGGGCCAGCAGATCGTTCAAATGCTCACGCCGTTCCTTCTGAACCTGCTGGATCAGGGCCTGGCCAAGGCAACCGTACGCCGCCATCGCGACAACCTCTGGACGCTCGGCGGTGAGCTGATCCGCTGCCGCTACGACGACGAGGAGCTGGCAAATAAAGACGTCAAAGACGCCTTGCGACACCTCGTCGAAGGCGATGGCGGGCCGCTGATGTGGCCGCGCATCACCGAGCTGGAACAGGACTCGCTGGATGCCACCTGTCGCAAGCTCAATCGCTTTTGGCGCGAATCGGCCGCAGGCAAGCAATCGGCCTGACGCCACAACCGGGGCCAGTGCACCGCGTCAACAGCCTGGCCGTTGCGGCGTCAGCGTGTGGCTGTCAGCAACGCAGAGTTGTCCACGGCGGCGGGCGGGCGGCGCTTGCGACGAACCGACCGACCGACGCCGTGGGCAACTCGTCTCGAAGGCTCAGGTCGGCCACAAACTACCCACAGAAAGTCCGGAAGAACCG
>JBBQAI010000097.1:0-16812 GCA_038316205.1 Burkholderiales bacterium
TGACGTCGAAGCCGGGCGCGGCCGCGTCTTCGCTGGCCTTCGCGCGGGCCAGGCCAGCGGGGGCGGCTGCGGGGGCGGCCAGGCTCATCGCCACTGGCGCGTCACGAAACGTTCCAGCGCTGACCGGCGGCAGCAGGTCCAACTGCCAGGGGCGCGGCGGCGCCATGCCGGTGGCCGCGCGCGGCTGGGCTGTGGACAGTCGCAGCGCCACGCCCGTCCAGTCCTCGCCGCTGCTTTGCGCGACCTGGGCGTGGCGCTCCAGCCTGACTTTGCCGCTGGCGCTGTCCAGGTAGGCACGGTAGACCGGCTCCCAGCCGGCCTGCGTCAGGCGGTAGCTCAAGCGCAGTTCGGCGTCGCGCGGGCTGGCCAGGCGCACGGTGACGCTGCGCAGTTGCGGGTTGGCCTGCGCCAGCCTGTCGCGCTCGATGGACAGTGGGGTCAGTTGCCGCAGCAGTTCTTCCTTGCGGCGCTGCAGCGGGATCTGCTTTTGCAGGTTGTCCAGGCCGCTGCGGCGCAAGGCCTCCGTGCTGGCCGTGATGTTGGCCGCGACGCTGCCGTTCTTGTCGCCACCCTTGTCACCACCACTCCCCAGTTGCCGCAGATAGCCCAGCGCCAGCTCGTGCGAACTGGCCTCGGCGGTGACGTCCGCAATCTGCGCTTCCAGTTCGCGGATGCGCGCGTCCAGCGGCGAGTTGGCGCATTCGGGCGCGGCGGCGCGGTCCACGGTCTGCACGCTGATCTCGCCGATGCTCACGCCCGCTTCGGGCAGCACCTGCAGTGAATTCGGGTCGAAGCGCGCCGGCAGGCAAGCCAGCCGCAGCAGCGCCTGCCCGGCCTTCACCGGCACCCGGCGTTCCACGGTGGCGCCGCCCGGGTAGACCAGCACCTGATCGATGCGGCTGGTCTGCGCGGTGGCCATACCCGCCGCCACCAGCATCAACAGCGGCCCCATCGTCAAAACGGCCTGCTTCTTCATCGCGCGCTCCCGGCTTGTGGCCGGGGAACATAGCACGCGGGTTCTCGTGCGCCGGCGGTCAGCGGCTCGTGGTCAGCGCAGCCACTCGTTCACGCCGCGCCCCAGCGACAGCAGGTTGGCATTCATCTGCTGACCGTCGCACAGCGCGTTGATGTAGCTGATGCGCAGGTTGTAGTGCTCGGACTCGGCGCCCATCACGTCGAAGAGGCTGCGCTTGCCCAGTTGCTGCCACTGCTGCAGCGTGAAGTTGCGCACCTGTTCGCTGTCGCGCAGCACGGCCGCCAGGCGGCGCATGCGGTCGAAGCTGGACAGCGTCTGTTCGTGCACTTCGGCCAGCCGGAAACGGCGCGCTTCCAGCGCGTCGTCGCGTTGCAAATCGGCTGCGCGGGCGCGCTTGCGGGCGGCGTCGGTGGCGTTGGCCACGCCCGAATTGATCAGCGGCACGTTCAACGACAGGCCCAGCGCGAACTGGCCGTTGTGCGTGGTGCTGCTGCCGCCGCCACTGACCTGGCTGCGCGCCACCGACTGGCTGCCGCTCAGGTTCCAGCTCAACTGCGGCTTGTTGCCAGCTTCGATGGAACGTGCGTATTCGGCAGCGGCCCGCGCCTGCGCCGTCATGCCGGCGATTTCACTGCTGCCTTCCACCTCGGGCAGCAGCGTTTCCAGCGTCGGCACCTGCAGCAGCAAGCCCGACAAACCGCGCACCGGCGGCAGGCCGTCGCCGACCATGCGGCGCAGCTTCACTTCCACCTGCCGCGCTTGTGACGCGGCCTGGGTTTGCGACAGCTCGGCCTGCTGCAGCGTCTTGCGCGCCTGCACCAGTTCACTGGCCCGGCCGCGGTCGGCCTTGATGATGGTTTCCAGCGCCTCGACCAGGCAGCCCATCTTGCGCACGTACTGGCCGTAGACCAGCACGTGCTGGCGGTAGCGGTTGCGCTCCAGCGCCAGCGACACTGCATTCAGCGCCAGTTGTTCGCGCGCCGTCAGGTGGCCCTGGCGGGCGGATTCGGCCAGTTGCGTGCGCCAGTCGATGAGGCGGTCGGTGCGGCCGCCGTCGTAGAGCAACTGCCCCACGGTGACCGAGCCGCGCAGTTGGAAAGGCGAAATTTCGGTGCCGGCCAGCGACTGCGAGCCCCCAGGCCCGAAGCCGGCGCTGGCGCTGGCCTGCAGCTTTTTGGCGGCCAGCGTTTCCTGGATGTCGTCCAGCGCCGCCTGGGCCTGCAGTTCGGCTGCGCCGATGCCCAGGCTGCGTGCCAAGGCATCGCGCACCAGGTTTTGCATCATCACGCGCGGGTCGGTCGGATTCTGCGCGGCGGCCACTTCAACGGCGGTGCTGTTGTCGGGTGGCGGGTCGGGGCTGTCTTCGTCCACGCAACGGCCGGCCCAGGCCGGCGCGGCCGACCCCAGCAAAAGCAGCAAGGCGGCGCTCAACAGTGCGGACACAGGAAAGGACGGGGCAGCCATGGGCAGAAAACTCCGGCAAGGCGTCGGCCCAGAAGAAGAGGGGACGCGAGACCGAGTCTGCTGGCCGGTGACCGGCTGCGATGGCCGGATAACTCGCCGCTTTTCAGCGTTGTTCGGGCGGCCGGTTCAGGCGGCCAGTGGGGCGACCGGCTGGGGCGCCGTCGGAGGTTCACCCCGGCCGCACCCCGAAGGCCCAGGCCAGAAAGGAAAAACTGCCGAAGGCCAGCACTGTGCTGCTCATGATGATGCGCGCCACCCGGCCGTTGTCGGCGCCGTAGCGCTCGGCCAACAGCGACACATTGCTGGCACTCGGCAGCGCCGCCGCCAGTGTCAGCACGGTCAACTGGAAGGTGGACAACGGCGCGCCCAGCGCGTGCGCGGACGCGCCCAGGGCCAGCACCAGCAGCGGGTGGATGACCAACTTGATCAGCGCCACCGGCAGGTAGTCGGCCAGCGGCGTGCGGTGAGCCGCGTGCTGGCCCGAACGCCACAACACCGCGCCGATGGTGAACAGCGCCACCGGTGACGCGGCGTCGGCCAGCATGCCGACCAGCGTGTTCAGCGGACCGGGCAGCGCAACACCCGTCATCGAAACCAGCGCACCCAGCGCGATGGACCAGGGCAGCGGGTTGGACAGCGCACCGCGCAGGGCCCGCAGCAAGGCCGCCTGCGTGCCCTGCCCGGCGGCGCCGTGGGCTTGTGCCAAGGCGATGCACAGCGAACTGGTGACGAAGAGATCGGCCAGCACCGAGCAGATGACCGGCCCGGCTGCCGCCTTGCCCAGCAGCGCCACCAGCAGCGGCACGCCCATGAAACCGGTGTTGGGGAAGGCCGCCACCAGCGCGCCGAAGGCGGCGTCTTGCAGGTGGATGCGCTCGCTCAGCGTGACGGCGACGGTGAAGAAAACGATCAGCAAGGCGCTGGCCAGATAGACCGCCAACACCACCGGATTCAGCAAGTCGAAAACCGGCGTGCCGGCGCCGAAGCGAAACAGCAGGCAAGGCAGCGCGAAGTACAGGACGAAAACGTTCAGGCCGGGAATGGCGCTTTCCGGCAGCACATGCCGCCGCGCGGCGAGGTAGCCACACAGCACGAGCGCGAAAAAGGGAACGGTGACGGAGAGGATGGCCTGCATGCGCGGTGAATTGTCCGCGAGGTGCGTAAGCTCACCCCTTTTCCGCTGTTTGCAAGCCACCCATGTTCAAGTCGATCTTCTCGTTTGCAGGCCGCAGCCTGCGTGGTGCCTGGTGGGTGCTGGACGGCACCCGCCGCGCCATCCTGAACCTGCTGCTGCTGGCGTTTCTGGTGGCGTTGGTCGTCGGCCTGTGGCGTGGCGGGCCGACGCCGCTGCAGCCCAAGACGGCACTGGTGCTGAAGCTGACCGGTGGCATCACCGAACAACGCACCGGCACATCACGCGAAGGCGCGCTGCGCCAGTTGCAGGGCGATGAAGACTCGCAGAACCGCCTGCGCGACGTGCTGGCCGTGCTGGACGCGGCGGCCAAAGACCCCGAGATCACACACACCTTGCTGCTGCTGGACGATTTCTCGGGCGCCGGCCTGGCCACGATGCACGAAGTGGGCGCGGCGCTGGCACGCTTCAAGGCGGCGGGCAAGCCGGTCATCGCCTGGGGTTCCGGCTTCGACCAGCGTCAGTACCTGCTGGCCGCGCAGGCCACCGAAGTCTGGCTGCACCCGATGGGCAGCGTGCATGTCGAAGGCTTCGGCCGGCCGCGCACCTACTACAAGGACCTGCTCGACAAGGTCGGCCTGACGGCCCACGTGATCCGCGCGGGCAAGTTCAAGAACTACAACGAGGGCTACACCGCCAACGGCCCCTCGCCCGAAACCACCGAGGCCGACACGCTGCTCTACGGCACGCTGTGGGCCGGCTGGACCGCCACCGTCGAGGCGGCCCGCAAGCAGCCCGCCGGCAGCGTGATGCAGGCCATCGACAGCCTGCCCGACAGCCTGGCTGTCGTGGGCGGCGATGCCGCACGCTGGGCCAAGGAGCGCGGCTGGATCGACGCCATGAAAACCCGCGACGAGATGCGCGCTGCGATGGTGGAACGCGGCGCCCCCAGCGACGACAAGAAGACCTTCCGCCAGGTGGCCTACGGCGACTACCTGGCCCGCATCAAACCGCAAACGGGCACCCAGGCTGTGGGCGTCATCGTGGCCGAAGGCGGCATCAGCGACGGCCGCAGCGGGCCCGGCGCCATCGGGGGCCTGAGCACCAGCGACCTCATCCGCCAGGCGCGCGAAGATGAGCAGATCAAGGCCGTGGTGCTGCGCGTGAATTCACCCGGCGGCAGCGCCTTCGCTAGCGAGCTGATCCGCCGCGAACTGGAACTGACGCGCAGGGCCGGCAAGCCGGTGGTGGTGTCGATGGGCGACGTGGCAGCCTCGGGCGGCTACTGGATCAGTCTGGCTGCCGACGAGATGATTGCCGACGCGGCGACCATCACCGGCAGCATCGGCGTCATCGCCATGTTGCCCACCGCCGAGCGCGCGCTGGACAAACTGGGCGTGCACACCAGCGGCGTCAGCACCACCTGGATGGGCGGCGGCTTCGACCCGCGCATGGCGCTGGACCCGCGCATGGAAAAGCTGATCCAGACCAGCGTGGACCACACCTATTTCGAATTCACACGCCGCACCGCCGAGGCGCGCAAACAAACCCGCGAGCAGATCGACGCGGTGGCGCAAGGCCGTGTCTGGACCGGCAAAGATGCGCTGGAACGGGGTCTGGTCGACCGTCTGGGCAGCTACGGCGACGCGCTGGCCGCCGCCGCCAAGCGTGCGCAGCTCACCAACTACCGCGTGCAGTACATCGAAGCAGAACCGGGGCGCTTACAGATGTGGCTGCAGCGTCTGGGCATGAACATGGATGTGCAGGCCCTGGCCGGCGTGCCCGCCAGCTTGCAAGGCGCGATGGTGGCCGTGGGCCTGCTACCCCCGGTGGCCGCGCAGATGGCCGATGAGCTGGCCTGGCTGGGCGCGCAGGCGGCGCGGCAGCAGCCCTACGCGGCGGTGACACATTGCCTGTGCGCGGCACCTTGACGGCTTAGCGCAGGGCTTGCCGGCCCTCGCTGCCGGACTTCAGCCGCGCTGTATGCCAGGCTTGCCTGCGTCCACCGCGTAGCGCGCACCCACCTGAATGGCGCTGCCCGCATCGCGGGCGTTGTCCAGCACCTTCAGTTCAGCCTGCAGCGTTTGCGGCGTGAGCTTGAAGCGCACATAGCCGCGCTGGTCGCTGCGCGCGAAATGCACATGCGGGTTGAAGGCGCGGGCGGCCGTCAGGCGTGCCGGGTCGAGGCCCAGGCTGGTGATGGAAGTGCCGCAGAACTCGCTGGCGATGACGGGCGAGCGGGCGTCGTCGAAATCGACTTTCAGGTCGGCCACGTAGTTGGCATGCACGTCGCCACCCAGCACCACCACGCCGGGCACGTGTTTGTCGGCCACCGTTTGCAGCAGGCGGCGGCGGGCGGCGGGGTAGCCGTCCCAACCGTCGGTCCAGTACAGGCCGCCTTGATTATCGGTGCTGGGCGCCTCCCAGCTGAAGCGCGCCATCAGCGTCTGTTGGGCCAGCAGGTTCCACGGGCGGTCTGCTGTCCAGCCTTCGGCCAGCCAGCGTTCCTGCTCGGCGCCCAGCAACGTGCGGCGGTGGTCCATCAAGCTGGGGCAGTCCGCCACGCGCACGGTGTTACTGCCGCCGCGCGTGGGCTGCTTGGGGCAGACCTGCACGTCGCGCATCTGGCGGTCGTCCAGCAGGTGGATGCGCGCCAGCTGGCCCCAGTCGAGCCGGCCGTACATGCGCATCTCGCCGTTCACCGGCCGCGCGGCCTTGGGCAGCGGCATGTGTTCCCAATAGGCCTGGTAGGCAGCCGCGCGCTGGGCGACAAAGTCGGTTTGCAGGAACTCACCCTGCAGGCCGGCGTAGTCGTTTTCCACCTCGTGGTCGTCCCAGACCAGCAGCCAGGGCGCGGCCGCGTGCGCCGCTTGCAGCGCCGGGTCGCTCTTGTGCAGCGCGTAGCGGGCGCGGTAGTCGGCCAGTGTCTTGGCGCGGCCACCGATCATCGTCCGCACGGCGTTGGCGGCCGGCGCGGCGCCGTATTCGTAGATGTAGTCGCCCAGGAAGACCATCAGGTCCAGCGGCTCGGCCGCCGCGTGGCGCCAGGCGGCGTAGTGACCCACGTCATAGCGCTGGCAGCTGGTGATGGCAAAGTTCAGCTGCTGAACGCGCGCATCGGCCAGCGGTGCGGTGCGGGTGCGCCCCGCCGTGCTTTGCTGCCCGAGTGCGCGAAACCGGTACCAGTACCAACGGTCCGGCGACAGGCCCTGCGGTTCGGCGTGCACCGCGTGGTGGTCTTCGACCCGCGCTGCTTCTATGCCGCGCGCGGCGATGCGCTGGAAAGCCTCGTCGTCGGCCAGCTCCCAGGCCACATCCACCTGCGCGGGCAGGTCGGCGCCGGAGAGCATCGTCCACAAGACCACGGTGCGGCTTTGCGGTTGACCTGAAGCGATGCCCAAGGCGAAGCGCGGCGTGTCGGCAGCGCGGGCGTGGCGCAGATAGGCGGGCGCCACGCCGGCGGTCAGAGCGGCCAGCAGGTGGCGTCGGTTCAGGTTCATGCGGTGTTCTTTCAACGCGGCGGCAACTCGGCCGGCCGTGCGATTTCATCCAGGCTCAGGCCCCGCTCGCGCAGCAGGCTTTCCAACAGCGGCAGCAAGGGGCCCAGACGCTCGTCGATGGCGTCGCGCACGGTGTCCACGAAGACCTGGGTGCTGCGCTCGATCTCGATGTTCAACGCGTCGCCCACGGCCTTGTCGCCGAAGGTGGTCATGCGCAGGGTTTCGGGGATCAGCCAGACCTCGAACCAACCGCTGCCGTCGCGTTCGCGCTGGGCTTCGGCCACGGTCAGGCTGGCGCCGTTGACGGCGATATAGCCTTTGGCGAAGACATAGCGCATCCACGGCGCCGGCACGGCGATGCGCAACACGCGGTTGTTTTCCGGCGTTCGGATGCTGGCCAGCGTGGCCATGAAATCGATATGGCCCGACAGCGGATGGCCGCCGATCTCGGCGCCGTCTTTCGCGGCGCGTTCGACGTTGATGGCGCTGCCCTCGCGCAGACCGGCCAGCGTGGTCAGCGCCAGGCTTTGCTGCATCACGTCGAAGTCGGCTGCGTCATCACCGTACAGCCTGGTCACGGTCAGGCAAGTGCCGTCCACCGCCACACTGGCGCCGATGGCCAAGCCTTGCGCAAAGCCCGACGGGAAGGCCAGCGTGTAGCTGCGCAGACCGGGCCGGTCGGTGAGTGCGCGGACGGCCGCGATACCTTGAACAATTCCGGTAAACATGGGAGATGAGCTTAGCAGCCGGGCTGCATGTAAAAGGCCCTTCCTGAAGCCTGCAGGAAGGGCCGATGGGCAAGCGCAGCGGGCCTGGGGCCCGCGCCGCTTTCAGGACTTCAAGAGCAGCTGGAACCAGCGGCCACGCGTTGCGACACGTAGGCCAGATCGCGCACGTTGACGGTGCCGTCGCCGTTGACGTCGGCGCGGGCATCGAAGCCCGGCTGGCCGGTGCTCTTGCCCATCGAGGCCCTGACGATGGCCAGGTCTGCGCAGGTGACAGCGCCGTCGCCGTTGACGTCACCGGTCAGGCGGATGGTGAAGTTGGCGTTGGACACATCGAAGAAGATATTGCCCACCGCTTCGACCTTGACCCGCGCCGTGCTGCTGCCCACGTTGGGCAGAACCACGGTCTTGCTGCCGTTGTTCAGCGTGCTGCCCGCCAGCAAATAGGGGAAGGTCAGGCCGCCATCGGTCGACAAGCTGATCTTCACGTTGGCCGCGCTGACCGGTGCTGCGTCGGTGCCGGCCACTGCCCAGCTGACGGTCTGCGTGCTGGTGCCGTCCAAGGTCACCGCCGTGTTAGGCGAGGTCACCAGGAAAGGACCGGCCGCAGACGCCAACAGCAACTGCGTGGTGGCGCTGCCGATACCGCCCTTGCCGTCACGCGCGGTGAGGCGGAAGTTCAAGGACAGCGGCGCTGCGTTCACGCTGGCGGTGCCGACATAGGCAGCCGTCGGCAAAAACTCCGAGAAGCAATCGGTCTCGGACACCGTCGGCGCGGTGGGCACCAGAAGCGGGCAGGACCCCGTCTCGGCATTGGTGTTGTTGGCCAGGATCTGAACCATGTCCGGGAAGACGCGGGTCGGGTTGGTATCAACCAGGTTCTCGCCCGGCGAGTTGTAGAGCAGCGTGTCGGTGGACGAAACCACGGCACGCGTGCCGAACTGACGGAACAGCGGCCCGTTCAATTTGGGCTGGGTGATCAGGCCCGTGCCGGCCGAAGTGCCGGTAGCACCGCGATCGTTCTGCTCCCACATGTAGGTGACGGTGTCGTTGTCCGCGTCGGTGGCGCTGCCAGTCAGCACAAAGGGCGTGCGCACCGGGATGGTGTAAGACGCCGCCGTCGTCACGACCGGTGCCGAGTTGCCAGTCGCCGTCACCGCACCACCCTTGGTGGTGGCGCCGCCCTTGGTGATTTCACCGACAAAGCCGGCGCAACCGCCGGTGCAGTTCACCAATAGCATTTCGGCGACATTGAGACCAGCCAGTGTGCCGCCGAAGGTCAGCGTGAACGCGTTGTCGCTCACGGTGCTGGCCGTCACGGTGCCGCCTGCAGGCCAGCCGGCGATGCCTTCGATGGCTGCTTTGATGCCCGCCGTGGTGTAGTTCGTGCCGCGAATGATGGGAGCGGAATCGCTGCCGAGGTAGCGCAGCTGGAACTGCAGGCCGTTTGTTGTGTAACCGATCACCACGCCGTTTTGCACCTCATTGAGGTTGGTCTCGGCGGCCGACGTGTAGGTGGTGATTTCGTCGAAGCTGCGCTGCGACCAGTAGGCGTCGCTGTGCGACTGCAGGTCGTCGGTGCCGCAGATACCGGCGTAGGCCATCACCGACGAGCCACTGCCCGGCTCGACCGATGTGCCGGCATTGCGGTTGCCGGTCGAACAGTTGAGCACCGTACCGTTGAAGGTGTGGTTGCCAGCAAATTGATGACCCATTTCGTGGGCCACGTAGTCGACCGCGTAGGCGTCGCCCACCGGCGTCGGGATGCCCGTGCAACCCTGCGCCTTGCTGTTGCCGCCGACGACGCCCAGGCTGGCGACGCCGCCACCGTTGACGCCGACCGCGATATGGCCAATGTCGTAGTTGCTCGCCCCGGCGAGCAGCCCGATGACGATGCGGTTGCGGGACAGTGTGCCGCTGCCGCAGCTGGCCACTTGCGCGGCCGTGAAACAGGCGCTGCCGCCGCAGGGGCCGTTGGTGCCCGTGACTTGCGCCGCCGTGTCGAGGTTCAACGCGTCGTTGCCAGCGATCAGCACCAGACGGATCGAAGTTTCCTTTTCGTAGACCTGCGACACGCGGTTGATCAGCGCCACCTTGGCCGCCGTGACGTTGGCCGATCCGCCGAAATAGGTGGCGTAACTCGGGTCGGTCAAGAGGGCCAGGCGATAGGTGCGCAGTTGCGCGCCGACGACCGCGTTGGTGGAGGCCCGGTCGCTCACCACCTGGTAGGTGGTGTTGACTGTGGCGTTGCCGTCGGTAGCCGTGATTTCATAGCTGCCGACCGCTTTGTAGGGGTCGGCGACCATCGAAGTTGAGACCGTGCCGTCGCGGCCAGCGACGGCAAAGAAGGTCTGGCGCGGTGCGTAGTCGGTTTGCGTGTTGCGCACCGTGATGGTCACCTGCGAGCCGGGTGCGAATCCCAGGCCGCGCACCTGCACGGCATCGGCCGCGTGGTACAGGCCGCGTTCCAGCGACAAATACGGGTCGCGCATCACGCCTTCGGTGACCGAGCCATGGATGTTGGGCAGGTCGGCACGGTTGTAGCTGGCGTACAGGCTTTCGTCGAGGTGGTAGTAAGGCTCGGCGTACCACGAACCCTTGGGCGACAGCACCGAGATGTGCACGCCCAGCGGCGACACGCTCATGCGCAGGTTGGCCTTGGGGTCGTCGATGCCGGTGCCGCCGTAAGTCTTGATCTCAGGGTGCTTGGCGGCCAGGCCGGCTTCCATGACCGGCACTTCGGCGATCGCGAAACGCTCGAAGCCGCCACCGGGGTGGGGCAGCGAAACTACCACCGGGTTCTGCTTGGCGGCACGGCTGCGCTCGGTCGGCGCTGTGGCCAGCAATGCGCTCAGGCCCGCGCGGTCCAGCGTGACACCGTGAAAGCGGCTGGGCTGCACCGAAGGCGCCGCACCGTTGGCTGAACGTTGGGCCGGCCTGGCCTTGCTCTCGACCCAGTAGGCGCGTGACGGGTGTGCAGCGGCAGCGGCGCTTTGCACCGCAGCAGCGGCCTGCGCGGCGGGCTGGGCCACAACGCCGGCCAGTGCCAGGCACACGACGAGGCAGCCGCGTGCGAAAGCGCTGCGGCTGACAGCGCAGCCCGCCATCTGGGTGGCACCCGTGGTGGGTCTGAGGTTCAACGATACATATCCCATGTGGGTGTCCTTTTTCAAGTCAGGGTGGCCGGTGTTCAACTTGCGCACCCAGCCCGCTGCAAAGATTTGAAAGCCAAGGTTACGATCATCCAACGGCCTGGCAGGCGAGTGAACAGCAAGGTGCAAGATGAGATGCGACAACCCCCTGTCCAAGGGGTGGGTTCAGGCGAATGCGGCGCGCGGTTGGTGCGGAGCGCTGGCTTTGAGCGGGTGCGCAGCGGTCCTGCCCGGTGCGCCGCCAACGGCTGGGTCTGTGTCCTTAGCGGCTCCACCGCGATCGGCGGCGGCGGCTGAAATGGTCATCACGTCCATTTCCTTGGAGCGCAACTGCCACGGCTGCGCCAGCGGGTCGTTGCTGGTTTTGCACCGCGATGGCCCCGCACGCTACACCGTGACGGGCAACGCCAGGCATGGCACGACCGACCAGGTCGCCACGGGCACGGTCAGCGCACAAGACTTCGAAGCGTTGGCTCGCCTGGTTGTTGCGCAGGGTTACTTCGGCTTGCAGGACAGCTATGCAGACCCGCAATTGCAAGACGGTGCGTGGGCCAACACGCGCGTGGTGCGGGGCCGAGCAGACCTCACCGGAAACAACACACAAGACAAGCAGGTGTTCAACCGCAATGGCGCAGGGCCGGCGGCCCTGCAGACACTCGAACGCGGGATCGACGCATTGAAAACCCGGATTAGATTCACGCCTGCGGCACGCTAATCTCGCTGGGCTTTCGGTATGGGTTTTGCGTACTGCACCGTTTTCAATATGAGGCTTCGGCGTCTTGGCGCTGGACGCCGTTCGGGCTGCACCAGCGGCCGTCGGACACACCGCCTACGGGCAGAGGAGTATCGAGTCATGGCCGATCGGCAAGCTTGGAAGACCCGCTTGTGCACTGCATTGCTGCTGGGCGTCGCATCCGCCAGCGCGATGGCTGCTCCCACAATGTCGGTCGTGGCCACGCCCAATCCGGTTTTGATCGGTTCACCGCTGATGCTCGACGTGCTGATCAGCGACATCGCTGACCTCTACGCCTACCAGTTCACGCTGTCCTTCAACCCGGCAGTTTTGCAGTTCGCAACGGCCACCGAAGGCGCGTTCCTGACGACGGGCGGTTCGACCCTCTTCGACGGCGGCACCGCCAACAACACCACGGGCACGATCTCTTTCGTGTTCGACACCCTGATCGGCGCGGTGCCAGGCGTCAGCGGCAGCGGCCTGTTGGCCAAGCTCAACTTCACAACGGCAGCCGTCGGTGTCAGCACGCTGACCTTCTCGGATGTGGTCTTCCTCGATTCGAGTCTGAACGACATCGCCCTGTTGGCCCCGAGCGCTACCGTGCAGGTCAGCGCCGTGCCTGAACCCGCCAACTACGCGCTCTTCGGACTGGGCCTTGCCGGGCTGGCCGTAGCCGCGCAGCGGCGTGCCAAGGCTGCTTGACAGCCACCAGCCTCGGGCAACAGCCTGAGCACGCGAGCGCTCAGGCTTCCAGGGCTCCCACGTTCTGAGAATCAGGCCTTCTTGGTCCAGGAAGCGCACCACCCGCCAGCCGACACCAGCTTGCCGGCGAAGATCGGGCAGGGCCCCGTGGACGCGCCACCCGCGCCCTGGAAGAGCGCGCAGCCTGCGCACTTCTGGACCGCGGCGAATTGCGGGAACTTCTTCTTGTCCACGCGGCTGTTGTCGCTGACATAGCCCAGCGCTGTTGCCGAGGCATCTTTTTCATTCACCGCGGTGGGTGCGCCAGCGGGCACGGCGGTGGCCGCCAAGGCGGTGGCGCTGGCCAAGCCGCCAGTGGCCGCAACTTGCAGCATGAAGATGCGACGGGTGGGGGTGCTCAGGTTCATCAGACAACTCCGGTGTGGGTCAGGTAATTCGAGCGTGCACTTGGAAGCGTGCGGCGCGTTTGAAGCTAACGCGCCAGCGCTGTCCGACGTGTACAGGCCACGTGCAGAATAGTTTCCAATGGTGACCTCGCATGACGTCAAGACCGTGGGAGTCGATGGCAGAGTGTCGGGTCGGGTCGCGTCGGGTCGCGTCGGGTCGCGTGGGGTCGCGTCGGGTCGCGTCAGGTGTTGACGCGCATGGAAAGTGTCCACTTCCCGTGACATACTGAGCGGTCAACAAGGGGTGCGGATTGCCATCCGCGCAGGTCAAGGATGTCGATGTTCCCCCCTGATCACGCGCTGCGGATCACGCTGGCCGAGGAAGTGCACGCAAGGCCACCCGAGCCCGTGCGCGCGCCGGCCAAAGCCAGCTATGTGGCCGTGATGGTTGACGCCGATGAACGCAGCCGCGAACTGGCCCATATTGCCGCTTTGTGCGCCCGCCACGGGGTCGCGCCACCGGCCACCGGCGCCACGCATTTCCGAGCGCAACTTGGCGCTCTGCGTCTGAAGTGGGAACGCCACGGCGAGTTTTCCGGCTACACCTTCATCGCTGGCGGCAACACGGGCGGCAAAAGCGGTGGTCCATCTTTCGCCAGCCTGGCGGCCGCGCTGCTGCCTGCAGGTTGGCTGGCTGCCACGCCGGGTGCCACCATCGCCGCCGTGCACGCCGAACTGCTGTCGGTCGCTGACACACAACCCACGGCGGAGCGCCTGCACGAAGCCTTCGAAGGCCAGATCATCATCGGCTCGGGCATTGGCGACGGCCTGGCCCAGGTCTACACCGACTTCCAGTTGCACGACGGCTGCACGCGGCTGCTGATCTTCGACCAGGGCCTGACCGAACGCCAGAGCGGCCGCATGCTGCAACGGATGTTCGAGATCGAGGCCTACCGCATGCTGGCCTTGTTGGCGCTGCCGATTGCCCGACGCCAATCGCCCCGCATCGTCGAGATCGAAGGCGCGCTGGCCACGCTGACCGACGGCATTGCGCAGGCCCAGACACAAACCCAGGGCACTGACCGCAGTGGCGACCGCCAGCGGCAAGACGAAACCCTGCTGCACGAGCTGACGCGCCTGGCCGCCGAAGTGGAAAGTGGCCTGGCCGCCAGCCAATTTCGTTTTGGCGCCTGCCGCGCCTATTTCGAACTGGTGACGCGGCGCATCGCCGAGCTGCGCGAGACCCGCTTGCCCGGCATGCAAACGTATGACGAATTCATGGCCCGCCGTTTCACGCCGGCCGTGGACACCTGCGCCACTGTCTCGCAGCGGCTGCACGACTTGTCGGAACGTGTGGCTCAGGCGAGCAGCCTGCTGTCGACCCGCGTGGACATCACTCGCGAGCGCCAGAACCAAGCGCTGCTGGCCAGCATGGACCAGCGCGCCAAGTTGCAACTGCGGCTGCAGCAAACTGTCGAAGGCCTGTCGGTGGCTGCCATCTGCTACTACGCCGCCGGTCTCGTCGGCTATGCCGCCAAGGGGCTGAAAGCCGGTGGCGTACCGTTGAACACCGACCTCGTCGTCGGCTTGAGCATCCCCCTGGTAGCGCTGGCAGTGCTGGCCGCTGTGCGCCGCGCTAGGCGGCACATCGAAGCCACTGATCACAGCCATCACTGATCCACCCTCATTGAACCCACGCTGTCCTGCATGTCCACTCTCTACTTTCCCTATTCCGCCATCGTTGGCCAAGACGAAATGAAGCTGGCGATCTTGTGCGCGGCGGTGGACGCGCGCATCGGCGGCGTGCTGGTTTTCGGCGACCGCGGCACCGGCAAAAGCACCGCTGTGCGTGCGCTGGCTGCGCTGCTGCCCAAGATGCGTGCGGTGGTCGGCTGCGTCTACGGCTGCGACCCGGCCGACAACAGCGCCTCGTGCGAATCCTGCGCCACACTGAAGGCCGCCGGCAAGGTCAAGAGCCGGCTGATACCGGTGCCGGTGGTGGACATGCCGCTGGGCGCCACCGAAGACCGTGTGGTCGGCGCGCTCGACCTGGAGAAAGCCCTCACCGCCGGCATCAAGGCCTTCGAGCCCGGCTTGCTGGCGCGCGCCCACCGTGGCTTTCTCTACATCGACGAGGTCAACCTGCTGGAAGACCATCTGGTCGATCTGCTGATCGACGTGGCCGCTTCGGGCGAAAACGTCGTCGAACGTGAAGGCCTCAGCGTGCGCCACCCCGCGCGCTTCGTGCTGGTGGGCAGCGGCAACCCTGAAGAAGGCGAGTTGCGCCCGCAGTTGCTGGACCGCTTCGGTCTGGCCGTCGAAGTGCGCACACCGCAAGACATCACTTCGCGCGTCGAGGTGGTGCGCCGCCGTGACGACTTCGAGCGCGACCCGACTGCGTTCACGCAGAAGTGGCACAAGGAAGACGACAAGGTGCGCAAGCGCATCGTCGCTGCGCGTGAACGGCTGGCCGAGGTCAAGGCACCCGACGCCGCGCTGGAACGCGCCGCGCAGTTGTGCATGGCCCTGGGCACCGACGGCTTGCGCGGCGAACTGACGGTGATACGCGCGGCCCGCGCGCTGGCTGCTCTGGACGGCGATGCGGCGGTCGGCGACAGCCACATCCGCCGCGTTGCCAAGCCTGCGCTGCGCCACCGATTGCGGCGCGACCCGCTGGACGACACCGACGCCAGCGTGCGCGTCGAGCGCGTGGTGACGGAGTTATTCGGCGCGTGAACGCGGCTGTGCGTTCAACGGTTGCAGCGACGGCGACGGCGACAGCGACGGCCAACCCATCGCCAAGCAACACGGCTACCGCTGACGAGGCGCAGGACCGCATCTGGGGCGATGCCGCCTGGGCGGCCGCGCTGCTGGCGGTAGACCCGCAAGGCCTGGGCGGTGCCGTGCTGCGCGCCGGCGCCGGGCCGGTGCGCGACCGCTGGCTGCGCGACTTCCACCGCCTGCTGCCGGCGGCCATGCCGCAGCGCCGGATGCCGGTGGGCATCGCCGACGAACGCCTGCTGGGCGGCCTGGACCTGGCCGCCACGCTGCGGCAGGGCAAGCCGGTAGCCCAGCGCGGCCTGCTGGCAGAAAGCGACGGTGGCATCGTCACCCTGGCGATGGCCGAACGGCTGAGCGCGGGCACGGCGGCCCGCTTGTGCGCCACCCTGGACAGCGGCGTGGTGGGCTTCGAACGCGACGGCTTGAGCACGCGCTGGGACGCGCGCGTCGGCGTGTTGGCACTGGACGAGGCGACGCCCGACGACGAGCCCCTGTCGGCTGCGCTGGCCGACCGCTTGGCTTTCCGGCTCGACCTGCGTGAACTCGGTTTGCGTTCGTGTGGCGACGCGGCGGCCGACGCCGACGAGATTGCTGCCGCACGCGCCATGCTGCCGCGCGTGACACTGGCCGACGACACGCTGCAGGCGCTGTGCGGCACGGCCCTGCAACTGGGTGTGGACTCGCCGCGCGCGGCCCTGCTGGCCTTGCGGGCCGCCCGTGCCGCAGCCGCCCTGGCGGGGCGCTTGACGGTCAACGACGACGACGCCATCCTGGCCGCGCGCCTGGTGCTGGGGCCGCGCGCGACGCGCATGCCACCGCCGCCTGCCGAGCCGGAACCGGAAACCAGTGCTGACGAACCGGCGCCGCCCGAACCCGAAGCCGCCGATGCGGAACCGCCGCCACCGGCGCCGGACGAGAGCGCAAAACCGCCTCAGCCGCCGCCCGAGCCGCCGCCCGACAAGCCTGAAGAAAAGCCTGAGGAAACGCTGGCCGACAAGCTGGAAGACCGCCTCGTCGAAGCCGCCGTCGCGGCGCTGCCCGCCGGTCTGCTGGCTGCCTTGATGGGCGGCGCCGGCGGTGCGCAGAGCGGCCGCGTCGGCGCGCTGACACAGTCGCCGCGCAGCGGCAGGCCCGTCGGCACACGGCGCGGCGAACCGCGTGGCGGTGCACGTTTGAACCTCATGGAAACCCTGCGAGCGGCGGCACCCTGGCAGCGCATCCGCGCCGCTGCTGCGCCTGAACGCACGGGTCGCATCCACGT
>JBBQAI010000146.1:0-9769 GCA_038316205.1 Burkholderiales bacterium
GCTGCTGGCCTGGCAGGGCAGCGAGTCCTTCCTGAAGGCCGCCACCAACCCCGACGAGCAGGCTTGGCTGGCCAAGATGGCGGCCATCGACCGCAACACGCTGCCCGAGAAGTTGCGCCACAACCTGCCCGACTGGCTGGCCACGCCGCTGCAGGAAACCCTGGGTGACGGTTTCTGGCCGTTGGTCGAGGCTTTGTCGGTGCAGGCCCCGCTGGACCTGCGCGTCAACACTGTCAAGGCCAAGCGCGAGGACGTGCTGAAGGTGCTGGTGGCGGCCGGCTACACGGTCGAGGTCACGCCCTTTTCGCCTTGGGGCCTGCGCGTGCAGGGCAAGCCAGCGCTGAACAAGCTGGACGCCTTCACGCGCGGCGACGTGGAAGTGCAAGACGAAGGCAGCCAGTTGCTGGCCCTGCTGACCGACGCCAAGCGCGGCGAGATGGTCGTGGACTTCTGCGCCGGTGCCGGTGGCAAGACGCTGGCGTTGGGTGCGTCGATGCGCAACACCGGACGGCTGTACGCCTTCGACGTGTCGGGCCACCGACTGGATGCGTTGAAGCCTCGCATGGCGCGCAGCGGGCTGAGCAACGTCCACCCGGCGCAAATCTCCCACGAGCGCGACGACCGCATCAAGCGGCTGTCAGGCAAGATCGACCGCGTGCTGGTCGACGCGCCCTGTTCCGGTCTGGGCACCCTGAGGCGCAACCCCGACTTGAAATGGCGCCAATCCCCCAAATCGGTCAAGGAATTGCAGGTCAAGCAGGCCGCGATATTGGACAGCGCTGCGCGGCTGCTGAAGCCGGGCGGCCGGCTGGTCTATGCCACTTGCAGCCTGCTTGCGCCCGAGAATGAGGGCGTTGCCGACGCTTTCACGGCCGCCCACGGCGCCGACTTTGTGGTGTTGCCGGCGCAGGATGCCCTGACTGCGGCCCATGTGGCCGGCGCTGAAGGCCTGGTCAGCGGCCCCTACCTTCGGCTGTGGCCGCATGTCCATCAAACCGACGGTTTTTTTGCTGCAGTCTGGCAAAGGCGTTGAAATTCACCTCAACTGCCGCCATTTGAGTTGATCAGGAACGGGCGCTGATGGCCTAAAGAGGCGATTGGAGGGCAAGACCCGGCCTTTTGGTGCATCCGAATGGCCCTGCGCCCGTACAATCAGCGTGTAAATATTTCTCACAAGGAAGAACCCGATGGATCAAGTGTGGCTGGTGCGAGACGCGCTCGTACAGTGGCTGGCTCACGGACTGCTTGACGCAGCCTGGTGGCAGGTGCTGCTGTTCACGCTGGTCATGACGCACATCACCATCACGGCGGTGACGGTTTTCCTGCATCGCGCCCAGGCGCACCGTGCTTTGGACCTGCACGCCATCCCGTCGCATTTCTTCCGCGCCTGGTTGTGGCTGACCACCGGCATGGTGACCAAAGATTTCGTCGGCGTTCACCGCAAGCACCACGCCAAGTGCGAGACCGAGGAAGACCCGCACAGCCCGCAGACCCGTGGTTTGCCGGCCCTGCTGCTGACTGGCGTCGAGCTCTACCGCGCCGAAGCCCGCAACCCCGAAACCCTGATCAAGTACGGCAAGGGCACGCCCGACGACTGGATCGAGCGCAACCTGTACAGCCGCTACACCTGGCAAGGCGTGGGCTTGATGATGGTCATCGACCTGCTGCTGTTCGGCGGCATCGGCCTGACCGTTTGGGCGATTCAGATGGCGTGGATCCCGGTGTGGGCCACTGGCGTCATCAACGGCATTGGTCACTTCTGGGGCTACCGCAACTTCGAGTCGGCCGACGCGTCGACCAATGTTTCGCCATGGGGCATCCTCATTGGCGGTGAAGAGTTGCACAACAACCACCACACCTACCCGACGTCGGCCAAGTTTTCGGTCAAGCCGTATGAGTTCGACGTGGGCTGGATGTACATCCGTGGCCTGGAAATGATGGGCCTGGCCAAGGTCAAGAAGACCCCGCCGAAGCTGGCGCTGGGTGGTGTGCGTCCGGTGGCCGACGACAAGACGCTGGAAGCGTTGATCACCAATCGTTATGAAGTGATGGCCGGTTACGCCGCTGAAATGAAGCGCGCTGTCGCTGTGGAACTCGCGCGCCTGAAGGCCCAGGGTGCCGAGAACAGCGCCCGCTGGCGTGACATGCGGCTGGCCAAGGCCTGGCTGCACCGCGACGACGACAAGATTCCGCACGGCGTGAAGCCGGCGCTGGCCCAGGCCATGGGCGAGGCGCCCAGTCTGGCCAAGCTTGTGGCGATGCGCGAGGAGTTGCGGGCGCTGTGGACGCGCTCGGGTGTGTCGGCCGAGCAGTTGGTGGTGGAACTGCAGGCCTGGTGCCGCAAGGCCGAGGAAAGCGGTATCGCGGCCTTGCATGAGTTCTCGTTGAAGCTACGCGCAGCGCACGCCTGAAGCCCGTCTGACCCACACCCGAAGCGGGGACGGCCCGCCACCCGAAAAGCCCGCCACGTGCGGGCTTTTTGCTGCTTGGGTGTGGTGCGCGGTCCCCCGGCCGTGAGGCACAGTGCAAGGGCACGGCTCAAGTCGCGGCGGCAGATGTCGATCTTGTGGGCAACTTCCGTCCACAGCCTTGACCCTAGCCCTCGCCCCCACGCGACCCGTCGCCGCCCGCACCCACGCCAGGCAAGTGAGCCTTCAACTGCGCGTGATCGCGCTAATGGCCGGCTTGCTCCTGCTGTTCGCCTGCGCCAGCCTTGGCCTGCAGGCCTGGACCCTGTCGAAGGGTCTGCAGGTCGAACAGGCGGCGCGCAACACCGAGGCTGCGCAGGCCCTGGTCGCCGCTCTGAACGGCCCGCGCGCCGGTGCAACCACGCTGCAGGCTTGGGCCGATACCCGCTTCGCCCTGGGTCGCGAGGACCGCATCCGGGTGCGCTCAGCCGACGGGTTGACTTTGGTGAGCCTGGACCGCCCGGCTGACGACACCGGTGTCCCGGACTGGTTCGCTCAGGCCTGGCCTATCGCGGCGCCGCCCGGTCGTCTGACCTTGGTCAACGCCGCCATCGTCAAACCGGCTGAAAACGGCCGTCCCGACAGCGCCGCGCCCGCTGTGCTGGAAGCCGAAGCCCGCCGTGTCTGGGCGCAGCAGTTGCTGTGGCAAACGGTCAGCCGCAGCGCCGCGCTGTTGGCCCTGATCGCCGTCACTGGTTGCCTGACGGCAGCTGCAGTGCTGCGTGGCTGGTTGTTGCCCAGGCGGATGACGCTCGACCAGCTTGCAGGCCTCGCGGCCAGCCACTTGACGCCACGGGGCAAATCCGACGTGCCCCAGGTGCGCGGCTTGGATGCCACCGTGCGCGATCTGCGCCAAGACCTGGCGCTGCAGGCTGAACAGGTGCTGCGCCTGCAGCGCCAGGCGCAGCGGGACAGCATGACCGGTGTGTCCTTGCGCCACCATTTCCTGGGTCAGTTGCAGCGCCGACTGGCCGACCCGCAGGGCGGCTGCGCGGCGCTGCTGATCGTGCGCGTCTGCGACCTGGAAGCGTTGAACCTGCGCGCCGGCCGGGAAGCCACTGACCGCCTTCTGTGTGCTGTTGCCCACGTGTTGTTGACCTATGTGGACCGGGTGTCCGGAGCGCTGGTCGGGCGCCTGAACGGCGGCGACTTTGCGTTGTGCCTGCCGGTCGGCGGCGTGGCGCTGGAAACTGCCCTGTCGCTGCGCTCGGCCTTTGCAGCCTTACCGGCCCTGCGCAATGCCGGCGCGCTGGCGGTGGTGGGGGGCGTGGACGGCCTGCCGCGCACCACCTGCAGTGCAGCGCTGGCCGAAGCCGATGCTGCACTGGCGCGGGCTGAAGCCGATGGGGTGCTGAGCGTGGCCGTCGCCCACCACGGTGACCTGGTGGCCGACGCTGCTGGCGCTACGGCTTGGCGCCAGCAGATTGCCGAGGCCCTGACGCAGCAGCGCGGGCGCCTGGTGGCCACGCCGGTGCTCGACCGCGAGGGGCGCGTCCTGCACCTGGTCTGCACCCTGCACCTGCAGCTGTCGGTGGACGCCGCACATCAGCCGCCGCGCGCCTGGCTGGCGCTGGCGCGACGTGCCTCATTGCTGTCGCGTGTCGATTTGCTGACGGTGCAATTGGCCTTGCATGCGATCGCTGCCGACGGTCAGCCGCGCGGCGTGCGCGTCAGTGAACCCGCCTGGTCGGCCCCCGGTTTTGTCGCGGCGGTGCGGGCCCTTTTGCAGGTGGCGCCGGCGCAGGCCCGTGCTTTGTCGATCGAGTTGGCCGAGTCCGAGCACGGCGGTGCGGCCGACGGCCTGGCTGCCGCCTTGGCGGCCTGGTCGGCCAGCGGCGTGCGGCTGGGTGTCGTCCACGGCACGGCCTTGCCGTCCGACCTGACGGCCTTGCAGGCCGCCGGCGTCGCCTTCGTCACGGTGGCTAACGAACAGCTGCGCGGCTTGGCAGCTGACGAGGCCTTGAAGGCCTACGCCAGCAGCTGGTTCCAACTGGTGCGTGACTTAGGCCTGCTGGCCCTGGTCGATGGCGTCACCGACCCGCAGGACCTGGACTTGCTGTGGACCCTCGGGCTGGATGGCGCTGCCGCATCGGCGTCAGCGTCAGCAGTGCCGTCTGACGCTTTCTAGCTGACGTCGCCCGTGTGCAGTGGGTAGGCGCCGCCGCTGCGTCTGTCGGCAAAGTAGTGCTCCAGCGTCAGCCGCACGGTGCGAAAGGCCAGTTCGTCCCACGGCACTTCGTCTTCGCGGAACAGCCGGGCCTCGATGGTTTCGGGTCCGGGCGCCAGCGTGATGTCCAGCATGCGCGCGCGGAAGTAGAAGTGAATCTGCCCGACGCGCACCACGTTCAACAAGGTGTACAGATCGTGCAATTCGATGTTCGCGCCGGCCTCTTCGACGGTCTCGCGGATGGCACCTTGGGCCAGGCTCTCATCCAGTTCCAAAAAACCCGCCGGCAAGGTCCAGAAACCGTAACGCGGCTCGATGTTGCGGCGACACAGCAGCACCTGATCGCCCCACACGGGCACCGTGCCGACGACGTTCAGCGGGTTCTCGTAGTGGATCTCGCCGCAGCCCGTGCAGGTGGCGCGCTCGCGGTTGTCGTCGGGCGGCACGCGGTATTTGGTGGCGGCGCCGCAGAGGCGGCAATGCTGGATACGGCGCGGCATGAACATCAGAGGCAGTGTAGCGGGTGGCCTGCGTGGCATCATCGTTCGGCAAAACCGGTTCGTGCCATCCTTCCACCCCGCTTCAGACCCCGCCATGACACTCGTCTTCACCCCGCCCTCCATCACCACCGTGCCCGTTGCGGGCGGCGGTGAATTCCCGGTTCGCCGCATTTACTGCGTGGGCCGCAACTATGTCGAACACGCCCAGGAAATGGGCTTCACCGGCCGCGAGCCGCCCTTCTTTTTCATGAAGCCGACCGACGCCGTGGTGGCCGTGCCCGACGGTGAAACTGGCCTGATTGACTATCCGTCCGTCACGAAGAATTTTCACTATGAAATCGAGCTCGTCGTGGCCATCGGCACCGGCGGCCGCGACATCAAGGCCGTCGACGCCACCAAGCACATCTGGGGCTACGCCGTGGGCCTGGACATGACGCGCCGCGACATCCAGGGCGACATGAAAAAGCAGGGCCGCCCCTGGTGCATCGGCAAGGGCTTCGACCAAAGCGCGCCCACCGGCCCGATCACGCCTTACGCCCAGACTGGCGAACTGCTGGCCGGCGCCATCACGCTGGACGTCAACGGCGTGCGCAAGCAGACCGGCGACCTGAACCAGCTGATCTGGAGCGTCAATGAAATCATCGAGCAGCTCAGCCAGGCCTGGACGCTGCAGGCGGGCGACTTGATCATGACGGGCACGCCGGCCGGCGTGGGCCCGGTGGTCAGCGGTGACGTGATGGTCGGCACTGTGGAGGGCCTGGGGGCGATCAAGGTGGCGGTGCGTTGAAGGGACGGTGACACAGCCATGGCCATGGAGCTCTACAACTACTTCCGATCGTCGGCTTCGTACAGGGTGCGCATCGCGCTGGCCTTGAAGGGTCTGGACTATGACTACACGGCCATTCACCTGCAGAAGAACGAGCACCTGACCGAGCCCTACATGGCCATCTCGGCAGCCAGTTTGCTGCCCACCCTGATCGACGGCGCGCACACGCTGACGCAGTCGCTGGCCATCATCGAATACCTGGAAGAAACGCACCCGCTGCCGCCGCTGCTGCCAGCCACGCCGCTGGAACGTGCGCGGGTGCGCGCGCTGGCGCTTGACATCGCGTGCGAGATCCACCCCATCGCCAACCTGCGCGTGCTGCGCTACCTGGTGCGTGACATGCACGTCAGCGAAGACGACAAGAACCGCTGGTACCGCCACTGGGTGGAAAGCGGGCTGGAAGTGGTCGAACGGCAACTGGCCGCGCAGCCGGCCACCTACTGCCACGGTGACACGCCGACGCTGGCCGACTGCACGCTGGTGCCGCAAATCTTCAACGCGCAGCGCATGAACTGCCGGCTCGATCACGTGCCGCAGGTGATGCACGTGTTCGACGCCTGCATGAAGCTGGACGCCTTCGAGCAGACGCGGCCTGAGCGTTGCCCCGACGCGGCTTGATTGCTGGATCGCTTGATGCCGCTGCTGCTTCCGGCGTGGCCTACTCTGCCTGGCGTGCGCGCCGCGATGAGCACCCGCGCCGGCGGTGTCAGCGTCGCGCCCTTTGAGGGACTGAACCTGAGCGTGAGCGTGGGCGACGACCCGGCCGCCGTCGCCGAGAACCGCGCCCGCTGGACCGTCGCGTTGGGCCACTCGCCGGTCTGGTTGCACCTGGTGCACGGCCGCCACGTGCTGCGCCTGCACGCCGGCGACAGCGAGCACCCGACCACCTTGGCCGACGCCGCCTGGACGACAGATGCCGGCGTCGTTTGCCAGGTGACGGCGGCCGACTGCCTGCCCGTGCTGTTTGCATTGCGTGACGGCTCGGCCGTGGGCGCCGCGCACGCCGGCTGGCGCGGGCTGGCCGCCGGGGTGCTGGAAGCCACGGTGCAGGCGATCTGCGAGGGCACCCGCACGGCGCCGGGCGACCTTCAGGCCTGGCTGGGACCGTGCATCGGTCCGCAGGCCTTTGAGGTTGGTGCCGAGGTTTTGCAGGCTTTCGGCTGCGACACGGTCCTGAACGTTGACGACTGTGCCAGTTTGCGTTTCGTCAGCCGCCCCCGCAGCGATGGTTCAGCACGCTGGCTGGCCGACCTGCCCGCGCTGGCGATCGACCGCCTTCAGGCTGCCGGCGTCACCCGCATCACGCCCTCGGGCCTGTGTACGGTGGGCGATGCTTCACGCTTCTTTTCCTTCCGCCGAGACGGCCGCACCGGTCGCCTGGCTGCTGCCATCTGGCGCGACTGAGGCCGCCGTTTCGGCCGCGACTTCAGCCGCTTTGCGCCGCCGCTTGCGCCCTGGTGTGCCCAGGATGTACATCAGCAGGGTCAGCGGCAACACGCCGTACAAAAGCAGTGTGACCACGGCGCCCAGCATGGTGCCGTGGGCCGAGGTGGCTTCGGCGGCGGCCATCATCATCACGACATAGCCCCAGGCAATGGCAATCAGGTACATGTTGCGGCGTCAATCAAAATGGCGTGAGATGGCGGTGGCAGTCAAGAAACCGTCAGCCGTGCACAGTACAACCTGAAGCTTGACACGGAAGCACCCGCTGACCGCGCAGGCACAACCAAAGACCCCGCCAGACCGGGGCCACAGGAGACAAGGCGATGAAATCCAAGTCCAAGCTCGGTCCATCCACCCCGGCCACCTCGGGCCTGCCAGCCGACCCGGCCGATGCCTTCGGGGCCGCCATCGGCGGCATGTGGAAGTCGATGTCGGGGTTGAACCTGCCCATGCAGCAGCTCACGCAGATCCAGGCCGACTACCTCCAGAGTGCCACCGACGTCTGGAATCAGTCGTTGCAGCGGTTGCAGCAGCCCGAAGCCGCGGCCAAGGTGGCGGCCAAGCCGATACCCGACCGCCGCTTCGGCAGCACCGAATGGACCAGCAACCCGGCGGCGGCTTTCACCGCCCAGATGTACCTGCTGAACGCCAAGGCGTTGATGCAGATGGCCGAGGGCGTGGAAGGCGACGCCAAGACCAAGGGCCGCATCCGTTTCGCGGTGCAGCAGTGGATAGACGCCGCAAGCCCCAGCAACTTCCTGGCGCTGAACCCCGACGCGATGAGCAAGGCGCTGGAAACCAAGGGCGAGAGCATCGCCACCGGCATGCAGTTGCTGCTGCAAGACCTGCAGAAAGGCCATGTCTCGCAGACCGACGAAAGCGTCTTCGAGGTGGGCAAGAACGTGGCCACCACGGCCGGCACGGTGGTCTTCGAAAACGATCTGTTCCAGCTCATCGAATACCAGCCGCTGACTGCCAAGGTGCACGAACGGCCCATGCTTTTCGTGCCGCCTTGCATCAACAAGTTCTACATCCTGGACCTGCAGCCCGAGAACTCACTGATCCGCTACACCGTCGAGCAAGGGCATCGCACTTTCGTCGTCAGCTGGCGCAATCCGGACGAGAGCCTGGTTGACAAGACCTGGGACGACTACATCGAGGAAGGTCCCATCACTGCCATCAGCGTCGTTCAGGCCATCAGTGGTGCCAAGACCATCAACACCTTGGGCTTCTGCGTCGGCGGCACCTTGCTCAGCACCGCACTGGCGGTGCTGGCCGCGCGCGGCACGCAGCCCGCGCATTCGGTGACGCTGCTGACCACGTTGCTCGACTTCGACAGCACCGGCATCCTGGACATCTTCATCGACGAAACCATGGTGCAGATGCGCGAGATGACGCTGGGCGCACAGGCCCCGTCAGGCCCGGGCTTGCTGAAGGGGAAAGAGCTGGCCACTACCTTCAGTTTTTTGCGTCCGAATGACCTGGTCTGGAATTACGTCGTCGGCAATTATCTGAAGGGCGAAGCGCCGCCGCCCTTTGACCTGCTGTACTGGAATGGCGACAGCACCAATCTGCCGGGTCCGATGTACTGCTGGTACCTGCGCCACACCTACCTGCAAAATGAACTGAAGCAGCCGGGCAAGCTGACGGTGTGCGGCGAGAAGGTGGACCTGGGCGCCATCGAAGCGCCGTTCTTCATCTACGGTTCGCGCGAGGACCACATCGTGCCTTGGACCGCGGCCTATAACTCGGTGCCGCTGCTCAGCGGCAAGAAGCGCTTCGTGCTGGGCGCTTCGGGCCACATCGCGGGGGTCATCAACCCGCCGGCCAAAGGCAAGCGCAGCTACTGGACCCACGATTCGGCCAACGGCAATTTCCCGGCCAACGCCGAAGCCTGGATGGCCGGCGCCACCGAACACCCCGGCAGTTGGTGGACCACCTGGGCCGACTGGCTCAAGCCCAACGGCGGCAAGTTGGTCGCTGCACCCAAGGCGCCCGGCAGCGCGAAGTACAAAGGCATCGAGGCAGCACCCGGCCGTTACGTCAAGGCCAAGGCCTAGGTGGTGGCATGGGTGTCGCGTTGATGGTTGAGCGTTGACAATTCGAGTATTTACAAGGAGACAAACATGAGTCAAAAGGTTGCGTACGTCACCGGAGGCATGGGTGGCATCGGTACCGCCATCTGCCAACGCCTGCACAAGGACGGTTTCAAGGTCATCGCCGGCTGCGGCCCCAGCCGCGACCACGTCAAGTGGATCGACGAGCAAAAGGCGCAGGGCTACACCTTCTACGCTTCGGTCGGCAACGTCGCCGACTGGGACAGCACCGTCGCCGCATTCACGGCCGCCGTGGGCACGCACGGCCC
>JBBQAI010000096.1:0-16834 GCA_038316205.1 Burkholderiales bacterium
GGCGGCGTTGATGGCACCGGCCACGGCGCGGGCCGTGGCGTAGTCGCTGGCGTTCAGGCCCAGTTGCAGGCTGTCGCCGTCGCCCAGCGGCGTCGGCACCGCGCGTTCCACGCTGGCACCGTCAGGAATGCGCCCGGCCGACAGGTGGTTGATCTGCACTTTCGAGCCGCCCGCCGATGCACCCGCGCCACCGACGATGAGGTTGCCCTGCGCCAGGCCGTAGACCTGGCCGTCGGCACCGCGCAGCGGCGTGGCGATGAGGGTGCCACCGCGCAGGCTCTTGGAATTGCCGACCGAGGACACGTTGACGTCGATGGTCTGGCCGGGCTGCGAAAAAGGTGGCAGCACGGCGGTGACCATCACCGCCGCCACGTTGCGCGGCTGGATGCTGGTGCCCGCCGGCACGGTGATGCCGAACTGTTGCAGCATGGCATTCAGTGCCTGCGTGGTGTAGGGCGTTTGCGTGGCCTGGTCGCCGGTGCCGTCTAGGCCCACAACGAGGCCATAACCCACCAACTGGTTGTTGCGCACGCCTTGCACGGCGGCCACTTCTTTCAGGCGCACGGTGGCTTGCGCGGTCTGCGGCCACCACAGCGCACTGCTGGCCAAGGCGAAGGCCAGGGCAATCAACCAGCGCAGCGTGCGTTCGGGTTTCGGGGTCATGGCGGTCATCAGAAAGGCAGAACCGTCATGAAGGCGCGCCCCAGCCAACCCATGGCTTGCGATTCGGCCTGCTGACCCCGGCCGCGCTGTTCCAGCCGCACGTTGGCGATCTGGCTGCTGGCCACCGAATTACCGGGCTGGATGGCACGCGGGTCGAGTTGGCCCGAGAAGCGCAGTGCATCGACGTTCTCGTTGACACCAATCTGCTTCTCACCGGCGATCACCAAATGGCCATTGGGCAGCACCTGGCGCACGATGACGGTGATGGTGCCGCTGAAGTCGTTGCTGTTCACCGTGGCACCTTTGCCGGCAAAGCTGTTGGCGGTGCTGCCGTTGGCCCCGGCGCGGGCGAAGGAATTGGGGCTGATGCCGGGCAGCGCCGAGATCGAAGCCGCGATGGAGCCGCTCTTGTCGATGGAACTGGTCGAGGTTTGCGTGGCGCTGACCTTCTCGACGATCTGCACGGTCAACGTGTCGCCGACCAGCCGGGCGCGGAAGTCTTCGAACAGCGGGCGGTAGCTCACGGGCTGGAAGATAGAACCGCTGGCCGCGGCCGGCACGGCAATGGCCACCGGCAGGGGCGGCGCGGTGTCGGCCACCTCGACGCGCGGGAACAGGCTGCTGCAGCCGCCGATCATGAATGCCGTTGCGAGCAGAACCGGAAGCACCCAGCGTTGTTGCACGCTGCTCATCACAGTTGGCCCAGCTTCTGCAGCATCTGGTCCGAGGCCTGGATGGCCTTGGAATTCAATTCGTAGGCGCGCTGCGTGGCGATCATGCTGACCAGTTCCTGCACCACGTTGACGTTGCTGCCCTCGGTGAAAGATTGCAGCAGCGCGCCGTGGCCGGCGGTGTTGGGCGAGGCCGTCTGCGGCGAGCCCGAAGCGGCGGTTTCGGCGTACAAGTTGCCGCCGCGTGAGTCCAGCCCGGCCGGGTTGATGAAGGAGGCCAGCTGGATCTGCCCCAGCTTCTGCGGGGCCGCCTGGTTCTGGATCGTGACGGAGACCGTGCCGTCGGCAGCGATGTCCACCGTGGCGGCTTCCTTGGGTACCGTGATACCGGGCTGCAGCACAAAGCCGGCGTTGGTGACGAGCTGGCCGTTGGCGTCTTTCTGGAAGCTGCCGTCGCGGGTGTAGCCGGTGGTGCCGTCGGGCAGTGTCACCTGGAAGAAGCCGGCCCCGTTGATGGCAATGTCCAACGCATTGCCGGTTTGCTGCAATGTGCCCTGGGTGAAGTTGCGCGTGCTGGCCGCCACGCGCACGCCCAGGCCGACTTGCAGGCCGGTGGGCAGCACCGTTTGTTCAGAGCTGTTGGAACCCGCGCTGCGCAGGTTCTGGTACATCAGGTCTTCGAAGGCCACGCTGCCACGTTTGTAGCCGTTGGTGGCCACGTTGGCCAGGTTGTTCGAGATGGCGTCCAGCGCGGCTTGCTGGCCTTCCATGCCGGTCTTGGCGATCCACAGCGAACGAATCATGGTGCTTCCAGTCCTTCAGTCAGTCGGACGATCTTGACCCGGACTGAAGGCCCGCCAGCGCTGGAAAAGCGCCACCGGCACCCGCTATTTCTACGAGGTGCCCAGCAGCTTGGAGGCCGCTTGCTCGCGCTGTTCAGCGCCTTGCAGCATGCGCATCTGTTGCTCGAACTGGCGCGACGCGGAAATCATCGCCACCATGGTTTCGACGGGGCTCACGTTGGAGCCCTCCAGCGCGCCGCTTTGCAGGCGCGCGGTGGGGTCTTGCGCCAGATCGTTGCCGTCGGCGGCGCGGAACAAGCCGTCGGTGCCGCGCGTCATCGGCGCTTCGGGCGTCACCAGCTTCAACCGGCCTGCCTGCTGTGGCCGGCCGGTGGGTAGCTTGGTAGTGATCAGGCCATCGGGCGAGATGTCCACTGCGGCATTGGCCGGCAACTGGATGGGTCCGCCATCACCCACCACTGGCAGGCCCGACAGCGTGACCAGCTGCCCTTCGGCATTGGTCTGCAGCGCACCGGCGCGCGTGTAGGCCTCGGTGCCGTCCAGACCTTGCACGGCCAGCCAGGCGTTGCCGTTCAAGGCCACGTCCAGCGAACGGCCGGTGGTCTGCACCGGCCCGGCCGCGCTGTTGTAGCCCACGCTCGATTCCAGCGCGTAGACGCGCGTGGTCGCACCGTCGCCCCGCACCGGCACCGCGCGAAAAGCCTGCAGCTCGGCGCGGAAACCGGTGGTCGACACATTGGCCAAGTTGTTGGCCAGGGAGTCTTGCCGCTGCAGGGTCGCTTTCGCGCCCGACATCGAGAGATAGATGAGCCTGTCCATCTTTGAGGTGCTGCGGTTGGCTCAGTACGGCGGTCAGTTCGAGATCAGCGCAGGTTGACCAGCGTCTGCAGCACCTGGTCTTGCGTCTTGATGGTCTGCGCGTTGGCCTGGTAGCTGCGCTGGGCAATCATCATGCCCACCAGCTCACCAGTCAGGTCCACATTGGACTCTTCCAACGCACTGGTTTGCAGCGTGCCCAGCGTCCCGCTGCCGGGAACGCCCAGCACCGGATCGCCTGCATTTCCGGTCAACCCCCATGCGTTGCCGCCCAGGGGTTGCAAGCCGTTGACGTTGGCGAAGGTGGCCAGTTCGACCTGCCCGATGGCCTTGACGCGGCCGTTGGAGTAGTTGGCAACGATGCGGCCGGTCGATTCGACCGCGACACCGCTCAAGGAGCCGGCAGCAAAGCCGTCCTGGCTGAGCTTGGTGACACCGAAGGGCGCGGCAAATTGCGAGAAGGTCGTCAAGTCCAGTTGCAGGCCGTTGATATCCAAAGTGCCCACGCCGCTGACCACCGGGCCAGCCGGCACGTTGAGCGTCAGCGGGCTCGTCGGGCTCAAGGGGGCGGCGCCTGTCGGGTTGAACGTGATCGTGGTCACCGGGGTGGCCGGTATGCCGCCGATCAGCACGCCATTCGCGGCCGCGTACACGTCCCAGGTGTCGGGACCGGTCTTCTGAAAATAGGAGGTGATGACCACGTCCTTGCCGTTCGCATCGAAAGCGCCGACTGAAGTGGCGTTGTTGAAGGTTTTGGCGTCAGCGATGTCGATGCCCGGCCCGGCGGCAGGCTGTGTGATCAAGGCCCGCGAATCGAGGTTGGCGGTGAGCGAGACGACTGCAGTGGCCTTGGGGTCGATGGCATTGGATTGCAGCACCAGCGGCTGAGCCCGACCCGACTGGATAACGCCGAAAGGGTCGGCTGCATAGCCCATCAAGCGGTCGCCCTGGTTGTTGACGATGCCGCCGTCGCTGTTCAGCTTGAACTGACCGCTGCGTGTGTACTGCACCGCAGAGCTGGCCGTTTTGACCTGGAAGAAACCGTTGCCACTGACCGCCAGGTCCAGCGGGTTGGTGGTGGCGGTGATGCTGCCCTGGGAAAAATTCTGCGCCACCGCAGCCACCGCCACGCCGACACCACTGGCCTTGGACGAACCGCCCACCGCGCTGGAATAGAGGTCGGCGAACTCGATGCGCGAGGCCTTGGAACCGATGGTGCCGGCGTTGGCAATGTTGTTGCCAATCACGTCGAGGTTCTTGCTCGTGGCGTTCAAACCGGAGATGCCTTGCTGGAAGCTCATGGGAGTCCTTGCTTGTTCGAGAGGGTGCGGGGGATGGGTCGTCGCTGTCAGCGGTCAGCTGATGGCCTTGACGGTGCTGTATTCGACTTGGCCCGATTTCGCGGTTTCCAAGGTCAGCTTGTTGTTCACGATGGCGACGGCATCGACGTGGTCACGCATCAGCGGCGTGATGCGCACGGGCTGGCCCGAGGCGGTGGCGGTGACCTTGAAGGTGTAGGCCGTGTCGTTGGCCGCGCCCTTCCAGGCAAAGCCGTTCATGCCGGCCGCCTGGGCGCCCAGGTCCAGCGTCTGCAGCACGGTGCCGGTGCTGCTGATCACATCCACCTTCACGTTGTCGGCGGCGCTGCTCAGCTCGAAGCCGCCGACGCCCACACCGCTGTCGGTGGTCACGTCCAGCTTGTTGCCCACCAGGGTCACGTCGCGGCCCACCAGTGAAGCGCCCTGCACGGCCTGCAGTTGGACGAACTGCGCGTTCAGGCCCGACACCGTGGTGTTCAGGTCGCTGATGCCGCTGACCGTGCTGATCTGCGCCATCTGGCTGGTGACCTGCGCGTTGTCCATCGGGTTCAGCGGGTCCTGGTTCTGCATCTGCGTGACCAGCAGCTTCAGAAAGCGGTCGGTGGCGCTGGTGTCGGTCTTTGACGTGGCCGACGTGCCGGCAGACTTGGTGGCGCCGTTGGCACCGATCAGGTCCAGCGGGTTGGAGGCGGTGGCGGTGGCGGTGATGGTCATGGTGTTTGCTGTCCGGTTGAGGCTTACTGACCGATCTGCAGCGTCTTCAGCAGCAGGCCGCGCGCGGTGTTCATCACCTCGACGTTGTTCTGGTAGGACCGGGAGGCCGACATCATGTTGACCATCTCCTCGACCGGGTTCACGTTGCTGTAGGTGACGTAGCCTTCAGCGTCGGCACTGGGGTGTTTGGGGTCCAGCACGCGGCGGCCCGGGGTCTGGTCTTCGGTGATGTTGGACACCCGCACACCGGCGCTGGCTTCGCGCTGCCCGACATTGCCCATCAGCGTGGTCTGGAAGACCACCTGGCGGGCCTTGTAGGCCTTGCCATCGGGGCCGGCCACGGTGTCGACGTTGGCCAGGTTGGAGGCCACGGTGTTCAGGCGCTGGCTTTGCGCACTGACTGCGCTACCGGCCACGTCGAAGATTCTGAGCATGCTCATGGGTCAGTCCGCTTCAGTCCAGGTCAGGCTTGGTGGTAGCTCTTCATCGCATCCATCGTGGTGCGCACGCTGGCATTGATGAAGCGCAGGGTGGACTCGTACTTCACCGCGTTGTCCACGAAGGCGCTGCGTTCGCGGTCCATGTCGACGGTGTTGTTGTCCAGGTTGGTCTGGCTGGGCACGGCGTAGCGCAGCACCGGAACGGCGCTGCCGCCACTGCCCGACCCGCTGCTGCCGTCCTGCATCACGCCCTGGGCGATGCCGTCGCCGGCCGCGTTGTTGCCGCTGGCTGCACGCAGCGTGGCGGCGAAGTCGAAGTCACGCGCCTGGAAGCCGGGGGTGTCGGCATTGGCGATGTTGCTGGCGATGATCCGCTGGCGCTCGGCGCGCAAGGACAGGGCCTGGGCGTGGAACTCCAGACTGTCGGTCATGCGGTTGATCATGGCGGGCTCCTTGCGGCGCCGTGGCACTTGCATCAGGGTGCAAACCGCTCACGGCATGCTGGGCATTCTGAGCAGCCGGGCCACCAACATGAGCGGGAATAAGAGCCGCTTTGCCCGCCTATTCCGCTCCAGATTGGGCTGCCGGCGTCGATAGAGTGGGCAGCGTGAAAAAGTCCCCTGCCCTTGCCTTGCCCGCCGGCTTCCGGTGGACGCCGTTGATGTCGTCTTTGATCGCCATCGCCGCCTCTGCGGCAGGGCTGTTCCCCGCGCCAGGGCAAGCCCAGGTGCCACCCGTCCAGGTGCCGCCCGAAACGGTGGCCCGGGGCATCGCTCTGGCCACCGAGGCGGCGCTGGTGCTGGCACCGGCCCATGCCCGCGTGACGGTCGAAGCCGGCATGCTGGACCCGCGACTGACGTTGGCACCCTGCGCGCGCATCGAGCCCTATCTACCCGCCGGCACACCGGCCTGGGGCCACACCCGGCTGGGCCTGCGCTGCACCGACGGCCGGGCACGCTGGAATGTCTTCATGCCGTTGAATGTGCAAGTCTTCGCGTTGGGCATCGTCGCCGCCAGTGCCCTGCCGGCCGGCGCACCGCTGACCGAAGCGCAACTGAGACGCGTGGACATCGACTGGTCGACCTCGACCTCACCCTTGTTCGACCGCGTCGAGCCTTTGCTGGGCCGCAGCCTGTCCCGCCCTCTGATGGCCGGGCAGGCCGTGCAGTCAGGGCAATTGCAGGCCCGGCAGTGGTTCGCCCCGGGCGACACCGTGCGCATCCAGGCTTCGGGCGCCGGCTTCTCGGTGGTCGGTGAAGGCCAGGCCCTGAGCGCTGGCGTCGAAGGCAAGACCGTGCGTGTGCAAACCGAAAATGGCCGCGTGCTGTTGGGCAAGCCCATCAGCGACCGATGTGTCGAGGTGGTTCTGTGACCACCGCCGCGCGCCAGAGGCAGCCCCGCTTTAGCCGGTCAAACGTAAAAAGTTGTTCAAGAGCGCTAAAGTTCCGAATCGTCGCGACCGATAGAGCGTCTATGTTCTTGGGTTAGCACCTCTGCTGTGCCCCTGACAGGAGTTCATCACCATGAAGATCGGCCCTCTCAATAATTCGCCAGTGACCACGCAGCCAGTCGAACGCAAGAGTTCGACCGCCACTGCGACCACGGGCACCGAGCCCAGCGCACAGGTGGCTTTGTCCACCGAAGCCACCGCGCTGGCAAGCTCATCCACCGATTCCACGTTCGACGCCAAGAAGGTCGAGCGGATAGCGCAAGCCATCCGCGACGGCAAGTTCAAGGTCAACGCGGACGCGATCGCTGACAAGCTGATCGTCAACGCACAGGAACTGCTCGGTCGCAAGCCCAGTTGAGCAGGCCTGGCACCGCCATGATGTCTGCCCCCGACGAGCGCCGCGCCTTGCAACTGTCCAGTGAGCTGGAACGCCCGCTGGCGGCCGTCGAAGCCCAACTCGGCGCGCTGGCTCAGGCGTTGACCCGGCAGGACATGGATGCGGTGGACCGCGCTGCGGCCGGCCTGCACACCGCGCTGGCCGCTGCCGTGGACCACTTCACCCGCGCGGCGCGCCGCGGTGGCGTACCGCTGCCTTTGCGCCAACGCCTGGCCATGGCCAGTGGACAGGTGGCCGCCCAGCGCGAAGCTCTGGCCCGCGCCACCGCCTCGCTCGACCGCGCGATGGACGTGCTGTTGCCGCGCCAGATCGCCGCCGGCCTGTATTCGGCCATCGGCGGCGCCGAGCGTCAGACCGGCCAGCAAGGCAGTCTGCTGGCCTGAAGCGACGCGTTTCCCGAGCGCCTTCCTCTCGGCATCGAGCGGCCTGCGGGCCGCTCTGCTGTTTCCGGCCCCAGCAGCAGCACCGGGGCACACCGGGACACACACCGGGACACACACCGGGACAGAAGCACCCGTTCGCTAGAATCCGACGCGCCACGATGCGCTGGCGCATCCTGGGCGTTCCAGCGCCCCCACCGCTTCGATGCCCGCGATGTCTGCCCCCTCGAACGCCGCGCACGGGGCTAGTTTCCCCAGCGTCCGGCAGGCCAGACAGCCGGTCTGGGTGCTGCTGATGCTGGCCGCGATAGCCGCCATCTGGTTCGGCACGCTGGACGCGCGCCACCTGCTGCGCTCCGACGAAGGACGCTACGCCGAAATCGCCCGCGAGATGTTCGCCACTGGCGACTGGGTGACCATCCGCTACCAGGGTCTGAAGTACTTCGAGAAGCCGCCACTGCACTTGTGGATGACGGCGCTGGCCTACGAACTGTTCGGCGTCGGCGACTGGCAGTCGCGGCTGTGGGTGGCCATCAGCGGCGCTTTGGGCGTGGTGCTGACGGCGCTGGCCGCGCAACGCTGGTTCGGCGGCGGTCTGCTGGCGGCGCTGGTGTTGATCGCTGCACCCACCTGGAACATCGGCAGCCACTTCAATTCGCTGGACATGGGCGTGTCGGGCGCGCTGGCCGGCGTGCTGGCGGCGCTGCTCATCGCCCAGCATCCCGAGAACAGCGCAAAAGTTCAGCGGAACTGGATGTGGGCCGCCTGGGCGGCGATGGGCCTGGCGGTGATGACCAAAGGCCTGATCGGCATCGTGCTGCCCGGCCTGGCGCTGGTGGCCTACACGCTGCTGGCGCGCGATTGGGCGCTGTGGCAGCGGCTCTACCTGGTCAGCGGCACACTGGTCTGCCTGACGATCACCGCGCCGTGGTTCCTGCTGGTGTCCCAGCGCAACCCCGAATTCGCGCAGTTCTTCTTCATCCACGAACACTGGGAGCGCTACACCAGCAGCGTTCACCAGCGCGGCGCGCCGGCCTGGTATTTCGTGCCGCAACTGCTGGGCGGCTTCGCGCCTTGGCTGGGTCTGCTGCCCGGCATGTGGCGGACGCTGCGGGGTGAATCGGCAGCACAGTCCAAAGCGCAGTCCGCAGTGAATGCCGCGCCGGCCTTCCGTCCACTGTTGTTCTGCGCCGTCTGGGCGGTCGCCATCTTTGCCTTCTTCAGCGCCTCGGGCTCCAAGTTGCCGGGCTACATCCTGCCGGTCTTCCCGGCGCTGGCCGTGCTGGCCGCTGCCGCACTGCAAAAGCTGGACGCCGCCGCCTGGCGACGCCAGTTGTGGTGGATGCTGGCGCTCTTCGGCGCGCTGCTGCTGGCCAGCCCGCTGATCGGCCGCACCGGCTCGGGCGAGGCGCTGCTGCGCGACTACGGGCTGTGGATCAGCGCCGGCTGCGCTCTGGCCGTTGCCGCGCTGCTGGGCGCACTGTGGCTGCAAGGGCGCGGCCGCCAGTGGTCCAGCATCGCGCTGGCGGCCTTTGGCTTTTTCGGTGCCACCACGCTGGGCCTGTTGGGCCACGAAACGCTGGGCCGGCCGGCCTCGGGCGCACTGCTGCTGCCGGCCATCCAGGCGGTGCTGAAACCCGACATGCCGATTTATTCGGTCAAGCTGTTGGACCACACCCTGCCCTACTACCTGCGCCGTACCGTGGTGATGGTCGAAGAGCCCGACGAACTGGCTTTCGGTACCGTACAGGAACCGCAGAAATGGCTGCCCACCGTGGCAGCTTTCAAACTCGCATGGACGGCCGGCCCGCCAGCACTCGCCATGATGACGCCGGCCACCCACGCCGAGCTGCAGGCCCAGCAGCTGCTGATGACGGTGGTGGCACAAGACCGGCGCCGCGTCGTCGTCGCCAACTTCCCCAAGTCCACACCCTGAATCGACCCCCATGACCCTGGCCACTTTCGCACTCATCCTCATCGGCGTGCTGCTCAACGCCGGCGCGCAACTGCTGCTGAAGGCCGGCGTGACGCCGCTGGGTGAACTGAGCGTGGGCCTGCACAACCTGCTGCCGACGACGATCAAGGTGCTGACGCAATGGCCCATCCTGGCTGGCATGGTCTGCTACGTCGTCAGTCTGGGCGTGTGGATCGTCGGCCTGTCGCGGGTCGAGGTTTCCATCGCCTACCCCATGCTGTCGATGGGCTACGTCGTTAACGCGCTGCTGGCCTGGTGGCTGTTCGGCGAAGCCCTGGGTCCGATGCGCTGGGCCGGCCTGTTGTTGATCCTGGCCGGCGTCGTCGTGATCGCCCGTAGCTGAAGCCTGTCCACCGCAGACGAACGCTGACGACCCTCGACGACCCCCGACAATCCCGCCTCATGTCGCCCACCGCCGCCCCCGCCCCCGCCCCCGCCCCCGCCCCAGCCCTCGCCTTCCTGCCGTTCACCCGGCCGCACATCGACGCCGAGACCCGCGCCGAAGTCGGCCGCGTGCTGGCTTCGGGCTGGATCACCTCGGGCCCCAAGGTGCAGGCCTTCGAACAGCAACTGTCGGCGCTGTTCGGCGGCCGCCCGGTGCGCGCCTTCAGCAACGGCACGGCGACGATGGAAGTGGCGCTGCGCATCGCCGGCGTCGGCCCCGGTGACGAAGTCATCACCACCGCGATCACCTGGGTGGCCACGGCCAACGTCATCGGCGCCGTCGGCGCGCGGGCGGTGCTGGTCGACATCGATCCGCGCACCCGCAACATCAGCCTCGATGCGGTGGAAGCTGCCATCACGCCGCGCACCAAGGCGCTGATGCCGGTCTACCTGTCGGGCCTGCCGGTGGACATGGACAGGCTGTACGCCATGGCGAACAAGCACGGGTTGCGGGTCATCGAAGACGCCGCACAGGCCATCGATTCGCGTTGGGTCAACGGTCAAGGCAACCAACGCATCGGCAGCTTCGGTGACCTGGTCAGCTTCAGCTTCCAGGCCAACAAGAACATCACCTGCGCCGAAGGCGGCTGCCTGGTGATGAACACGCCCGAAGAAGCCGAGTTGGCCGAGCGCCTGCGCCTGCAAGGCGTTGTGCGCAGTGGCGCCGACGGCATGGATGTGGCAACGCCCGGTGGCAAGTTCAACCTGACCGACATCAACGCCGCGATCGGCCTGGGCCAGTTGCCGCTGCTGCCGCAGATCACCGCGCGGCGCCAGGTTCTGGCGCAAGCCTATTTCGACGCGGCTGCGCGGCACGGGCTGGAAGCGCTGGGCATCGAATTGCCGCTGCCGTCGAACAGCACGGGCGCGATCACCAACTGGCACATGTTCCAGGTGGTGCTGCCGGCCGATCGGATCAACGGCGGTCGCGCTGCCGTCATGGACGCGCTGAAAGTCGTCGGTGTCGGCACCGGCGTGCACTACCCCGCGCTGCACCTTTTCACGCACTACCGCGCGCTCGGCTGGCGCGAGGGCATGTTGCCGCACAGCGAACGCATCGGCCGCAGCATCCTCACGCTGCCGCTGTTCTACGACATGGCCGACACCGACCCCGACCGCGTCTGCGGCGAACTGGCCACTGCTTGCAAGGCCCTGCTCAAGTGATCGCGCCTGCCCCACCTTCTGCCATGCCTGCTGTCGTGCGTGCTGCCGTGGCCCCCGCGGTCTCTGTCGTCATCCCCGTCTACAACGAAGAAGAAGTGCTGCCGACCCTGTTCCAGCGCCTTTACGCGGTGATGGACGCCGTCATGGAAAAAACAGGAGAGCCCTACGAAATCATCTTCGTCAACGACGGCAGCCGCGACCGCTCAGCCGCCATGCTGGCCGACCAGTACCGGCTGCGGCCCGACGTGACGCGCGTGGTGCTGTTCAACGGCAACTTCGGCCAGCACATGGCCATCCTGGCCGGCTTCGAGCAGGTGCGCGGTGACATGGCCATCACGCTGGACGCCGACCTGCAGAACCCGCCCGAAGAGATTCCCCGCCTGATGGCCGAGATCCGCAAGGGTCACGACTACGTGGGCACCATCCGCCGGCAGCGCGAAGACAGCGCCTGGCGGCGCATCGCCAGCAAGGCCATGAACCGGCTGCGCGAGAGCATCACGCGCATCCAGATGACCGACCAGGGCTGCATGCTGCGCGCTTACGACCGGCCGCTGGTGGACACGCTGAATGCCTGCCGCGAGGCCAACACGTTCATCCCCGCGCTGGCCTACACCTTCGCGGCTTCGCCGGTAGAAATCGAGGTCTCGCACGAAGAGCGCTTCGCCGGCGAATCGAAGTACAGCCTGTACAAACTGATCCGCCTGAACTTTGATCTGGTCACCGGCTTTTCGACGGTGCCGCTGCAGTGGTTCAGCCTGATCGGCACGCTGCTGGCGGTGGGTTCGGGCGCGCTCTTTTTGCTGCTGTTGGTGCGGCGTTTCGTGTGGGGCGCAGAAGTCGAAGGCGTGTTCACGCTGTTCGCGCTGCAGTTCTTCTTGACCGGCATCATCTTGTTCGGCATCGGTCTGATGGGCGAGTACGTCGGACGCATCCAGCAAGAGGTGCGCAGCCGCCCGCGCTACCGCATCGCCAAGGTGCTGCAGGCGCAGCCCAACGCTGCAACCGCTGCAACCACTGCAACCGGGTCAACGGTGACCACCGCGGATGACACCGTCGGCGTTCTTTGAACACCGCGCCATGAGGGCCGTGGTCTTCGCTTATTCCAACGTCGGCGACCGCTGCCTGCGCGTGCTGAAGGCGCGCGGCGTGGACGTGGTGCTGGTGGCCACCCACACCGACCATCCCGGCGAGACGCTGTGGTTCCAGCGCGTGGCCGACACGGCCACGGAACTGGGCCTGCCGTGGATCTACGCCGACGACCCGAAGGCGCCCGAACTGGCGCAGGCCGTGGCCGATGCACGGCCCGATGTGATCTTCGCGTTCTACTACCGCAGCATGCTGCCGGTGAGCCTGCTGGCGCTGGCGCCGCAAGGCGCCTACAACCTGCACGGCTCGCTGCTGCCGCACTTTCGCGGCCGCGCGCCCACCAACTGGGCGGTGCTGAAGGGCGCCACCGAAACCGGTGCCACGCTGCACGAGATGGTGGCCAAGCCCGACGCCGGTTTCATCACCGATCAGCAAGCCGTGCCCATCCTGCCCGACGACACCGCCGAGCAGGTTTTCGACAAGGTCTGTGTGGCGGCCGAACAGGTGCTGTGGCGCAGCCTGCCCGCGCTGATGGCCGGCCGGCCGCCGCGCCTGCCGAATGACCTGGCCGCCGGCAGCTACTACGGCGGCCGCAAGCCTGAAGACGGCCGCATCGATTGGACCCGCCCGGCCGCCGAGGTCTACAACCTGATCCGCGCCGTGGCCCCTCCTTATCCCGGCGCGTTCACCGATGTCGGCGGCCAGCGCGTGGTCGTCGCCAGCGCGCGACGTCCGCTGCCTAACGTGCGTATGGTGCTGACTGATTTGGTGCCTGGCTTGCACGTGGTGGACGGCCGCATCGTTGGCGTCTGCGGTGACGGCGCCATCTGCATCCACGACCTGCGCGTCGGCAAGGCCGAAGGCGCATCACTCAGCGCCACCGAGCTGACCGCGCTGCTCCAGCATCACGCCTGAAAATCGGCAATCTCTGCGAAAGACTGACCATGAAAAAAGTCCTCATCCTCGGCATCAACGGCTTTATCGGCCACCACCTGACGCAACGCATTCTTGAGACCACCGACTGGGAGGTCTACGGCATGGACATGGCGTCCACGCGCCTGGGCGACATGGTGAGCCACCCGCGCATGCACTTCTTCGAGGGCGACATCACCATCAACAAGGAATGGATCGAATACAACGTCAAGAAGTGCGACGTGATCCTGCCGCTGGTGGCCATCGCCACGCCGGCCACCTATGTGCGTGAACCGCTGCGGGTCTTCGAACTCGACTTCGAAGCCAACCTGCCCATCGTGCGCGCCGCAGTCAAGTACAAGAAGCATTTGGTGTTCCCGTCCACGTCCGAGGTCTACGGCATGTCCACCGACGCCGAGTTCGACCCCGAGACTTCCAACCTGGTCTACGGCCCGATCAACAAACCGCGCTGGATCTACGCCTGCAGCAAGCAGCTGATGGACCGAGTGATCCACGCCTACGGGCAAGAGCAGGGCCTGAACTACACGCTGTTCCGCCCCTTCAACTGGGTCGGTTCGGGTCTGGATTCCATCTTTGAAAGCAAGGAAGGCTCGAGCCGCGTCGTGACCCAGTTCCTGGGCCAGATCGTGCGCGGCGAGGCCATCCAGCTGGTCGACGGCGGGGCGCAGAAACGCGCCTTCGCCGACGTCAGCGACGGCGTCAGCGCGCTGATGAAGATCATCGCCAACGTGGGCGGCGTGGCCAGCGGTCGCATCTTCAACATCGGCAACCCGGCCAACATCTACTCGGTGCGTGAACTGGCCGAGATGATGCTCAAGATGGCCGCCGACTACCCGGAATACGCCGAAGGCGCCAAGCTGACGAAGATCGTCGAAACGTCTTCCGGCCAGTTCTACGGCAAGGGCTACCAGGACGTGCAGAACCGCACGCCCAAGATCAGCGACACGATGGAAACGCTGGGCTGGGCGCCGCTGGTGGGCATGGAAGACGCGTTACGCAAGATTTTCGAGAGCTACCGCCAGAAGGTGGTGGAAGCGCGCGGGCTGCTCGAAACGAACGGCTGAATTCGCCGCTCGCCTGGCGCCATAGTGGCAAACATCGCGCTGAAGGTGGACGTGGACACGCTGCGCGGCACGCGCGAAGGCGTGCCGCGCCTTCTGGAACTTTTGGCCAGGCGCGGCCTGCGCGCCACCTTCTTGTTCAGCCTGGGGCCCGACCACACCGGCTGGGCGCTGAAGCGGGTGTTCAAGCCCGGCTTTCTGAGCAAGGTCTCGCGCACCTCCGTCACCAAGCACTACGGCTACAAGACGCTGATGTACGGCGTGCTGTTGCCCGGCCCGGACATCGGCAAGGTGGCCGCTGACGCCATGCGCGCCACGCGCGACGCTGGCCACGAATGTGGCATCCACACCTGGGACCACGTGCTGTGGCAAGACAGCGTGCGCACCCGCGACGCAGCCTGGACGCGGGCCGAGATGAAGAAGTCGCACGACCGCTACACGCAGGTTTTCGGCGTGGCGCCGCACACCCACGGCGCGGCTGGTTGGCAGATGAATGCGGCGGCTTTCGAGCAGATCGACGACTGGGGCATGGCCTACGCCAGCGACGGCCGGGGCCAGGCGCCCTACCGTTTGCAGGTCAACGGCCGCACGCTGAAGCACGTGCAGATACCGACCACGCTGCCGACGATGGACGAGTTGATCGGCGCCCACGGCGTCGATGAAGACAGCGTCGCGCGCAGCCTGCTGAAGCTGACCGAGTCCGACCGCGACCAGGTCTACACCCTGCACGCCGAACTGGAAGGCAACCTGCTCGCACCGGCCTTCGAGGCCCTGCTGGACGGCTGGCAGGCCCAGGGGCATGCGTTGATGACGATGTCGTGCCTGTACGCGAACCTGGACGCCGCGAACTTGCCGGTTCAGCCACTGAACTGGGGCACCTTGCCCGGTCGCAGCGGCGAGTTGATCGTCAGCGCAGCGTAGCCGTCACCACTGTCTGAGGCGCGTTCGCAGGCGCGCGATGCTCTGGCTGTGCAACTGGCAGACCCGGCTTTCGGTCACGCCCAGAACGGCGGCGATTTCCTTCAGGTTCATGTCGTGCTCGTAGTACATGCTCATCACGTACTGCTCGCGTTCGGGCAGGTTCTTGATGGCCTCGACCAGCGCTTCGCGCATGCGCAGGTCTTGCAGCCGCGCCATCGGGTTGGCGTCGGCGTCGGTGATGTGGCGGTCGAGGTAGTCGTCGTCGCCTTCGTCGCCGCTCATGTCTTCCAGGTAGATGAGCTGGGTGCCGCGCACCTTGCCCAGCAGTTCCTGGTAGTCGGTCAGGCTCAGGCCCATCTCGCGGGCGATCTCGCCTTCGCTGGGCGCGCGGCCGAAGCGCTGTTCGAGCTTGTGGACGGCGGCCTCGATGCTGCGCTGGTGACGGCGGTCGCCCCGGCTCATCCAGTCGTTGCCGCGCAGTTCGTCGAGCATCGCGCCGCGGATGCGCTGGGTCGCGAAGGTCTCGAACTGAACCCCCTGGCCGGCATCGAAGCGGCTGAGCGCGTCGGACAGGCCGATCATGCCGACCTGGATCAGGTCATCGAGTTCGACGTTGGCCGGCAGCTTGGCGATCATCTGGTGGGCCAGGCGTCGCACCAGCGGGCTGTATTGCTTCAGCAGCTGGCTGGCGTCGAGTTGTCCCTTGGCGGTGTACATGGGTCGCCCTTCTTCGAGGAATGCGTGGGTCGGGAAAATGGGGTCTGGCTGGCGCAAGGCGTGCGCTACGCGCGCATCGCCGACGCAGCCGCCAAGGCGCCGGACGCGGCGATGGCCGGGTTCCAGGCCGGTTCGTCCAGCGCCAGCTGGCCGGCCAGCAGGGTGTGCAGGCTCTCGTCGGCGGGCGCCGACGCGTCGCCTGCGGGGTCGATCACGGCGCTGTGATGCAGCCAGGCGCCGAGGAAGTTGTCGGCGCACTGCGCCAGGCTCTGGGCGATGCCGGCCACCCGTGGCGACTGCGGCGACGCCGCCAGCAGCAGGTCGAAGCCCATCAGCCCGCAACGCTGCACCAGCAACTTGGCGCTGGCGTAGGCGTGCTTGATGCTTTCCGGATGGTCGGCACCGACCAGCAGCGGCCGGGCGCTGCGCCGCACCAGCAGGCGCGCCATCTCGTGGCTCTCGGCATGCAGCAGCACCGCGTCGGCCCAGGGCGCGGCAGCATGCAGCGCGTCGATGAAGGCGCCGGCGGAGCCACGCGTGTCCACGTAGGACAGCGGCAGCCCGCTGGCCGGCAGGTAGCCCACGCGCGGGGCGATGCGCTCGATGCACACGGCCAGGTCCAACCGCGACAGTTCATTCGCCGGCGGCGCCCCGGCACCGGCGTCGACCACCAGCACCTGGCGGCCGCTGGCGGCAAGCACGGCGGCCAGGCGGTCCAGCACCACGCCGCCGAAGGCGACATGGGGGTTGGCCACCAGCGGCAGCACGCGCTGGCGGGCACCGCCGGCAAACCGCCGTCGCAGGCCATCGGCCTGGTCCAGCGGCGCGGGGCCGCTTGCGGCATAGAAGTCACGCATCGGATTCGACATGGCGGCTTCAG
>JBBQAI010000206.1:0-3788 GCA_038316205.1 Burkholderiales bacterium
AAGGTCGCCTACCGCAACCTGTGGATCTCGATTCCCGCGCTGCTTTGCGGTTTCGCCGTGTGGGGCATGTGGGGCATCATCACGGTGCAGATGCTCAACCTGGGTTATCCCTTCACCCAGGCCGAGTTGTTCACGCTGACCGCCATCTCCGGTATCGCCGGTGCGACCATGCGCATACCGGCGTCGTTCCTGATCCGCCTGGCGGGCGGGCGCAACACCATCTTCCTGACCACCGCGATGCTGCTGGCCCCGGCCATCGGCACCGGCATCGTGCTGCAGCACAAGGACTGGCCGCTGTGGGCGTTCCAGCTGATGGCGTTGTGGTGCGGTGTCGGCGGCGGCAACTTCGCCAGTTCGATGTCGAACATCAGCAGCTTCTTCCCGAAGCGGCTGCAGGGCATCGGCCTCGGCTTGAACGCGGGCCTGGGCAACTTTGGCGTGACGACGATGCAGATTGTCATTCCGCTGGTCATGACCGTTGGTATCTTCGGCGCCTGGGGTGGTGCATCCGAAACCCTGGTCAAGGACAGCGGATGGATCTTCGGCAAGATCGCTGCCGGTACGCCGACCTGGATTCAGAACGCTGGCTTTGCCTGGATTCTGTCGCTGGTGCCGCTGTCGATCCTGTGCTGGTTCGGCATGAACAACCTGAAGACGGTCACACCCGACAGCGGCCACCCGCTCGTTGCATTCGCCAAGATCACCTGGCTGTATACCCTGGCCTTCATCCCGTCGATTCTGGGCCTGTACCTGTACCTGCCCAAGCCCACCGGGCTCGGCCTGATCAACATGTGGATCGCGATCCCGCTGGACATCGTGAGCGCGTTGCTGATCATGAAGCTGGCCGCTTTCGGCCCCATGAAGGAAAACGTCACCAAACAGTTCGCGATCTTCAAGGACAAGCACACCTGGTCGTTGACTGCGCTGTACATCGTCACCTTCGGCTCGTTCATCGGCTTTTCGATGGCGCTGCCGCTGGCGATGAATGTGATATTCGGCATCAGCCACGTGCCCGACGCGGCGGGCGTGATGCGGCACACGCTGGGTAACCCGAACGCGCCGGCCGTGCTGGCCTACGCGTGGATCGGCCCCTTCGTCGGCGCCGCCGTGCGGCCGATGGGCGGCTGGATCTCCGACAAGGTGGGCGGATCCATCGTCACGCAGATCATCTCGGCGGTGATGGTGGCCGCATCGGTGGCTGTGGGCTACGTGATGATGCTGGCCTACAGCTCGGCGACGCCCGAGCATTACTTTCCGGCCTTCCTGGGGCTGTTCGTGGTGCTGTTCTTCGCCAGCGGTATCGGCAACGGCTCGACCTTCCGCACCATCGGCGTGATCTTCGACCGCACCCAGGCCGGCCCGGTGCTGGGCTGGACCTCGGCCGTCGCGGCCTACGGCGCCTTTGTCGCGCCCATCGTCATCGGAGACCAGATCAAGGCTGGCACTCCGCAGCACGCAATGTACGGCTTCGCCATCTTCTACGCCCTGTGCCTGGTGCTGAACTGGTGGTTCTATCTGCGCAAGAACGCATATGTAAAAAACCCTTGACGAGCCGGTGAAGAATACCTGAGCCACGCTTGAACAACACATCTCCGAAAGGCGCTCGATGAGCCATTTTCTCGACCGACTGAATTACTTCTCCAACCCGCGCGAAAGCTTCTCCGGCGACCACGGCGTCACCACCGGCGAAGACCGCACATGGGAAGACGCCTACCGCAATCGGTGGGCGCATGACAAGATCGTGCGCAGCACGCACGGTGTCAACTGCACCGGGTCATGCTCGTGGAAGATCTACGTCAAGGGTGGCATCGTCACCTGGGAAACCCAGCAGACCGACTACCCGCGCACGCGCTGGGACATGCCCAACCACGAACCGCGTGGCTGCTCGCGGGGCGCCAGCTACAGCTGGTACCTGTACAGCGCCAACCGCGTCAAGTACCCGATGGTGCGCGGCCGCTTGCTGAAGAGCTGGCGTGAAGCACGTCTCGCGCAGGACCCGGTGGATGCCTGGGCCAGCATCGTCGAAGACGACGCGAAGCGGCGCGACTACCAGCAGATTCGCGGCCTCGGCGGCTTCGTGCGGTCGAGCTGGGACGAGGTCAACGAGATTGTGGCGGCGGCCAACGTGTACACGATCAAGAGGCACGGCCCCGACCGCGTCATCGGCTTCTCGCCGATCCCGGCGATGAGCATGGTGAGCTATGCCGCAGGCAGCCGCTACCTGAGCCTGATAGGCGGCGTCAGCTTGAGCTTTTATGACTGGTACTGCGATTTGCCACCGAGCAGCCCGCAGGTCTGGGGCGAACAGACCGACGTGCCGGAATCGGCCGACTGGTTCAACTCCAGCTTCATCATTGCCTGGGGCTCCAACGTGCCGCAGACGCGCACGCCCGACGCGCACTTCTTCACCGAGGTGCGCTACAAGGGCACCAAGACGGTGGCGGTGACACCCGATTATTCCGAGGTCGCCAAGCTGTCCGACATCTGGATGAACCCGAAGCAGGGCACCGATGCCGCAGTCGCGATGGCGATGGGACACGTGATCCTGAAAGAGTTCTACTTTCCGGAACAGGGCGAACCCGACGAGCGCCGGGCCGCCCCAAGCTCGTCGGACCCGCTCGGGGGGCGGACGCCGGCAGGCGGCCTGGGGGTCGGCAGATCGGCCTACTTCGACGACTACGTGCGCCGCTACACCGACATGCCGATGCTGGTGATGCTCAAGGAGCACACGCTTCCCAGCGGCGAAGTCATCACCGTGCCCGACCGCTACGTGCGCGCATCCGACTTCAACGGCAAGCTCGGCCAGGCCAACAACCCGGAATGGAAGACGGTGGCCTTCGACGAAACCGGCAAGGTGGTGTTGCCGCAAGGCGCGATCGGCTTTCGCTGGGGTCCGGACGGCCGGGCCGACGAAGGGCAGTGGAATCTGGAGGCCAAGGAAGCCCGCCATGGCAATGCCGTGAAGCTGCAGCTCTCGGTGTTGGAAGGGCCAGACCCGAGCGCCGACACTTCGAAGGTCGGCTTCCCTTACTTCGGCGGCATCGTCAGCGAGAACTTCCCGAACAACGTGCAGACCGAGGTGTTGGTGCGCACGGTGCCGGTTCGCCGCATCGCGCTGGGAAAAGCGGGTGAGCAGCGCGAGGCGCTGGTCGCCACAGTGTTCGACCTGCAGGTGGCCAACTACGGTGTGGCCCGAGGCCTGGCCGGCGAGATGGCCGCGAAGAGCTTCGACGACGACACGCCTTACACCCCCGCCTGGCAGGAGCGCATCACCGGCACGCCGCGCGAACAGCTCATCACGGTGGCGCGGCAGTTTGCCGAGAACGCGCACAAGACGCATGGCAAGTCGATGGTGATCATCGGCGCGGCGATGAACCACTGGTACCACAGCGACATGAACTACCGCGGCGTCATCAACATGCTGATGATGTGCGGCTGCATCGGCCAGAGCGGCGGCGGCTGGGCCCACTACGTGGGTCAGGAAAAGCTGCGCCCGCAGACCGGGTGGTTGCCGCTGGCCTTTGCACTCGACTGGGTGCGCCCGCCGCGGCAGATGAACAGCACCAGCTTTTTCTACGCCCACACCGACCAGTGGCGCTACGAGAAGCTGGGCATGGCAGAAGTAATTTCGCCGCTGGCCGACAAGACCGTCTACGGCGGCAGCATGATCGACTACAACGTGCGCGCCGAACGCATGGGCTGGTTGCCGAGCGCGCCGCAATTGCAGACCAACCCGATGCAGGTGGTGCGCGATGCGGTCGCAGCGGGCATGGAGCCCAAGGACTATG
>JBBQAI010000012.1:0-58259 GCA_038316205.1 Burkholderiales bacterium
TTCCTTGGCCACACGCTGCGACTTGGCGATCTCGGGCGCGGCCGGCTCGATGACCACCGGCACATGCTCTTGCACCTCGATGCGCTGCACCTCGACGACCTGTTCGCGTTCACGCGCGGCGGCCTCGCCCAGGCGGCGGTCTTCGTCGGCTTCCTTGCGGTCGATGCGGCTGGCGCGCAGGCGGTCGAACTGCTGGCCGATGGCGTCGGCCACCTGCAACCAGGAAAAGCGCAGCGCCAGCGACAAGCCGGTCACCAGCAAGGCGATCCAAAACACGCCCGAGCCGGCAAAGCCCAGCCAGCGCATTGACAGCGGCCCCAACGTGTAGCCCAGCACGCCACCGGCGTGGCCCGGCAGCAGCGGCTCCCAGCGGTACAGGCGCGTCCATTCCAGCGCGCTGCTGGCGGCCAGCAACAGAGCCAGACCCAACCAGAATAGCCAACGAGGCGCGGGGGCGGGTTCGGCCTCAGCGGCTGCCGGCGCATCGCTGCGCAGCAGACCGGCCAGCGACGAGAGCCAGGCACGCAAGCCCACCGGCACCAGCCACCAGGCCGAAAAACCAAAGAGGAAAAGCGCCATGTCCGACATGCGCGCGCCCAGCAATCCGGCCTTGTTGCGCAGCGGATCGCCCGTGCCCGAGGTGCTGAACGCTGCGTCACTGACCTGGTGCGTCGCCAGTGCCAACAGGAACAGCAACCCGGCCAGCGCGGCCAGAAGCAACAGTGCCTGGCGCCGCCAACGCGGCACTTCAACCGCAGGCAGGGCGCGGGCGCTGGCAGCACCGTCGCCGCGCAGGGAACCGAGGGGAAAACTCATGCAGCGGATTGTGGCCGATCAGGCCTGCCCGCTAGCGTCATGCCAGCCAGCAAGCGTCATGCCAGCCCGCCAGAATGCAGCCTGGCCTTCGTGAGGCGAGGGAGTCCACCCAGGTGGACGCCCGCGTCCCCACTCAGTCCTGCGGCAGCCGTTCCTTGATGACGACGAAGCCGTTTTCCTGGGTCTCGATGACGCCGCGTTCCTCCAGGTCTTTCATGACCCGGCTGACCATCTCGCGCGAAGCACCGACGACCTTGGCCATGTCCTGGCGGCTGACCTTGTGGCGGATGATCTTGGTGCCGTCGATCTCCTCGGCCATGTCCAGCAGCGTGCGTGCCACGCGGCCGTAAACGTCCAGCAGCGCCAGCGATTCAATCTGCCGGTCGGCATTGCGCAGGCGGCGCACCAGGCCGCGCAAGATGCCGTAGCTGAGCGTGGACGCTTCGGGCAGGCAGCGCGCGAAATCGCCACGCGCCAGCACCAGCATGTCGGTCTGTATTTCGGCCCGCACGGTTGCGCTGTGCGGTTCGTTGTCGATGAGGCTCATTTCGCCAACATAGTCGCCCGACTCCAGCACGGCCAGGATGACCTCGCGGCCCCGCGTGTCGGCCGTCAGCACCCGGGCCCGGCCGTTCAGCAGGATGAACAGCGCGTTGCTCTTACGGCCCTGCTCGACGACCAGTTCACCCCGGCGAAAGCGGCGCTTGACGACGCTGTCGGCGATGGCCTGGGCCTGCTCGGCAGTGAGCATGGAAAACAGGGGTACGCGGCGGATCAGATCCAGGTTCGACAACATCGACATCGAGGCACTCCTCTTGTTGTGGTGAGGCTAATGACAGGGGTGTTGGGCGCCACCCGTCTGCAAGAATCCGTCTATTGTGCCCACGGCGCTATATGCCAATTTATCGGCATCTTCCGTCGAAACTTCAGGGCACCAAGCCCAGATATGACACCCAAACACCGCTGAGATCCTTGCCATGTCGACCGTCAACACCCACGCCCGCGTCCTGATCCTGGGCTCCGGCCCTGCCGGCTACACCGCCGCGCTGTACGCCGCGCGCGCCAACCTCGAACCGATGCTGATCACCGGCATCGCCCAGGGCGGCCAGCTGATGACCACCACCGAGGTCGACAACTGGCCGGCCGACGTCGACGGCGTGCAAGGCCCCGAATTGATGGAGCGCTTCTTGAAGCACGCCGAGCGCTTCAACACCCAGATCGTCTTCGACCACATCAACACCGTCGATTTCAGCCAACGGCCGTTCACGCTGACAGGCGACTCGGGCACCTACACCTGCGACACCTTGATCATCGCCACCGGCGCCAGCGCCAAATACCTGGGCCTGGCGAGTGAGACCGCCTTCATGGGCAAGGGCGTCAGTGGGTGCGCCACCTGCGACGGCTTCTTTTACCGTGGTGACACGGTGTGCGTAGTCGGTGGCGGCAACACTGCGGTCGAAGAAGCGCTCTACCTGTCGAACATCGCCAGCAAGGTGCACCTGGTGCACCGCCGCGACAAGTTCCGCGCCGAGGCCGTGCTGATGGACAAGGTGGCCGCCAAGGTCGCCGCCGGCAAGATCGAATTGCACTTGTGGAACACGCTGGACGAGGTACTGGGCGACGCCAGCGGCGTCACGGGCGTGCGTCTGCGCAGCACAGCCCCAGCCGCCGACAGTGAGACCACCCAAGTCACCACCGACATCGCACTGAAGGGCTGCTTCATCGCCATCGGCCACCAGCCCAACACCGACATCTTCAAGGGCCAACTGGAGATGAAGGACGGCTACATCATCACCCGCACCGGCCTGGCCGGCATGGCCACGCAGACCAGCGTGCCGGGCGTGTTTGCCGCCGGCGATGTGCAGGACCACATCTACCGGCAGGCCATCACCAGCGCCGGCACGGGCTGCATGGCGGCCCTGGACGCGCAGCGCTTCCTGGAACAAGAGCCTGGCTGAAGCCGTTGAGGCATCGAAACCGCGCTATACTCGCGGGCTTTGCTGGCGGTCTATCACGTGTGTCGCGACTCAATTGCGACTTATGGCGGTTCATGCCCCGGCAGCCATCCCAACATCACTGGAGAAGCGTCATGGCACGCGTCTGTCAAGTTACCGGCAAAGGCCCCATGGTGGGCAACAATGTTTCGCACGCGAACAACAAGACCAAGCGTCGGTTCCTGCCCAACTTGCAATACCGCCGTTTCTGGGTTGAGAACGAAAACCGCTGGATCCGCCTGCGCATCAGCAACGCGGCCCTGCGCCTCATCGACAAAGTGGGCATCGAACAGGTCGTAGCCGACCTGCGTGCCCGCGGCGAAATCTAAATCACGCTAGGAGCACACGATGGCCAGCAAAGGCGGACGCGAAAAAATCAAGCTGGAGTCCACTGCGGGCACCGGCCACTTCTACACCACGAGCAAGAACAAGAAGACGACGCCCGAAAAGCTCGAATTCCTGAAGTTCGACCCCAAGGCTCGCAAGCACGTGCTGTACAAGGAAATCAAGCTGAAGTAGCCCTTCTCTTGACGAACAAAAAACCCGCCGATGGCGGGTTTTTTGTTGTCTGGGTTTTGTCGCCTGGGAAGCAACTCCGCAGAAGCAGCGTTGGCCGCTTCTGCGTTGGGTTTAACGGACCACGGCGATCTGCTCGCGCTTGCCAGCCTTGTAGGTGTAGAGCGTCAACGAACCGTTGTTGATGTCACCCTTGGCGTCGAAACCGATGTTGCCGGTCACGCCCTTGTAGTCCTTGGTCGCAGCCAGTGCCGGCAGGTACTTGGCAGGCTCGGCAGAGCCGGCCTTGACCATCGCGGCCACCATCACGTTGACGGCGTCGTAGACGTAGGGCGCATAGACCTGCACGGGAATGTTGAACTTCTTCTTGTATGCAGCGTAGAAATCGTCCATCGACTTCTTGGTGCCGCCGTCGACACCACCGGCCTCGGCGCACACGACCTGGCCGTCGGCCATGGAGCCGGCCGACAGTTCGGGCAGGCCCGAGGTGCAGATGCCGTCACCGCCCACGAACTTGGCCGTGATGCCCAACTGCTTCATCTGGCGCAGCATGGGGCCGGCCTGCGAGTGCATGCCGCCGTAGAAGATGATGTCCGGCTTCTTGGCCTTGGCGGCAGTCAGGATGGCGGTGAAATCGGTGGCCTTGTCGTTGGTGTACTGGCGCTCGGCGGTGTTGCCGCCCGCCGCCTTGACACCTTTGCCAAACTCGTCGGCCAGGCCCTGGCCATAGGCCGAGCGGTCGTCGATGACGACGATGCTCTTGCCCTTCAGTTCCTTCACGGCGTATTTGCCGAGCGCGCTGCCGATCTGCCCGTCGTTGGCGACGACGCGGAAGGTGGTCTTGTAGCCTTGCAACGTGAACTTGGTGTTGGTGGCCGAGGGGCTGATCTGCGGAATGCCGGCGTCGCTGTAAATCTTGGACGCGGCGATCGAGGGGCCCGAATTCAGGTGGCCGATGACGCCGTTAACCTTCATGTCGACCAGTTTCTGCGCGGCGGCCGTGCCCTGCTTGGGGTCGGCCTGGTCGTCTTCAGCCAGCAGTTCGAACTTGGCCTTCTTGCCGCCGATCATCACGCCCTTGGCGTTGAGTTCGTCGATGGCCATGCGGGCACCGTTCTCGTTGTCCTTGCCGATGTCGGCTTGCTGGCCGCTGGTGGGCGCGACGTGGCCGATCTTGACGATCAGGTCTTGGGCGCTGGCGGAGCCGGTGGATGTCAAAGCGGCCACAGCGGCGGCAGCGACGATCAGGTTCAGTTTGACTTGCATGCAGATACCTCCGTGGGGGTGGGGAAAACCAAGCGGCGCACGATAACCGAAACCATGGCCCCGACCCGGCGCTGGTCACTGTGGCGCGCGGGGCTGTCGCAAGGCCTGCGCCACGGCCTCTTCGACGACGCTGCGCAACGTCGGTGCCAATTCGGCCCGCGCCTCTCGTATCAGGCCGTCGGCCACGCGCGCCAACGCCGGGGCCAGGGCCTCGCGCAGCCGGGTTTCGAGCAAAGCGCCGATGCGCGGCTCCAGTGCCGCCAGCACTTGCGCGACCAGGTCGGTGTCGCCGGGATGCGGCACGCCAGCAGCGCTCGCACGGCCCAGTTCCAACACCTCGGTCAGCGTGGGCAGGCCGTCGAGGTTCAGATGCGTTTCGTCCTGCATGCGTCAAGCGCCCGCGTGGTGCAGGACGTTCAGCCCGGCGGCCTTGTAGGCCCGCCAGCGCGCACGGCCGCGATCGACATCGTCGGTGGACAGCACCTCGATCAGCCTGTCCAGCGTGTGCAGATCAGCGGGTGCATCGGCACCCAGGTTGACCACCAAGCGCGGCGCAGGGCCAGCCACCGCGTCATTGGCCACCGGTGAGGCCGCGGCCAGCCAGATCGGCGTACGCCGCCGCACTGCCGCCGCGCTGCCGGGCACGCGCACGTGCGGCAGGAAGTCGCGCTCTTCGAAAGTCCACAGGCTGCGGTCCAGTTCGGCCAGCACTTCGGGCGGCGCGGTGACGAGCACGCGGGCACCGCTGCGGTAAACCTTGCGCAGCAAGCGACAAGCAAAGGCGATTCGGTCGGCCGCGCCAGTGTGGAATTCAACTTCGGTCATGGCCAACGTCAGCGCTGCAAAACCGTGACTCGAGACCGAAACGCGCGCCGAGAGTCCACCGTCGCCTTACTTGGCGCGGGCCAGCACGAAGTGCGTCAGCAAAGGCACCGGACGACCGGTGGACCCCTTGGCCGTGCCCGACTTCCAGGCCGTGCCGGCCACGTCCAGGTGCGCCCAGCGCTGCTTGGCGGTGTAGCGCTGCAAGAACTTGGCGGCGGTGATGGCGCCACCGGCGCGGCCGCCCACGGTGCCCATGTCGGCGAAGTTGCTCTTCAGCGCCTCGTCGTATTCCTCGTCCAGCGGCATGCGCCAGGCCGGGTCGCCGGCTTGTTCGCCTGCACTCAGCAATTCGGCGGCCAACGCGTCGTCAGGGCTGAACAGGCCCGAACGGTGGCCGCCCAACGCGATGACGCAGGCGCCAGTCAAGGTTGCGATGTCCACCGTCACGGCGGGCTTGAAGCGCTCGGCGTAGGTCAACGCATCGCACAAGATCAAACGGCCTTCGGCGTCGGTGTTCAGCACCTCGATGGTCTGCCCCGACATGCTGGTGACCACATCGCCCGGCTTCACCGCGCGGCCGCTGGGCATGTTTTCGCAAGACGGGATCACACCGATCAGATTGACCTTGGCCTTCATCAGCGCCACGGCCTTCAAGGTACCCAACACACTGGCAGCGCCACCCATGTCGAACTTCATTTCGTCCATCTCGCTGGCCGGCTTGATGGAGATGCCGCCGGTGTCGAAGGTGATGCCCTTGCCCACCAGCACGATGGGCGCGTCGGTCTTGGCGCCGCCGTTCCAACGCGCGACGATGAACTTCAAAGGCTCGTCCGAGCCTTGCGCCACCGACAGGAAGGAGCCCATGCCCAGCTTCTCGCAGTCCTTGCGCTCCAGGATCTCAACCTTCAGGCCGTGTTCCTTGCCCAGCAGCTTGGCCTGCTCGGCCAGGTAAGTCGGGGTGCAGACATTGCCCGGCCGGTTCGCGCATTCGCGGGCCAGGTCGGTGCCGGCAGCGATGGCCTCACCGCGCTTCAGCCCCACAGCCACGGTGGCCGCTTCGGTCTTGGCGCAGACCACGCTGACCTGGGCCAGCTTGGACGGCTCGGCCGCACTGGGCTTGGTGGCTCGGTAGAGGTAGCTGGCTTCGCACACGGCAGTCGCCACCGTCTCGGCTTGCGCTGCGGTCCATGCCGCGCCGCCGGCGAGCGTCACCGCCAGGCGGGCCGCACCGCTGCCTTTGAGCAAGGCCAGACCGGCCGCCACCGCCTTGCGCAGGGGCTTGTTGGTGGCATCGCCGACGTGGGCGAACACGACGCGCGGTGCTTTCACGCCGGCCACGCGGTAGGCGTACAGCGTCTGCCCGGCCTTGAAGGCGAAGTCACCATCTTGGGCAGCGGCGGCCAGCACTTCGGCCAGCGGCGCATCCAGGCCTTCGGGCACGGCGCTGGAAGCGACCAGCACCAGCAGCGCATCTGCGGTCATTCCAGCCAGGCCCGCAGCCCCGGTCACTTGCGTCTTGAAGTCCATAATTACACCCAACAATCAAAGCAGAAGATGTTATTCGATTCAACTGTGCGTCGTGAGTTGGCCCGGGCCTTTGGTGCCACGCTGGTGGTGATGCTGACCATCGTGTTGACGACCTTTTTGATCCGCACCGTGGGCCAGGCTGCAGACGGTGCCGTGGCACCGCAAGACGTCGTGCTGCTGCTGGGTTACGCGGCCATGGGCAACCTGCCGATCATGATGACGCTGTCGCTCTTCGTGGCCATCGTGCTGACGCTGGGCCGCATGTACCGCGACAGCGAAATGGCGATCTGGTTTTCCAGTGGCATCGGCCTGTCGCGCTTCGTGCGGCCGGTGCTGCGCACCAGCTGGCCGGTGCTCTTGGCGGTGGCCGTGCTGCTGCTGGTGGTCTGGCCCTGGGGCAACCGCAACACGATGGAGTTGCGTGACCGCTACCAGCAGCGGTCCGATCTGTCGCGTGTGACGCCTGGCGTTTTTCAGGCCTCCAGCGACGGCCAGCGGGTGTTCTTCATCGAACGCGAAAGCAGCGTGAGCACCGGCGCCGCGGTGGACGCCAGGCAGGCCCGCAATGTCTTCATCCTGACCCAGCAAGAGCACGGTGAGGCCGTGACGTCGGCCCGCTCAGGCCGCCTGGAAAGCGACGGCGAAGACCGCTACCTGGTGCTGGAACGCGGCCAGCGCAACGACGTGGACCAGCAGAGCGGCGAGCGCACGCTGTCCAGCTTCGAGCGCTACCGCGTGCTGGCCAGCGAACGCACGGTGCGCGCCGCCGAAAGCACGCCGCCGAAGGCCACCGGCACGCTGGAACTGATCGCCCAGCCTACCGCGCGTGGTGAGGCCGAGCTGACCTGGCGCTTCGGCCTGTTGCTGGGCGCTGCCAACCTGATGGTGCTGGGCGTGGGCCTGTCGGCCACCAACCCGCGCCGCGCCAGCAACTGGAACTTGCTATTCGCGCTGCTGGCCTTCTTCGTCTACTACAACCTGATCAACCTGTCGCAGGCGTGGGTGGCCAGCGGCCGCGTGGCGATGGGCCCCATGCTGCTGGGCCTGCACGGCAGCGCGTTCGCCGTGGCCGTGGGACTGCTTTGGTGGCGTGACCATGCCGCCGTGCTGTCCTTCAAGCGCCGCCGACCCGTCGCCGACAGCAAGGCACCGCCGCTGGTTTCGGCATGAGGCCCGGCCCATGAAGACCGTCCGCCGCCTGCTTTATCGCGACATCACGGCCTCGGTGTTTTTTGTAGCGCTGGCCTTTTTGTCGCTGTTCTTTTTCATCGATCTGGTCGATGAGCTCGACGGCGTCGGCCGCCGCGGCCGCACCGCCTGGCACGCGATGGAAGCGGCGCTGCTGGTCTTGCCCAGCCACTTCTACGACCTCTTCCCGGTTGCGGTGCTGATCGGCACCATCTATTCCCTGGCGCGCATGGCGCAGTCGTCGGAATTCACCATCCTGCGCACCAGCGGCCTGGGCCCGGGCCGCGCTTTGGGTCTGCTGGCCGTGCTGGGCGTGGTGTTTGGCGCCATCACCTTCATCACGGGTGACGTGCTGGCGCCGGCCAGCGAACGCGCCGCGCTGCAGCTCAAGGCACGCTTCAATGGCGGGATCAAGCTGGAAGGCGCCGGGGCCTGGCTGAAGGAGCGCCGCAGCACGCCCGACGGCGAACGCAGCTACTCGGTGAACGTGGCCGGCGCCAGCGGCGGCGGTGTGCTGTCGGGCATACGCATCTTCGAATTTGACAGCGATGGTCGGCTGGTTACACGCACGCAAGCCCAGGAAGGCAGCGTCGCCGACGACGGCACCTGGACGCTGACCGACGCCGAAGTGGCGCACTGGCCGACGGCCCGCAGCGAGGGCGCGGCGGTGCAGATCGACAAGCAAGCCCGGCTGGTCTGGCCCAGCACGCTGACCGCCAGCGTGGTGGCCGCCGCGGTGCTGCCGCTGGGCTCGATGACAACGCTGGCGCTGTGGCGCTACAGCGCCCACCTGAACGACCAGGCGCAGGCCACGCAGCAGTACAAGATCCGCTTCTGGCGCAAGGCGCTCTATCCGCTCGCTTGTCTGGTGATGATGGCGCTGGCCCTGCCCTTCGCCTACCTGCAGGCGCGCTCCAGCGGCGTCAGCTTGAAGGTGTTTGGCGGCATCCTGCTGGGCATCAGCTTCGTGCTCTTGAACAACCTCACCGGCTTCATCGGCACGCTGCAGGGCATGGCGCCCTGGGTGGCTGCTGCTGCGCCCAGCGGCATTTATTTGCTGCTGTCGATGGCCGCCTTCGCCTGGCTGGTGCGCTACCGTTGACGGCATGACCGACACCCATACCCGTACCGGCTTGATCCTCTTCGCGCACGGTGCTCGCGACGCCCGCTGGGCCGCACCTTTTGAAGCCGTGGCCGCGCGTTTGCGCGACACCCACCCCGGCGTCGTTGTGCGGCTGGCTTTCCTGGAATTCATGACGCCCAGCCTGGGCGAGGCCGGCGCGCAGCTGGCCGCCAAGGGCTGCGAAGTGGTGGCGGTGTTGCCGATGTTCCTGGGCGCTGGCGGCCATGTCCGGAAGGACCTGCCTGTGCTGCTGGACGCCATGCGCGCGGCCCACCCGGGCGTGGCTTTCACGCTGCACGCCGCCATTGGCGAGGTCGACAGCGTGGTGGCCGCGATGGCCGACGCCGCAGCCGCTTTGTTGACACCGGTCACACCACCAAGCCCACGCGCCGCATGAACCTGCACCAGTTCCGTTTCGTGCAGGAAGCGGTGCGCCGCAACCTCAACCTGACCGAAACCGCCAAGGCGCTGTTCACGTCGCAGCCGGGCATCAGCAAGGCCATCCTGGAACTGGAAGAAGAGCTGGGCGTGGACATCTTCGCGCGCCACGGCAAGCGATTGAAGCGTGTCACCGAGCCCGGCCAGCAGGTGCTGAAATCGGTGGAAATCATCATGCGCGAGGTGGCCAACCTGAAGCGCATCGGCGACGAGTTTTCCAAGCAGGACGCCGGCACGCTGAGCATCGCCACCACCCACACCCAGGCCCGCTACTTCCTGCCCGAACCCGTCGCGCAGTTGCGCTTGCGCTACCCCAAGGTGCAGGTGGTGCTGCACCAGGGCATGCCCGAGCAGGTGGCGCGCATGCTGCTCGACGACGTGGCCGAGATCGGCCTGGCCACCGAGGCGCTGGCCGCCCACCCCGAACTCATCACCCTGCCGTGCTACGAATGGCAGCACGTGATGGTGGTGCCGGTGGGTCACCCGCTGGCCAACGTCGAACGCCCGACGCTTGCGCAACTGGCCGCGCAGCCGCTGGTGCTCTACCAGCCGACTGTCACCGGCCGCACGCGCATCGACCAGGCCTTTGCGCGGGCCGAACTGCACCCGCTGGTGGCGCTGGAAGCCATCGATTCCGACGTCATCAAGACCTATGTCCGTCTGGGTCTGGGCGTGGGCATCGTCGCCGAGAGCGCGATGCGCGCCGACCCGCCGCTGAACGCCGACAACAGCGACCTCATCGCCCGTCCGCTGGGCCATCTCTTCGGCAGCAACATCGCCCGCGTGGCCTTCAAGCGCGGCGCCTATCTGCGGCAGTTCGTGCTGGCCTTCGCTGAACTGCTGTCACCCCGCCTGACGCCCGCGCTGCTGGAACGCGCCATGGGTGGCCAGGGCACTGACTACAGCCTGTGAACCTTTGCCCGTGAGCCCGTGATGAACACACTGAACGCCGTAACCGCCATAAACGCCACGACCGAATACACGCCCGCCTTCACCAGCCGCCTGCCCAATGTGGGCACCACCATCTTCACCGTGATGTCGGCATTGGCCAGCGAAACCGGCGCGGTCAACCTGGGCCAGGGCTTCCCCGATTTCGACTGCGACCCGGCGCTGCTGGACCACGTCAACCACGCCATGCGCGAGGGCCTGAACCAGTACCCGCCGATGACCGGCGTGCCGCAGTTGCGCAACGGCGTGGCCGACAAGCTGGCGGCGCTCTACGGCCGCCGCTACGACGCCAACACCGAGATCACCATCACCGCCGGCGCCACCCAGGCCATCCTCACTGCTGTGCTGTGCTGCGTCAGCCCAGGTGACGAAGTCATCGTGCTGGAGCCCTGTTACGACAGCTACGCGCCCAGCATCGAACTGGCCGGCGGCACCGTGGTGCGCGTGCCGCTGACGCCCGGCACTTTCCGGCCCGACTTCGCGCGCTTTGCCGCCGCGCTGACCCCGCGCACGCGGCTGGTGATGGTCAACAGCCCCCACAACCCCAGCGCCACGGTGTGGACCCGCGCCGAGATGCTGCAACTGGCCAACCTGCTGGCGCCCACGCAGGCGCTGCTGCTATCTGACGAGGTCTACGAGCACATGGTGTTCGACGGCGTGGAGCACGTCAGCGCGGCCTCCATCCCCGCGTTGGCGTCACGCGCTTTCGTGGTCTCCAGCTTCGGGAAGACTTACCACGTCACGGGCTGGAAAGTCGGCTATGTGGCCGCCCCGGCGGCGCTGACGGCCGAGTTCCGCAAGGTGCACCAGTTCAACGTGTTCACGGTCAACACGCCCATGCAGCACGCGCTGGCCCGCCACCTGGCAGACCCCGCGCCCTACCTCGACCTGCCGGCCTTCTACCAACGCAAGCGCGACCTCTTTCTGGACGGTTTGAAGCGCACGCGGCTGAAGCCGCTGCACACCCAAGGCAGCTACTTCCAGTTGGTGGATTACAGCGCTGTCAGCGACCTGCCTGAAGGCGAGTTCTGCCTGTGGCTGACGCGCGAAATCGGCGTGGCGGCGATACCGGTGTCGGCCTTTTACGAGGGTGGCTTCGAGCAGGGTCTGGCCCGGCTGTGCTTCGCCAAGCAGGACCGCACGTTGCTGAGCGCGCTGGAGCGGCTGCAGCGGCTACAGCCGCTGTAGGCCGCGCCTGTGAGGCGCCCACCGGCGCTGTTGCGCAAGGCCAGAACGCCGAAGGCTCAGGGGGTCTGAAAAGCCGGCAAGGCCGCGCCCGCCACGCGGCAGATGCGCCACTCGGGCATCACCACCGCGCCCATCTTTTCGTAGAAACGAATGGCGTTCTCGTTCCAGTCGAGCACGCTCCATTCGAAGCGACCGCAGCCGCGCGCCAGGGCCAGCGCGCCCAGGTGCTTCAGCAAAGCCTTGCCCAGGCCGCGGCCCCGGTGGGCGGGTTGCACATAAAGGTCTTCCAGGTACAGGCCCGGCTGGCCCAGGAAGGTGGAGAAGTTGGTGAAGAACAGGGCGAAAGCGACGACCTTGCCGTCCACTTCGCCCACCATCGCTTCGGCCACCGGGCGCTCGCCGAACAGGTGGGGGCGCAGGCTCTCGGGCGTGGTGACAACCAGGTGTTCCAGGTGTTCGAAAGCCGCCAGTTCACGGATCAGGCCGACGATGACGATCAGGTCGGCCGGCGTGGCGGCGCGCAGGGTGTGAGCGGGGGTGGAAGCCTGCTTGTTTTCAATCATGCGGGCATTGTCGGCCAGCCGTCGCGCGCCGGACAGCGGCCTCGCGCGTGGCCACCTACAGTTGCCGAATGCAAGCACCCTATCTGCCCCGCCGCGCGGCGCGCTCGACCTTCCTGCCCATCCGTGGGCTCAACTACCACGTCCACCAGTGGGGCGACGCCAGCCTGGTGACGCCCGAACGCCCGCCGCTGGTGATGGCGCACGGCTGGATGGACGTCGGCGCGTCCTTCCAGTTCGCCGTCGATGCCTTGGCCGCGCACGAAGGCTTCGACCGCTGGGTCATTGCGCCCGACTGGCGCGGTTTCGGTCTCAGCGACAACTCGGGTTCTGATAGCTACTGGTTTCCCGACTACGTGGGCGATCTGGATGCGCTGCTGGACGCCTTTGCTCCCGTGGGCGCCATCGACCTGGTCGGTCACAGCATGGGCGGCAACGTCGTGATGGCCTATGCCGGCGTGCGGCCGCAGCGCATCCGGCGCCTGGTCAATCTGGAAGGCTTCGGTCTGCCCGCAGGCCAGCCTCAGCACGCGCCCAAGCGCATGCTGAAGTGGCTGGACGAATTGAAGACACCGCAGGCGCTGCGCAGCTATGAAAACCTGGACGGCGTGGCCGAGCGGCTGCAGAAGAACAACCCGCTGTTGCCGGCCGACAAGGCGGCCTGGCTGGCGCCGCATTGGGCGCGGCAACACACCGCTGAGGGCCAGGATGGCCAGTGGCACATCCTGGGCGACCCGGCGCACAAGCGTGTCAACCCGGTGCTCTACCGCGCCGAAGAACACATCGAAATGTGGCGGCACATCACGGCCCCGGTGCTGTGGGCCGAAGGCGACCGCACCGACATGACCAAATGGTGGGGTGACCGCTATCCGCGCGCCGAATTCGAGGCCCGCCTGGCCGTCGTGCCGCAGTTGCAGCGCGCCCTGCTTTCGCCCTGCGGTCACATGCTGCACCACGACCAGCCCGAGGCCCTGGCCGGGCATATCGCCCGATTTCTTGCGTGAGAGAATTAAAGGCTTACCGAGGCCTTAAACATGTCCATGGACGTCGAACACATCAACTCGATCGGCACGCTGCTCGCCGACCTGAGCACCCGCACCGAGCAGCTCCGGGGGTATCTTTGACTACGACCGCAAAAGCCTGCGGCTGAACGAAGTCAACGCCGCGCTGGAAAACCCAGCGGTCTGGAACGACCCCAAGCGCGCCCAGGAACTGGGCAAGGAAAAGAAGACGCTGGAAACCGTGGTCGGCACCATCGACCACCTGCACGGCAACTTGTCCGACAACTCGGAACTCTTCGAGATGAGCAAGGCCGACGGCGACGAGGCAGGCATGCTGACCATCGAAGGCGAAGCCGCCACGCTGCGCGCCACCGTCGAGCAGCTGGAATTCCGCCGCATGTTCAGCAACCCGGCCGACCCGCTGAACTGTTTCGTCGACATCCAGGCCGGCGCCGGCGGCACCGAGGCCTGCGACTGGGCCGGCATGCTGCTTCGCCAGTACCTGAAGTATTGCGAACGCAAGGGTTTCACGGCCACGCTGGAAGACGAAACCGCCGGCGACATCGCCGGCATCAAGAGCGCCACCATCAAGGTCGAGGGCGACTACGCCTTCGGCCATCTGCGCACCGAAACCGGTGTGCACCGCCTCGTGCGCAAGAGCCCCTTCGACAGTTCGGGCGGCCGCCACACCAGCTTCGCCTCGCTCTTCGTCTACCCCGAGGTGGACGACTCCATCGAGATCGACATCAACCCTTCGGACGTGCGTGTCGACACCTTCCGGGCCAGCGGCGCGGGCGGTCAGCACATCAACAAAACCGATTCGGCGGTGCGCCTGACCCACTTGCCCACCGGCATCGTCGTGCAATGCCAGGACGGCCGCAGCCAGCACAGCAACCGTGACGTGGCCTGGAAGCGCCTGCGCAGCCGGCTGTACGACCACGAGATGCGCAAGCGCCAGGAAGAGCAGCAGAAGCTGGAAGACACCAAGACCGATGTCGGCTGGGGCCACCAGATCCGCAGCTACGTGCTGGACAACAGCCGCATCAAAGACCTGCGCACCAACGTCGAAATCAGCAACACCCAGAAGGTGCTGGACGGCGATCTCGACCCCTTCATCGAAGCCAGCCTGAAGCAAGGGCTTTGAGCCCGGCTTTCGCCGTTCCCCCGTTTGCCTTGACCCCTGGAGCGCAGCACCATGCGTGATGCCCTGACCGCCCTGGTCCGCCGCGAGCAGTACGCCGCGCCGGCCTATTTCATCCGCAGCGCCGACCTCAGCTTCGACCTCGACCCGGTGAAAACCATCGTCGGCAGCAAGCTGCGCATCGAGCGCAACACAGCAGCCGCACCGGCCGATGGCAGCCGCGCGCCGCTGCGCCTGCATGGCGAGGGCCTGAACCTGCTGCGCGTGCTGGCCGATGGGCAGAGCGTGTCCTTCCGCCACGAGAACGGCGAACTGGTCATCGACAACCCGCCTGAGGCCGACAGCTTCACGCTGGAAATCCGCAACACCTGCGCCCCGGACAAGAACACCGAGTTGTCGGGCCTGTACACCAGCAACGGCGGCTTTTTCACACAGTGCGAAGCCGAGGGCTTTCGCCGCATCACCTTCTTCGCCGACCGACCCGACGTGATGGCGGTCTACACCGTCACGCTGCGCGCCGACAAGGCCAAGTACCCGGTGCTGCTGAGCAATGGCAACCTGGTTGAAGAGGGCCCGCTGGACAACGGTCGCCACTTCGCGAAGTGGCACGACCCGTTCCCGAAACCCAGCTACCTGTTCGCACTGGTGGCCGGCCGCCTGGTGGCGCGCGAACAGCGCATCCGCAGCCGCGGCGGGCGCGACCACCTGCTGCAGGTGTACGTGCGGCCGGGCGACCTGGAGAAGACCGAGCACGCGATGAACGCGCTGGTGGCCAGCGTGATCTGGGACGAAGCGCGCTACGGCCTGGCGCTGGACCTGGACCGTTTCATGGTCGTCGGCGTGGACGACTTCAACGGCGGCGCGATGGAGAACAAGGGCTTGAACCTGTTCAACACGCGCTTGCTGCTGGCCAACGCAGCCACCGCCAGCGACGGCGATTTCGCGGCCATCGAAAGCGTCATTGCGCACGAGTATTTCCACAACTGGACGGGCAACCGCATCACCTGCCGCGACTGGTTCCAGCTCTCGCTGAAAGAGGGCTTGACCGTCTTCCGCGACCAGCAGTTCAGCATGGACATGGCCGGCTCACCGTCGGCCAGCGCCGTCAAGCGCATCAAGGACGTGCGCGGGCTGCGCAGCGCGCAGTTTCCGGAAGACGCCGGCCCGATGGCGCACCCGGTGCGGCCCGACAGCTACCTGGAAATCAACAATTTCTACACCAGCACGGTCTACGAAAAGGGCGCCGAAGTCGTGCGCATGCAGCACACGCTGGTCGGCGACGCGGGCTTTGTGAAAGGCATGGCGCTTTACTTCCAGCGTCACGACGGCCAGGCCGTGACCTGCGACGACTTCGCACAGGCCATTGCCGACGCCAACCCCGATAGCGAGCTGGCACCGCGCCTGGACGCCTTCAAGCGCTGGTACGCGCAAGCCGGCACCCCGCTGGTGACGGCACGCGGCGAGTACGACGGCGCGGCGCGCCGCTACACGCTGACCTTGACGCAGAGCAGCGAGCCCTCACCCGGCCAGGCGGTGAAGCTGCCCTTCGTCATCCCCGTTCGCATGGGCTTGATCAGCGTGCAGGGCCAGGCGCTGATTGCTGAGCGCGTGCTGGTGCTGGAACAGGCCGAGCAGAGCTGGGTCTTCGACGACGTTGCGGTGCAACCGGTGCACTCGCTGCTGCGCGGTTTCTCGGCGCCCGTACGGTTGGACGACGGTTTGTCAGACGTGGAACGCGTGGTGCTGCTGGCCCACGACAGCGATGCCTTCAACCGCTGGGAAGGCGGCCAGCGCCTGATGCTGGCCCGCTTGCTGCGCGCCGTGCACAGCGGCCACGCGCCGGTGCTGGACGAGGCCCTGGCCCGTGCGCTGCGCAGCGTGCTGCGCGATCCGGCGCTCGACCCGGCGTTCAAGGAACTGGCCTTGCTGGCGCCCAGCGAGGGCTACATCGCCGAGCAGTTGCCGGCCTGCGACCCGCAGCGCATCCACACCGTGCGCGAGCAGTGGCGCATGCTGATGGCCACGCAGCTGCACGACGACTGGGTCTGGGCATTTGAGGCCCACCAAGTCAACAGCGGCTACGCACCCAGCCCCGTGCAGAGCGGGCAACGCGCGCTGGCCAATCTGGCGCTCAGCATGCTGTGCCTGCACGCCGTGCAGCAGGGCGAGACTGTGTGGCCGGGCCGCGCCTACCAGCGCTTCAAGGACGCCAGCAACATGAGCGACCGGTTGGGTGCCATCGGTGCGCTGATCGACGCGCAATCGCCGCTGGCCGAGGCCGCGCTGGAACGCTTCCACGTGCTGGCCCAGGGCGAGCCGCTGCTGCTGGACAAGTGGTTCATGCTGCAGGCGCGCGCGCCCGAGCCGGTGTTCGAGGTGCATGGCGAACACAGCGGCCGCGCCTTCAACCGCGCGAAAGCGCTGCTCAAGCACCCGGACTTCTCGCTGAAGAACCCCAACCGCGCGCGCAGCCTGCTGAGCACGCTGTGCCGCGACAACCCGGCGGCATTTCACCGCAGCGACGCTGCCGGCTATGTGCTGTGGGCCGACAAGCTGCTGGAACTGGACGCCATCAACCCCCACGTGGCCGGCCGCTTTGCCCGCGTGATGGACCGCTGGGCCGCGCTGGCCGAACCCTACCGCCACGCAGCGCGCGAGGCCATCGCCCGCGTGGCCGCCAAGGCTGACCTCAGCAACGACGTGCGCGAGATCGTCACGCGCGCACTCGAAGGCCACGCCGAAGCGCATCCCGGAGGACAGTCATGAAACGCATCAGCCTCACCCAGTACCTCGTCGAACAACAGCGCGAACACGGCCGCATCCCGGCGCAACTGCGCCTGCTGATCGAGGTCGTCGCCCGGGCCTGCAAGCACATCGCCATCGCCGTCAACAAAGGCGCTCTGGGTGACGTGTTGGGCACCGCCGGCAGCGAGAACGTGCAGGGCGAAATCCAGAAGAAGCTGGACGTCATCAGCAACGAAGTGCTGATCGAAGCCAACGAATGGGGCGGCCACCTGGCGGCCATGGCCAGCGAGGAAATGGACAGTATCCACGTGGTGCCCAACCGCTACCCCCAAGGCGAATACCTGTTGCTGTTCGACCCGCTGGACGGCAGCAGCAACATCGATGTGAACGTGTCCATCGGCACCATCTTCAGCGTGCTGCGCAAGGTCGGCCACACACGCGGTGTCAGCGAAGAAGACTTCCTGCAGCCGGGCAAGCACCAGGCAGCCGCTGGTTACTGCGTCTACGGTCCACAGACGACTTTGGTGCTGACGCTGGGCGACGGCGTAGCGCTGTTCACGCTGGACCGCGAGACCGGTTCCTGGGTGCTGACGCAGACCGATGTGCGCGTGCCCGAGGACACCAAAGAGTTCGCGGTGAACATGTCCAACCTGCGCCACTGGGCGCCACCGGCCAGGCGCTACATCGACGAATGCCTAGCCGGCAAGACCGGCCCGCGTGGCAAGGACTTCAACATGCGCTGGGTGGGCAGCATGGTGTCGGACGTGCACCGCATCCTGAGCCGTGGCGGTGTCTTCCTCTACCCCTGGGACCAGCGCGAACGCGACAAGCCCGGCAAGCTGCGCCTGATGTACGAAGCCAACCCCATGGCCTTCATCATCGAACAAGCAGGCGGCTCTGCCACCAACGGACACGAGCGCATCCTGGACATCGTGCCCACCAAGCTGCACGAGCGCGTGGCGGTGGTGCTGGGTTCGAAGAACGAGGTAGACCGGGTCACCGGCTACCACGCCACAGAAGCCTGACGGTCACCGAGAGCCAGCGCTGGGCACACCGGTTGCCCGTCCGCACCGACTGACCTCAGACGCGGTCAGCGGGCCCGGTTGGGGCGACCCAGGCGGTCGAGACAGGCATCCCGTTCGGCGGGCGTGGCAGCGGCTTTGCAGCGCGCCACCGAATCGTCGACACCGCCCGACGCCGCAGCCTTGTCCTGGCGCTGCTGCTGAGCCTTGGGCAGCACAGGCGCCGGCGGCGTCTTGCCCAACGGGATGCTGATCTGCGGCACCACCGGATCTTCGGGACGCTTGTCGCCCGGCACGGTTGCACTGTCGCGCTTTTCGGCCGGCGTCATCGCGCGCGGCAACTTCTTGTTGACGACAGGCGGCGCCGAGGCGGCCGGCGCAGCCACCGGTGCAGGTACCCGGGCCGGCGCCTGTGCGTGCGCCGACGTGGCGACGGCCCAACTGGCTGCCAGGGTCAAGAACCAGATCGAGTGCTTGGACTTCATCGGCGTCATGGGCGTCATGGGCGTCATGGGGTGGGTGGAACAGAGGGCAGAGCGTGGAGGTTACGCGCTCGGCAGTTCGCTACCCCCGCTCCCTTGGGAATCGTCGTTGCCTGAATGGCTGTGGTCAGACTCTTGAGCTTCAGCCGCGCTGGCCTCGCCGCCCCGCTGCGGCGACTTTTTCCGCGTGCGGGCTGCAGCGCGCTCCTGGCGTTCGGCTTCCCGCACCAGGCCCGCAGCGACCCACTGCGCGTATTCGTCGGGCGTTTCCAGCGTGATGCGACCCCAGGCACCGGTGCGGAAATCGTTGATCACGATCTCGGCCGCCTTCTGCAGGTTCACTTGCCCGCCTGGTAGCAGACCGCCGCGTTTACGGGCGATGTCGGCCAGCAGCACGTCGTCGCTGACAGCCGAAAAATCGGCCAGCTTGTAGCGTGCCTGCAGGCGGTCGGCGTAGGGCCCGCGCACGCTGGCCAGCAAGGCCATTGCCACCTCTTCTTCGTCGTAAGCATTGCGGCCGATGCCGCCCGTGGCAGCCAGGTTGTAGCCGCTCTGCTCGACGACGATGCGCGGCCACAGCATGCCCGGCGTGTCGAACAGGTCGAAGTCATTGGCCAATGCGATGCGCTGCTCGGTCTTGGTGATGCCGGGCTCGTCGCCGGTCTTGGCCTTGCGCTGGCCGATCAGGGTGTTGATCAGCGTGCTCTTGCCCACGTTGGGGATGCCGCAGATCAGCACCCGCACCGGCTTGACCATGCCACCGCGCAAAGGCACCAGGGTGCGGCTGGCGGCGATCAGCTGGCGCGCCGGTGCGGTCTCGCTGGCGTCCAGCGCCAACGCGTTGGTGCCCGGCTGGGCCTGGTAGTGGGCCAGCCACAGCGCGGTGCGCGCCGGGTCGGCCAGATCCTGCTTGTTCAGCACCTTCAAGGCCGGCTTGTTGCCGGCCAACTCGGCCAGCAGCGGGTTGGCGCTGGAGCCGGGCGCGCGGGCGTCCAGCAATTCGATCACCACGTCGATGTCGGGCAGCCGCTTGACGATGGCTTTCTTGGTCGCGTACATATGACCCGGAAACCATTGGATGGCCATGGCGGTGGGATGCTTTCTAAAGGGCTGGGAAGGTCGCGCACAGCGCGCTGACCGGCGGTGGTCATCCGGCGTTTGCCAGCCTGTGATTGTGACGGTGCCGGCCCCTTCAGTCGCTCGAACCGGCCGGTGGGCCGCGCTTGTTCTCGCGCAGCATGAAGAGGTAGAGGCTTTCTACCTTCTCGCGCGCCCAAGGCGTTTTGCGCAGGAACTTCAGGCTGGATGCGACGCTCGGGTCGCTGCTGAAACAGCGCAGCGTGATGCGGTCAGCCAGTCCCGGCCAACCATAGTGGGCCGACAGTTCGGTGACGATCTGCTCCAGCGTCAGGCCGTGCAGCGGGTTGCGGCGCTGAAGCTGCGGCGGCGGTGGGGGGGCGGCGTCAGGCGGGGCTTTCATGCCGCAAGGATAGCGGCGGGTCACGACGCGGCAGGTCGCCCCTTGTCGATCAGAACCAGGCCCAGACGCGCCGCACCCAATGCGGCACCCGGTCTGAGTGAGGGGCGTAGTGGGTGCGGTGGTCGGTGCGGCTCATGCTGTCTCCTGGCTTTGGAATCAATACTGTATATGCATACAGTATTCACCACAAGCCTGGCCCACCCCGATCAGGTCGCCGCGCACGTGTGGGGCGCCACGCAACGAGTTGCAGGCCCGCTACGGCTTGACGACCGCGCCGTCCTTCATCACGAAGCCAATTTGCACTAGCAGTCGGATGTCCTTCAAAGGGTCACCGCGAACAGCAACGATGTCCGCAAACTTGCCGACCTTGATGCTGCCCAAGTCCTGGTCCTGCCGCAGCAACTGCGCCGCGTTAACGGTGGCCGACTGAATCGCGGCCATTGCGGGCATGCCGGCTTCCACCATGTAAACAAACTCGCGGGCATTGCTGCCGTGCGGCCCGACGCCGGTGTCGGTACCGAACGCGATCTTCACGCCAGCCTTGTAGGCGCGTGCGAAGGTGTTCTGGATCAGCACGCCGATGGTCGCCGCCTTGGGCCGCACGACTTCGGGGAAATAGCCGTCGGTCATTGCCTTTTCAGCGACGAACTTGCCGGCTGAAATCGTCGGCACGTACCAGGTGCCGCGCTGCTTCATCGCGGCCATGACTTCATCGTCCATGTAGGTGCCGTGCTCGATGGAATCGACGCCGGCTTTGACCGCGCGCAGCATGCCTTCCTTGCCGTGGGCGTGCACCGCCACGGCAAAACCGTAGTCCTTGGCGGTCTCGACGATGGCCTTCACTTCATCGTCCATGAACTGCGGATTCAAGCCGCTCTTGGCCAGACTGAGGACGCCACCGGTGCCGGTGATCTTGATCAGGTCAGCGCCTTCCTTGTAGCGCTGGCGCACGGCTTTGCGGGCTTCGTCCGCGCCGTTGACCACGCCCATGGCTGGGCCAGGGTCGCCGCGCAAGGCGTTGTTGTAGCCGTTGGTCGGGTCAGCGTGGCCGCCCGTGGTGCCGATGGCCAGGCCGGACGCGAAGATGCGCGGCCCGACCACATAGCCCTTGCTGATCGCATTGCGCAAGCTGATGGCCACGCCGTCCGCGTCGCCCAGGTCGCGCACGGTGGTAAAGCCCGCGTCCAGCGTGCGCTTGAGGTAGACCGTGCTGCGCAGCGCAACATCGGCCGGGTTCAGGAAGAAGCCTTCGCTGTAGCTCGTCGGGCTTTGTTCACCCGTCACATGCACGTGCATGTCGATGAAGCCGGGCATCACGGTGTAGGCCTTCAGGTCGTGGTAACCGGCGTAGCCTTTGGGATCGAGGTAGCCCGCCTTGACCTCAGCGATGCGCTTGTCCTTGACGACGATGGACATCTGTTCGAGCACCTGCCCTTGTTCGGCATCGAGCAGCCGGCCGGCGTGGATCAAGGTGTCGGCGTGCGCCGGTCCCATCAGGGCCAAGGCAGCGGTCAGTAAGAACGGGCGCAGGGTCATGGCGAAGCTCCACGAAGGAAAGATATGAAAAAACCCCTGGGTCTTCGCAGTCCAGGGGTTTCTTGCTTTCAGGCTCCTGGCGGAGCCGCTTGTGAGTGGTGGAACCGGGGGGAATCGAACCCCCGTCCGCAAGCCATTGCCGGACAGTTCTACATGTGTAGCTGTCTGATTTGGATTTAAGGTCTTAAGTCGCGCAGCAGCACGCTACCTGATCCCCGAGTCATTTGGTTTTGGGCCCACTGCGAATGACACGCAGCAGGACGAGCCTATGTGTATGACCTTGCAGCTATTGGTCTTTCGACCTCAAACCCAGCCCATAGACAAGCTGTTGCAAGGCTCACCGGTTTTAAGCGGCGAGGGCGTACGTTTGGTCGTTCGCAGTTACTTTGTTTCCAGTGGATTTACGAGCGAACTGGTGCTCGACATGCCCTGCGCCGACTCCGCACCCACGTCGAAGCCAAGTCGGTCCCAAGCTGATGAGTTTAGGGCAGATCCAGCCAATGCAAGAGATCACCGGGTTGATGGAGTACGCGGTCGGCGCCCCAGTCATGCGGTGGTTGATCCGGGCCAAGGTAGCCCCACGCCGCCGCCAGCGTGGCCATGCCGGCGGCGTGGCCGGCGTGCATGTCACGTGGGTCATCGCCGACGTAGACACAAGTCTCGGGTGCCTGGCCCATGCGGCGGGCCGCTTCGAGCAAGGGAGCGGGATGCGGTTTGGTGTGCGGTGTGCTGTCGCCGGCAACCAAAGCGCCCGCTCGCTGGAGCAGGCCAAGGGCTTGCGTGCTGGGCCGCGCAAAACGCAGCGCCTTGTTGGTGACGATGCCCCAGGGCACACGTCGTGCGTCCAGGGTATCGAGTAGGGCCCCGACGGCATCAAACAGGCACGTCTGTTCCAGCATGCGCACTTCGTAGGCGAGGTAGAACTCGTCCTTGAGCGCTTCGTAGGCGGCCATCGCGGGCGCCACTCCGAACGCGGCGCCCAACATGCCGCGCGCACCCGACCCGGCGTGCGGTCGCAGGGCCGCGTAAGGCAAGGCGGCCAACCCGCGTTGCAACAGCATGGCGTTGACCGCGCTGGCCAGGTCGGGTGCGCTGTCGATCAGCGTGCCGTCCAAGTCGAACAGCACGGCGGCGATGGGCCGGCGTATCGATGTCACACAGCCCTCAAGCCGTCTTGCGGCAGGCCACGAGGTAATTGACGCTGGTGTCGTCCGTCAGCGAGTAGCGGCGCGTCAACGGGTTGTAGCCCATGCCGCGGCTGCCCTGCACCGACAAGCCGCAGTCCCGCGCCCAACGCGCCAGTTCGCTCGGCCGGATGAAGCGCGCGTATTCGTGGGTGCCGCGCGGCAGCAGACCCAGCACGTACTCCGCGCCGACGATGGCGAACAGGAAGGACTTGGGGTTGCGGTTCAGGGTGGAAAAGAATACCCAGCCGCCCGGTTTGACCAGCGCCACACAGGCCTGCACCACCGCCGACGGATCGGGCACGTGTTCCAGCATTTCCATGCAGGTCACGGCGTCGAAAGAGCCGGGCCGCTCGGCAGCCAAAGCCTCAGTGGCGATCTCGCGGTAGTCGAGGTTGCCGACACCCGCCTCCAGCGCATGCAGACGGGCCACGCCCAGCGGCTTGGCAGCCAGGTCGATACCCGTGACGTGGGCCGCGCGGCGCGCCATGGCTTCGGCCAGGATGCCGCCACCGCAGCCGACATCCAGCACCTGTTTGCCAGCCAGGCCGGCCAAGCCGTCTATCCATTCCAGGCGTAGCGGGTTGATCTGGTGCAGCGGCCTGAACTCGCTTTCCGGGTCCCACCAGCGGTGGGCCAGTTCGCTGAATTTGGCCAGTTCTTGTGCGTCAACGTTGTTCATGCTGCGATGGTACCCACGGATGCTTGAAGCCGATGCGTGACCGCCACGATGCCCTTGGACAAATCGGCGATCAAGACCAGCCATAAAAAAACCCCGCCGAGGCGGGGTTTTCGATGAGCGCGACCCGAAGGCCGCAGGGCTCACTTCTTGGCGCGGGTACCGACGACCTCAACTTCCACGCGGCGATTCTTCGAACGCCCTTCGGAGGTCTTGTTGTCGGCCGCTGGCTGCTTCTCGCCCTTGCCTTCGGTGTAGACGCGATTCTTCTCGACGCCCTTGCCGGTGAGGAACGACTTGACCGCCTCGGCACGCGCAATCGACAGCTTCTGGTTGTAGGCGCTGGTCCCGACAGAGTCGGTATGGCCGACAGCGATGATCACCTCCAGATTCACGCCCTTGGTCTTGTCAACCAAGTCGGCCAGCTTCGCAGCACCTTCAGGCTTCAGCTTGGATTTGTCGAAGTCGAAGTACGCATCGGCAGCGAAGGTAACCTTCTCTTGCACCGGCGCGACAGCGGCGGCGGCGGCTGCTGCAGCGGCGACAGGCGGCACGACGACCGGAGCGGCGGGCGGAGCAACCGGGGCCGGAGCGGGAGGCGGGGCCACGCGCGGCGGCGGAGCAGGAGCCGGGGGAGGCGGCGGCTTGATGGCACCGTCGCACTCCGCCTTGGCCGTCGCAGGCGTCCAGCCCGAGTCACGCCAGCACAGTTCATTGGTACCGTTTTTCCAAACGGTGCCGTCAGCAGCGACCCAGTTGTCAACCGTCTTCGCTTGCGCGAATGCGGCAATCGGGGCAGCCATTGCGGCGGCAGCGAAAAGCACCGCAACCTTGTTCAATTTCTTCATGAATTCTCCTCTCGAGGAAAGCCGCAGTCACCTGCGAAACGTCTGATTGACTGGCGTGTATCCCGGGCAAATCCCCACTGCCACGAGCAACAGTCATCGACCAAATATTGTGCCATAGGGCGTTGACCCGACTGCATTCTGACCCCCGCCAGCGGGCTGGCTGCCGGCGCTGTTGCAAAGGCGCGACAAGCTTGGCCCCTTAGAATGAGTCTCGCCGCTCTGCCTTGTGCTTGGCTCGGAGCCCTCCTTCTCAACCTGTGTGCGCATGACCTCCTTCGCCAAGGAAACACTCCCCGTCAGTCTCGAAGAAGAGATGCGTCGTTCTTACCTCGATTACGCGATGAGCGTGATCGTGGGACGCGCACTCCCCGACGCGCGAGACGGACTCAAGCCGGTGCACCGCCGTTCGCTGTTTGCGATGCACGAGCAGTCCAACCACTGGAACCGGCCCTACAAAAAGAGTGCCCGTATCGTCGGTGACGTGATGGGCAAGTACCACCCACACGGCGACTCGGCGATCTACGAAACCATCGTCCGCATGGCCCAGCCCTTCTCGCTGCGCCACATGCTGGTCGACGGCCAGGGCAACTTCGGCAGCGTGGACGGCGACAACGCTGCCGCCATGCGCTACACCGAGATCCGCTTGTCGAAGATCGCCGCCGAAATGCTGGCCGACATCGACAAGGAAACAGTCGACTTCGCGCCCAACTACGACGGCTCGGAGAGCGAGCCCACGGTGCTGCCGACGCGGCTGCCGAACCTGCTGGTCAACGGCAGCGCTGGCATCGCGGTGGGCATGGCCACCAACATCCCGCCGCACAACCTGAACGAGGTTGTGGATGCATGCCTGCATCTGCTGAAGAACCCGGATGCGTCCATCGACGAATTGATGGAAATCATCCCGGCGCCTGACTTCCCGACGGCCGGCATCATCTACGGCCTGAACGGCGTGCGCGAGGGTTACCGCACCGGGCGGGGCAAGGTGATCATGCGCGCCAAGTGCCACTTCGAGGACATCGGCAAGGGCGAACGCCAAGCGATCATCGTTGACGAGATCCCTTACCAGGTGAACAAGAAGACGTTGCTCGAGCGCATGGCCGAGCTGGTGCACGACAAGAAGATCGAAGGCATCAGCCACATCCAGGACGAGAGCGACAAGGACGGCATGCGTGTCGTCATCGAACTCAAGCGCGGTGAAGTGCCCGAGGTGGTGCTGAACAACCTGTACAAGCAGACGCAGTTGCAGGACACCTTCGGCATCAACATGGTTGCGCTGATCGACGGACAGCCCAAGTTGTGCAACCTGAAGTTGCTGGTCGAGGTTTTCCTCGACCACCGCCGCGAAGTCGTCACGCGCCGCACCGTCTACGAGTTGAAGAAGGCGCGCGAACGCGGCCACGTACTGGAAGGCCTGGCCGTTGCGCTGGCCAACATCGACGAGTTCATCGAGACCATCAAGACCAGCCCGACGCCGCCGGCTGCCAAGGCCGCCCTGATGGCCAAGAGCTGGGACAGCTCCATGGTGCGCGAGATGCTGGCGCGCGCCGAGGACAGCACCGCCGGTGGCCGCGAGGCATACCGCCCCGAGGGCCTGCCCATCAGTTACGGCCTGCAGGCCGACGGCCGCTACCGCCTGAGCGACGACCAGGCGCAGGAAATCTTGCAGATGCGTCTGCAGCGCCTGACCGGGCTGGAGCAGGACAAGATCATCGGCGAGTACCGCGAGGTGATGTCGCAGATCGCCGACCTGCTGGACATCCTGGCCAAGTCCGAGCGCGTGGCAGCCATCATCAGTGGGGAACTTTCCGACGTGAAGACCGAATTCGGTCAGACCAAGCTCGGCGCACGGCGCAGCCACATCGAGCGCAATGCGCTGGAGTTGGGCACCGAAGACCTGATCACGCCCACCGACATGGTGGTCACGCTCAGCCACACGGGCTACATCAAAAGCCAGCCACTGGCCGAGTACCGGGCGCAGAAGCGCGGCGGTCGCGGCAAGCGGGCCACACAGACCAAGGACGACGATTGGGTTGACCAGCTCTTCATCGCGAACACGCACGACTGGATCCTGTGTTTCAGCGACCGTGGGCGGGTCTACTGGGTGAAGGTGTGGGAGGTGCCCCAAGGCGGCCCCAATTCGCGCGGCAAGCCTATCGTCAACATGTTCCCGCTGCAGTCCGGTGAAAAGGTCACAGTGGTGTTGCCGCTGACAGGCAGCACCCGCACCTTCCCCGACAGCCACTACATCTTCATGTCCACCGCGCTGGGCACGGTCAAGAAGACCTCGCTGGACGAGTTCAGCAACCCACGCAAGGCCGGCATCATCGCGGTCGATCTGGACGAGGGCGACCACCTCATCGGCGCCGCCCTCACCGACGGCCAGCACGACGTGATGCTGTTCAGCGACGGCGGCAAGGCCGTGCGTTTTGCCGAAGACGAGGTACGCCCGCTCGGCCGCACAGCACGCGGCGTGCGGGGCATGGCGTTGGAAGAAGGCCAGCGCGTCATCGCCATGTTGGTGGCCGAAGACGAAACACAGAGCGTGCTGACGGCCAGCGAAAACGGCTACGGCAAGCGCACCAGCATCGTCGAGTACACCCGCCACGGCCGTGGCACCAAGGGCATGATCGCCATCCAGCAGACCGAGCGCAACGGCAAGATCGTTGCCGCCACGCTGGTCCGCGCCAACGACGAGATCATGCTGATCACCGACAAGGGCGTGCTGGTGCGCACTCGGGTCAGCGAGATCCGCGAACTGGGCCGCGCCACCCAGGGCGTGACCTTGATTGCGCTGGACGATGGCACCAAGCTGTCGGGCCTGCAGCGCATCGTTGAGAACGACACCCCGGCCGACCCCGAAGAACCCACAGACGTTGCCGGCACGCCCGGCACGGAAGGATCCTGATGTTGAAGGCCACCCTGCTGGCTGCCGCACTCGCGGTGGCCGGCTCTGCACACGCGCAGACCCCGCCCAGCCCGGCCAAGAAAGAACTCATTGCCAAGGTGTTGAAGCTGCAGCAGCCCGACGTCGAGAACGCCGCCCGCGTGCTGACCGAACAGCCGGCCATGCAACTCTGGCAACAGGCCGGCATGGCCCTGCAACGCATGCCCGCCGAGCGCCGCGACGCCCTGGCGCAAGACATCCAGGCCGACCTGCGCAAGTATGTCGAAGAGACCAGCCCCATCGTGCGCGACCGCGCCGTCAAGCTGGCGCCGACGACCATCGGCACGATCTTGGACGAGCGGCTGAGCGAAGACGAATTGCGCCAGATACTGGCTTTGCTGGAGTCACCCACGGTCAAGAAATACCAGAGCTTGTTTCCAGAGATGCAACGGGCGCTGAGCGAAAAGCTACTGGCTGAATCACGTGGCGAAGTCGAACCCCGGATTCGCACCTTGCAACAGTCCGTTGCTCAGCGCCTAGGCATAACGCCAGCCGCCTCGGCCGCTTCTGCGTCCAAGGCGCCTGCGTCCAAGGCCGCAGCACCGGCCAAGAAGTAGGCCGCATCGCCCTCCCAGACATGGCAGACACCTCCGCTGACAGCGCGGGTCCGGGCACCGTCTCGGGCCTGCTGGCCCTGCGTGAGCGCATCGACGCGGTCGACCGCGAACTGCTGGCGCTGCTGAACCGGCGCTGCGGTCTGGCGCTGGAAGTCGGCGAACTGAAGAAGAAGGAAGGCTCGGTGGTCTTCCGCCCCGAGCGCGAGGCCCAGGTCATCAGTGGCTTGAAGTCGGCCAACGCCGGCCCCTTGCCCAATGACTGCGTGGCGCCCATCTGGCGCGAGATCATGTCGGCCAGCCGCGCGTTGGAAACGCCGACCCGGGTGGCCTACCTGGGCCCGGCCGGCACCTTCAGCGAAGAAGCGGCTCTGGCCTATTTCGGCTCATCCATCGTCCGCGTGCTGTCCGCCAGCATCGACGAGGTGATGCACGCCACCACCTCGGGCGCGGCCGATTTCGGCGTCGTGCCGGTCGAGAACTCGACCGAAGGCGTCGTTGCCCGTTCGCTCGACCTCTTCCTGACGACGCCGCTGTTCATCATCGGCGAGACCAGTTTGATGGTGCGCCACAACCTGCTGCGCAAAACCGACAGCCTGACCGGCGTGAAAGCCGTCTGCGCCCACCCACAGGCCCTGGCGCAATGCCACCGCTGGCTCAGCCACCACCTGCCCGACGCCGAGCGCCGCCCGGTGGCCAGCAATGCCGAAGGCGCACGCTTGGCCGGTCTGGACCCCGACTGCGCCGCCATCGCCAGCCAGCGCGCCGCTGCCGAATACGGTCTGCATGTCGTTGCCCCGGCCGTCCAGGACGACGCCCACAACCGCACCCGCTTCGCAATCGTCACCCACCCTGACCACCACCCAGCGCCCAAGGCTTCGGGCCACGATTGCACCAGCCTCGTGGTGTCGGTCAGCAACCGCCCGGGCGCCGTGCACGACATGCTGGTGCCGCTGAAAACGCATGGCGTGTCAATGAGCCGTTTCGAATCGCGCCCGGCGCGTTCAGGCCAGTGGGAGTACTACTTCTACGTGGACATCGAGGGTCACCCGGACGAACCGCGCGTGACCGCTGCGCTGCAGGAATTGCGCGCGGCTTGTGCCTTCTTCAAGATCCTCGGCACCTACCCCATCGATACCCACTGATCAAGATGTTCCAGCAACTCGGTGTCATCGGATGTGGCTTGATGGGTGGCAGCTTCGCGCTGGCGCTGAAGCGCGCCGGCTTGGTCAAGCGTGTCGTCGGCTACAGCAAGTCGCCGTCGACAACCGAGAAGGCGCGCAAGCTGGGCATCATCGACGTGGCGGCGGAATCGGCGCTGCTGGCGGTATCAGGCTCCGACATCGTGTTGATCGCCGTGCCGGTGGCCGCCAGCGAAACCACCTTCAAGGCCATCCGCCACGCGATGGAGCCCGGTGTGCTGTTCATGGACGTGGGCAGCACCAAGCGCGACGTGGTCGATGCCGCGCGCCGCGTGCTGCGCGAACGCCTCAGCTCCTTCGTGCCAGCCCACCCCATCACCGGCAAGGAAGTCTCGGGCATCCAGCATGCCGACGGCGCGCTTTACGCAGGTCGGCAAGTGATCATCACACCCTTGGCGCAGACCTCGCCCGAGCTGGTACAAAAGGCCACCGACGTGTGGTCGGCCATCGGCGCCCAGGTGCTGAAGATGACGCCCGAAAACCACGACGCGGCTTTCGCGGCGGTCAGCCACTTGCCGCACCTGTTGGCCTTCGCCTACTTCAGCGCGGTGGTCAACCAGCCGGCGGGCCGCGATTTCCTGTCGCTGGCCGGCCCGGGCTTCCGGGACTTCACGCGCATCGCGGCCAGCAGCCCCGAAACCTGGCGCGACATTTTGGTGGCCAACCGCGAAGAGGTGCTGAAGCAGTCGGCGCGCTTCCGCCAGGCGCTGGACGCGCTGGAGCACGTCATCCGCGAAGGCAATGCCGACGCGCTGGAAGGCCTGATCCGCGCACCGTCCGAAGGCCGCGCCGCCTGGCAGATGGGCGCGCCGCGCGTTCCTGGTACGCCCAAAGCTTGATCTTTTTTCGAGCCGGCCCAGCCGACCGCATGCACGACATCCCTTTTCTCGACCTGCCGCCGCTGAACGGCGCTTCCGGCACAGTGCAACTGCCGGGAAGCAAGAGCATTTCCAACCGCGTGCTGCTGCTGGCGGGGCTGGCCGAGGGCACGACCGCCATCCACGACCTGCTGGACAGCGACGACACCGCCGTGATGTTGACGGCGCTGCAGCAACTGGGCTGCACGTTGCGCCGTGACGGCGCGGTGCTGCACCTGACCGGCATCGCCGGCCGGCTGCCCGTGTACCAGGCCGCGCTCTTCCTGGGTAACGCCGGCACCGCGATGCGCCCGCTGGCGGCCGCCCTGGCCGTATTGGCCACCACGCAGGGCGGCCGCTTCGAACTGAGCGGCGTGCCGCGCATGCACGAAAGGCCTATCGCCGACCTGGTCGATGCGTTGCGCCCGCTGGGCTGCGCCATCGACGACCTCGGCACCCCCGGCTACCCCCCGCTGCGCCTGCATGGCGTGGCCGGCGGCCAGCTCGCCACCGCGCAGCCCATCCGTGTGCGCGGCGACGTGTCCAGCCAGTTCCTGACCGCCCTGCTGCTGGCCCTGCCCTTGGTGGCCCAGGACCGCGATGTCGTCATTCAGGTCGACGGTGAGTTGATCTCCAAGCCCTACATCGACATCACGCTGAACCTGCTGGCGCGCTTCGGCATCGCCGTGCAACGCGACGGCTGGGCGCGCTTCACGATTCCGAAATGCAGCCGCTACCGCTCGCCGGGCAGCATTCACGTCGAAGGCGACGCGTCGTCGGCGTCCTATTTCATCGCGATGGGCGCCATCGCCGCGCACGGTGGCGCGCCGCTGCGTATCGAAGGCGTGGGCAGCGATTCGATACAGGGCGACATCCGCTTCGTCGATGCTGCCGTCGCGATGGGCGCGCAGGTCAAGAGCGGCCCGGGCTGGCTGGAAGTGCACCGAGGCCGCTGGCCACTGACCGGCATCGCGCTGGACTGCAACCACATCCCCGACGCCGCGATGACGCTGGCCGTGATGGCGCTCTACGCCGACACACCCACGCGGCTGACCGGCATCGCCAGTTGGCGCGTCAAGGAAACCGACCGCATCGCGGCCATGGCCGCCGAGTTGCGCAAGGTCGGTGCCAGCGTGGTCGACGGCGCGGATTTCCTCGAGGTGACCGCGCCGACCCACTGGCGCGCCGCCGCCATCCACACCTACGACGACCACCGCATGGCGATGTGTCTGTCGCTGGCCGCCTTCAACACGCTGGCCGGTGCCAAACCGCCCGTGCCGGTTCGCATCCTCGACCCGAAGTGCGTCGCCAAGACCTTCCCCGACTACTTTGAAACCCTGTTCGGCGTGGCAACAGCCGACACCGCCACGGTGCCGGTCATCACCATCGACGGTCCGACGGCGTCAGGCAAAGGCACACTGGCCGCCCGAGTAGCCGACGCGCTGGGCTATCACCTGCTGGACTCGGGCGCGCTCTACCGCGCCACCGGCCTGGCCGCGCAGCGCCTGGGCATCGCGCCCGACGACGAGCCCGCCGTGGAACGCGTCGCCCGCTTCCTCGACCTGCGCTTCGGCCACGGCCCGGAGGGCAGCCGCGCCTGGCTACGCGGCGAGGACGTCTCTGCTGAACTGCGACTGGAAAGCTCCGGGCTGCTGGCCTCCAAGGTGTCGGCCATCCCCGCCGTGCGGGATGCCCTGCACGGCCTGCAACTGGCCTTCCGGCGCGCGCCTGGGCTGGTGGCGGACGGCCGCGACATGGGCACCGTGGTCTTCCCCGGCGCTGCACTCAAGGTTTTCCTCACCGCCAGCCCGGGCAAGCGCGCCGAGCGGCGTTATAAGCAATTGATTTCAAAAGGAATTCCGGCTAACATCGACATCCTTCGTGCGGACCTGGAAGCCCGTGATGACCGAGACGCCAAGCGCTCGGTTGCACCTTGCAAGCCTGCCGAAGACGCGCTGTTGATGGACAACTCTGAACTGGGCATCGAAGAATCGGTGGCCTTGGTTCTGCAGCACTGGCAACAGCGTCAGCCTTTCTAGATCGACTTTTCTTTTCGCGGCACCCGCCGCCAGCACGTCCGCTCTGCTGTCAACTACCCCGGGCAAGCCAGGAAACACATGACCGTAATCACAACCGTTACCGCCGCTGGCGGTGCAGACATGTTCGCCGCTCTGTTTGAAGAGTCGCTGAAGTCGAATGACATGCGCGTCGGGGAAGTCATCTCCGCCGAAGTCGTGCGCATCGAGTTCAACCACGTTGTGGTGAACGCCGGCCTCAAGAGCGAAAGCTATGTGGCCATTGAAGAATTCAAGAACGACCAGGGTGAACTGGAAGTTCAGGTCGGCGACTTCGTGTCGGTGGCCATCGACGCCGTCGAAAACGGCTACGGCGACACCATCCTGTCGCGCGACAAGGCCAAGCGCCTCGCCTCGTGGATGTCGCTGGAAAATTCGCTGGAATCCGGCGAGTTCGTGACCGGCACGGTCAGCGGCAAGGTCAAGGGCGGTTTGACCGTCCTGGTCAACGGCATCCGCGCTTTCCTGCCGGGTTCCTTGCTCGATACGCGTCCTGTCAAGGACATGACGCCGTACGAAGGCAAGACCATGGAATTCAAGGTCATCAAGCTCGACCGCAAGCGCAACAACGTCGTGTTGTCGCGCCGCGCTGTCGTCGAAGCTTCGATGGGCGAAGAGCGCGCCAAGCTGCTGGAAACCCTGTCCGAGGGCGCTATCGTCCACGGCGTGGTCAAGAACATCACCGAATACGGTGCCTTCGTGGATCTGGGCGGTATCGACGGCCTGCTGCACATCACCGACATGGCCTGGCGCCGTGTCCGTCACCCGAGCGAAGTGGTCACTGTCGGCCAGGAACTGACCGCCAAGGTCCTGAAGTTCGACGCCGAAAAGAACCGCGTTTCGCTGGGCCTGAAGCAGTTGGGCGACGATCCGTGGCATGGCGTTTCGCGCCGCTACCCGAACGGCACCCGCCTGTTCGGCAAGATCACCAACATCGCCGACTACGGTGCGTTCGTTGAAATCGAGCCGGGCATCGAAGGTCTGGTGCACGTGTCCGAAATGGACTGGACCAACAAGAACGTCGCGCCGGCCAAGATCGTCACCCTGGGCGAAGAAGTCGAAGTCATGGTCCTGGAAATCGACGAGGACAAGCGCCGCATCAGCCTGGGCATGAAGCAGTGCAAGGCCAACCCGTGGGAAGAGTTCAGCTCCAACGTCAAGCGCGGCGACAAGGTCAAGGGCCCTGTCAAGTCGATCACCGACTTCGGCGTATTCATCGGCCTGACCGCTGGCATCGACGGCCTGGTGCACCTGTCCGACCTGTCCTGGCACGAGCCGGGCGAAGCGGCTGTGCGCAACTACAAGAAGGGCCAGGAAGTTGAAGCCCTGGTGCTGGCGATCGACGTGGAACGTGAACGCATCAGCCTGGGTATCAAGCAGATGGACGTGGATCCGTTCACCAGCTTCACCACGCTGAACGACCGCGGTGCGCTCGTTAACGGCAAGGTGAAATCGGTCGACCCGCGTGGCGCCGAAATCCAGCTGAACGAAGACGTGACCGGCTACCTGCGCGCTTCTGAAATCAGCCGCGACCGTGTCGAAGACGCGCGCAACGTGCTGAAGGAAGGCGACGATGTCTCTGTGATGGTCATCAACGTTGACCGCAAGATGCGCTCGATCCAGTTGTCCATCAAGGCCAAGGACAACGCCGACGAGCAGCAAGCCATGCAGCGCCTGAGCCAGACCAGCGAGCGTGAAAACGCCGGCACCACGAGCCTGGGCGCCCTGCTGCGCGCCAAGCTGGACAACCGTCCGGAGTAAAACCCGGCGCGCCGGCCCTGCACACGCAGGGTCGGCATCCAAACTTGAAGCCCGCAGCCGCCACCCGGTGTCTGCGGGCTGTTTCCTGAAACGACCCGACCGAGCAAGCGCCGCAAGACATGACCCGATCCGACCTTGTCACCCGTCTGGCCGAGCGCTTTGCGCAGCTCACGCAGCGTGACACCGAGTTCGCCGTCAAGACCATCATCGACGCGATGTCCGATGCATTGGCGCGCGGCCACCGCATAGAGATCCGGGGCTTCGGCAGCTTCAGCATCAACCGCCGCCCGCCCCGCGTGGGGCGCAACCCGCGCAGCGGTGAACAGGTGATCATTCCCGAAAAGTTGGTGCCGCATTTCAAGCCGGGCAAAGCCCTGCGCGAGGCGGTGGACGAGCAGGCACCGGCCCAGCCCGAAAGCCCTTGAGCCGTGCGCGTCATCGTCTGGCTGTTCCGGGCCTTCGTCTTCTTCACGTTGTTCGCCTTCGCACTGAACAACCAGCAGACAGCGACCGTGCACTGGTTCTTCGGTGCCGAGTGGCACGCGCCACTGGTCATCGTGGTGCTGGTGGCCTTTGCAGGCGGCTGCGCCATCGGCGTGCTGGCCATGGTGCCGGCCTGGTGGCGCCACCGCCGCGTGGCCAAGCGCCATGCCCCGCCGGCCGCCGCCAAAGTGGTCGCACCGCTGACGTCACAACTGCCGTCGGGCTTCGGGCCTGAGGTGACGCAGCCGCATCCACCTCGAGACGGCGTCTAGCCCCGCCTCGCGCCTGCGCCGACCACCCCGCACCCCGAGCGCATGGGCTTCGACCTGCAATGGCTGCTGATCGGCCTGCCCCTGGCCTTCGCGCTGGGCTGGATGGCCTCGCGCTTCGACCTGCGCCAGCTCAAGCGTGAACGGCAAGACGCACCCCGCGCCTATTTCAAGGGTTTGAACCTGCTGCTCAACGAACAGCAGGACAAGGCCATCGATGCGTTCATCGAGGCCGTGCAGAACGATCCGGACACCACCGAACTGCACTTCGCGTTGGGCAATCTCTTCCGCCGCCGGGGTGAATTCGAACGCGCCGTGCGCGTCCACCAGCACCTGCTGGGACGTTCGGACCTGCGCGCAGGCGACCGCGACCGCGCGCAACGAGCACTGGCGCAGGACTACATGAAGGCCGGCCTGTTCGACCGCGCCGAAGCCGCCTGGCGCGTACTGCTGGGCACGCCTTTCGAGGGCGACGCGCAAGCCGCGCTGCTGTCGCTGTACGAACGCTCGCGCGATTGGGCCAATGCTGTGGCGATGGCGCAGCAGCTTGAGAAGGCCGGTGCCGGATCCTTCGCCGCACGCATCGCGCATTGCGAATGCGAACAGTGCGAAGAGGCTGACGCGCGCGGCGATACCGCCGCAGCTGATGCGGCCTTGGCAAGGGCCAAAGCCGCCGCACCGCTTGCCACGCGGCCGATGTTGTTGACCGGCCAGCGCCAGTTGCGCCAGGGCAATGCGGCTGGCGCGGTGCGCAGCTGGGACGCGCTGCGCGAGCAGCATCCGCTGGCCTTTTTGCTGGTGGTGGCCGACTACTTGAAAGCGGCCCGGCAGTGCGGGCAGACCGCGCAGGCCCACGCCACGATCAGCCGCGCTTTCGAGCAGACGCCGGCGGTGGAGTTGCTGAACGCGCTGCAGGAACTGGAAGGCGAACCGGCCGCTGCGCACCTGCCACGGCTACTGACGCAACTGCGCGAACACCCCAGCCTGTCGGCCGCGCAGATGCTGCTGGCCGTGCCGCCCGAGGCCTGGACGCCCGAGGCCTGGCAGGCCATCCGACAAGCGCTGGCGCGCAGCGCTGGGCCGCTGCAGCGCTACCGCTGCGCGGCCTGCGGCTTCGAAGCACAACGCTACTTCTGGCAATGCCCCGGCTGCCTCAGCTGGGACAGCTACCCGCCGCAGCGCGTCGACGCGCTGTAGCCCAGCGCGCTGGCAGCAGACAGGCCGCGCCGCATCGTCGCAAGGCCTGGTTTCTCGGTCAGCCCATCAACCGCGGATCTGCTGTTCCATCAAGGCCAGCACATCGCCCCGGCTGGGCACCTGGCCCTTGCCGCCGACGCTGGCCACCGGACCCGGGCCAGTGATGCCGGCCAAACCGGGGTCGTGGTCGCAGTAGATGCCCAGCGTGGGTCGGCCCAGCGCCGCTGCCAGATGCGTGAAGCCGGTGTCCAGGCCCACGACCTGCCGCGCACCGGCCAGTACCGAGGCCATCTCGCCGACCTTCAGGAAAGGCGGCACGTCGCCTTCGCAACTGGCGGCGATGTTCTCGGCCAGGCTTTGCTCGTCGGGCGCGCCCCACAGCACCACCGGCGTCATGCCGCGCTCGGCCAGGCGGTTGCCCAGGGCCACCCAGTTGCGCTCAGGCCAATGCTTGGAAGCCCGGCTGGCGTTGGGGATCAGCACCGCGTAGTCGCCACCGCGTGGCGCCCAGGCCGCTGCCGGTGGGCGAATGCCGAACTCCGGCGCGCTGGCCGGTACGGCATAACGCAGGTGCGCCGCGGCCAACTCACGGCAGCGCTGCACGGCCTGCAGCGTCTTGGGCACCGCCGCGGTGTGGCGGTACAGCCAGGCCGCCGCCGGTTCGCGCGCGCTGTCGCGGTCATAACCCACCACGGCCGCGCCGGCCTGGCGCGCCCAGATGGCGCTTTTCAGCAGCCCCTGCAGGTCCAGCACGCGGTCGTAGCCGCCCTGGCGCAGTTCGTCGCGCAGCGCGCCCATCGCCGTCCATGTGTCGCGGCTGAGCAGTGCACGGCGCCACTTGCGCCAGTGCATGGGCAGCACGCGGCGCACGCCCGGGTGCATCTGCGGGATGGCCGCGTAAGGTGCTTCCACCAGCCAGTCGATCTGCGCCCCAGCGTGGTGGCGGTGGATGTCGTTGATGACCGGCAAGGCATGCACCACGTCACCCATCGACGAGGTCTTCACGATCAGCAGTTTCAAGCTCATCGGCGTTGCGCTTCAGCCACCAGCACCGGGTTGAAGCGGGGGTCGTTGTACATCTTGAACTGGCGGTAGACCTTGAAATAGGCGCGGCCGGCGGTTGCGTCGGCCAGCAGCGCGTCGAAGCAGGCGCCCAAGTCTTCGCGCTGCTGCTGAAGCCGTTCCAGCTTGAGGCGGCTGGCCACGCGGTGGGCTTCGTCGGCGTCGCCGCGCAGCGTCTGCGCGCGCATGGCCTGCGCCTTCAGCGCCATGATCGACAACCGGTCGATCATGCTGCCCGCGGTCTCGCTATTCAGCCGGGCGCCGGCCGGCGCCTGGGCCTGCGGCGCATCGCTGCGCGCCGAATCGGCGCTGACCAGACCCAGCGCCAACAAAAGGATTTCATCGATCCGCTCGGTGGCGTCGTTGCGGGCCTGGTTGTAGCCGTAGATGGCGCGCTTGTTGGCCGCGATCTCGGTGTCGGCCACCGTGGTGCGCCGCGCCAGGTCTTCTTCGGCCCACAACAGGCTGTTGCAGCGGTGGTTGGTCTGCACCCAATGCCACAGGCCCGACGCGTCTTGAAGCGGTTGGACAAGGGGCCAGTCGGGGCTGGCCAGCAGGCTGTCGTGCAGGGCCACCACATCGGCGGCACGGGGCAAGGCGGGCTGGATGTCCAAGGCAGTCGTCATACCTAGCGCTGTCAGAATGACTGCAGATTATGTGCCGTCCATGACCCCGAGCCGAGACCCCGGCGCCCGCCCTGAAGCCCACCCTGGAGCCCCCAGTGCCGCCCGCCGCCCACTGATCGTGCGCCTGCGCAATTGGGTCGGCGACGTGACCCTGGCCGTGCCCACGTTGCGCCGCCTGGACGCCGCCGGCTACGCGCTGCAACTGATCGGCAAAGCCTGGGCGCACGACCTGTTGGCCGGCCACGGCTGGCCCGTGCACACGCTGCCCAAGACGATGGGCGAACGCATCGCGCTGCTGCGGCGTTTGAAGGCGCAGGCGCAGACTGTCGATGCGGGTTTCAGCCGGCGCCTGAACGCCTTGTGCCTGCCCGATTCTTTGTCCAGCGCACTGGAATTTCGAATCGTCGGCCTGCGCGCCATGGGCCACGCGCACGAGGGTCGCAGCCTGCTGCTGGCCCGCGCGCTGCCGCTGCCGCGCAGCCTGCACGCGCTGGCGGTTTACTGGCAGATGGGCGATGCGCTGCTGGGCACTGCAGCACCCTTGCCCGACGCGATAGGACTGCGCGTCAGCGACGCACACCGCACGCAGGCGCAGACCCTGCGCAACGCCCACGGCATCGCGCCGGGCAGCGTGTTCATCTGCCCGTTTGCGGGCGGCACCTGGGCGCAGCAGGACAAGACCTGGCCCGGCTTCCCGGCCTTCGCGGCGCAGGTCTTGCCGGGCTTGGCGGGCTCGACAGGCATCGGCAGGGGCGTGGTGGTTTGCCCCGGCCCGGGCGAAGAAGACGTCGCGCAAGAACACTTTGGGTCGGCCACGGTGTTGAACGGCGTCGGCCTGGGCGCCTATGCCGCGCTGCTGCAGGAAGCCCCGTTGATGATCGCCAACGACACCGGTCCGGGCCACATGGCAGCGGCCGTGGGCACGCCGCTGGTTTCAGTGCTGGGACCCAGCGACCCGGCACTGTGGCGGGCTTGGGGGCCTGGGGTGCAGCTGGTTCAAGGCACAGGTGGATGGCCAGATTCAGCCGCCGTGACGCAGGCCGTGCGGCGGGCGCTGGCCACCCCGCGCTGACGGCATCCCCCGCCCGGGTGCCCCCGCCAGCCCGTCTGCCGGGGGAATGACGGCCAGCGGGCTGACTTGAAGAATGCGATCCAGCCCGATGCAAAACACGAACGCACCGGGCCGGTCTCAACGTCAACCGCCATCCAGGAGAAACACCATGTTCCGTACCCTCATCGCCACCCTGCTCGCCGTCTTCGCGCTGAACGCCTTGGCCGCCGATGCCAACCAGGCCAGCCGCGCCGAACTCGAAACCGTCAAGGGCATAGGCCCCGGTCTGTCGGGCAAGATCATCAAGGCCCGCGAAGCCAGCCCGTTCAAGAACTGGGGCGACCTCGTCGAGCGCGTCGGCGGCATCGGCGCTGGCAATGCCGGCAAGCTGTCGCAAGCCGGCTTGACGGTCGCTGGATCAGCCTACGACGCGACAACCGCCGCACCGGCGAAGGCCAGCAAAACGGCCAAAGCCGGCAAGGACTCCAGCAAGGAGGGCAGCCCGGCGAAACGGGCCAAGAAGGCATCGGAAGCCGCTTGATCGGCGTGAGCCCGACCCGCGCCAACCGCGATCAAGGCAGCGCGAGGTCCAGCGCTTCCGGCCTGCAAACGGGGCTCGAACTGCGGGTGTCGGGGGCGCTTTCACCGGAACGGGCATGTGCCCGGTCCGGCCCCGCGCCGTTCCACCCGAAGAAGCGCAAGACCTCGGACTTGCGCGCTTCGGTATCGGCCTCACCCAGCGCCATCAGCTCACGCGTGTAAGGCGCTTCGAACAGCAGGTAGCTGGCCAGCGCCGCGCCGCGCGCTTGCTGGCCGCTGCCGCCAACGCCCACGCCGCGCAGCAAGGCGCGCACGGGCGCCGGCAGCGCACCCAAGTGCCGCGCGGCGATGTCGTCCAGGCGCTGCGTCGGCGCGATGACCAGCGCTTCCAGCGGCCGCAGGTCGGTGTCGTTCAACACCGTCTGAGGCAGCAGTGCCAATGTGCGGTTGATGCGGCGCATGCGCTCCACGTCCACCGCCAAGGCATCCAAAAAGATGCTGGACATCGCGTGGCCCGCAATCTGCGCCAGGTTGGGGTAGCCGGCGTCGGCCACCACGCGCCCGGTGGGTTCGTGCAGGCGCCCGGCGCCGATGATCAGCAAGCGCTGCGCGCCCAAATGAATCGCCGGCGACAAGGGCGCGGTCTGGCGCATCGAACCGTCACCGAACCAGCCGGCTTGGCCGCAGATCTGCAGCGCCGTGGCCGGGAAGACGAAGGGGATGGCAGACGACGCCAGCAAATGCGCCTGGGTGATGGTGCCAGATAGCGCCAGCCGCTGTGAACGCTGCCACGGCACGATGGGCACGGCGCTGTCGTAGAAGGTGCAATGCTCGCCGCTGGTGTAGCTGGACGCCGTGACAGCCACCGCGTGCAGATGGCCTTGTTCGAACATCGCCGGCAGACGATGCAGCGGCACCATCTGTTCCAGCAAGGCCTGCAAGGGTGTGTTGTCCAGCAAGGACTTGGGCCGTGCGCGGCGCCAGCGGGCAATCACCCAGCCGACCGACACCATCGTCAACCACTGCGCGCCGCTGCGGATGACGCCCAGCGAATCGGCGCGGTAGACCTGCTCGGCGCTGAAGTTTTCCCAGACCTGCGCGATGGCCTCGACCGCATCGTCGTAGGCGTCAGCGTGGGTGGCCAGGGCCATTGCATTCAGCGCGCCGGCCGAGGTGCCGCAGATGACACCGAAAGGGTTGGCGGCCTGCGGCCCCAATGCCTGGCGCCGCAGGCGGCTGATGGCGCGCAGCACGCCCACCTGGTAAGCGGCGCGTGCACCGCCACCGCTGAGAACCAGGGCGGTGAATGGCGCATCTTTCATGCGCAAATTTTGCGCGCGCCAGCCGCCTCCGCTAAGGCTGAATAACGGTGTTTTCGGGCGCTTATCGGTCGTGGCCGCGACCGTTGCCGTGGCCACGGTAATCATCATGACGACCATCGCGGCGGTCATCGTGTCTGTCATCGCGCCTGTCATCGCGCCTGTCATCGCGCCGTTCTTCACGGCGTTCCTCGCGTCGTTCGTACGCATAGGGCCTGACATGCTCGCCGTACCACCGGTCCTGCACGAAGTAAACCGGCACGCCGCAAGAGCGGTACTCGGCGCAGTGGCGGCGCCAGTTTTGGCGATGCCCCGGCGGCACCCACAGGTAGACCGGGTCTTGTCGCACGGCCACCGGACGACCGATGATCAAGGGCTGTTGCAGCACCACTTGCGGTTGCGGGAAGCGGCCGATGTCAACGCGTCCGTAAACACCGGGTTGGCTGATGCCGATGGACACACCGATATCGGCGGCGCGGGCTGCCGAGAGGGGAAGCAGCGCTGCCGTGGCGGCCAACAGGGCGAGGGTTGCAAACTTCTTCATGGGCGGTCTCCTTCAAATGGATGCTCTACCGCCATTGAACGCGCCGGCCCGGCATCTGGATGTCGGACAGGGTGCTCTTTTCATTCGTACACAATCGTTGCAGACCCGCCGTGCGCGATGCTGCGCCAGCGGCCCAGTGCTTCGTCACAAGGCCAGAAGCGGGCGTCTTCGCCCAGTTCGATCTCGGCCGTGGCCGTGCTGCGGTGCAGGCGCAAACGGATCGCCAAGCCCTGCCGCAAGTCACCGTGTTCACTGGCCACGCGCTTGGCCGGCCATAGCCGCAGCACGTCGGCCACCGGCGGCGGGCTGCCGTTGATGTCCACCGCGATGTAGCGCCCGAAGCGCGCCCGCGCCGCCGCCAGATCCCACACCTGCAGCACGTTCAGGCGCACACCGCCCGAAAAGCGGTCTTGCTGCAACTTGCCCTGGACGATGACCAGTTGGTCTTCCACCATCAACTCGCGCTGGTCGGCGATGAGCTCGTCATTCACCACCGCCTCGACGGCCTCGCTGCCGTCGTCGAGCTTGAAGATCAGCACCTTGCCGCGCTGGCCGTTGACGGTGCGTGCGTCGGTGACGATACCGGCCATCACCTGCGCTTCCCCCGGACCACGCCTGGCGGAAGCGGCGGCTGCGAGTTCGCCCAAAGGCGTGCGCGCGATGCGCTGCACCTCGTCGCGCCAGGCATCGAACAAATGGCCAGACAGGAAGTAGCCCAAGGCCGCCTTTTCCTGCATCAAACGCTCACGCACATCCCAGGCCGGCACGTTGACCAGCACCGGTTCCTGCGTGCTGCTGCCGTGGCTGTCGCTGGCGTCACCCATGTCGAACAGGCCGCCCTGCTGCGCGTTGGCGTCCTGCGTGTCGGCCCACTCGAAAGCCAGGCCCACGCTGGCCAGCGTGGCCGCACGGTCGGCATGCAGCAGGTCGAAAGCACCGGCCTTGACCAAGGCTTCCACGGCGCGCTTGTTGACGGCCTTGCGATCGATGCGGGCGCAGAAATCGAACAAGCTGCGGAAGGGCCCGCCCCCTTCGCCATGGCGGCCTTCGCGCGCAGCCACGATCGCCTCGGTGGCGCCCTGCCCCGAACCTTTGATGGCGCCCAAACCGTAGCGCACGCGGGTGTCGCTGACGGGCTCGAAGCGCAGCGTGCCCTGGTTGATGTCGGGCGCTTCAAAGGTCACACCAAAGAGCTTGGCGTCGTTCAACAGCACCTTCAACTTGTCGGTGTTGTCGGCCTCGATGGTCATGTTGGCGGCATAGAACTCCGCCGTGCAGTGCACCTTGATCCAGGCCGTGTGATAGGCCAGCAGCGAGTAAGCGGCGGCATGGCTCTTGTTGAAGCCGTAGCCTGCGAACTTCTCCATCAGGTCGAAGACCTCATCGGCCTTCTCAGAACCGATGTGCTTCTGCGCGGCACCGTCGCGGAAGATGCTGCGGTGCTTGGCCATCTCCTCGGCGTTCTTTTTGCCCATCGCGCGGCGCAGCATGTCCGCGCCGCCCAAACTGTAGCCGCCCAGCACCTGGGCCGACTGCATCACCTGTTCCTGGTACACGAAGATGCCGTAGGTTTCGTCCAGCACCGGCGCCAGCAGCGGGTGCGGATAGACGATGTCTTCCTTGCCCGCCTTGCGCGCGCAAAAGCTGGGTATGTTCTCCATCGGGCCCGGCCGGAACATGGCGTTCAGCGCGATCAGGTCTTCCAGCCGCGTCGGCTTGGCCTCGCGCAACATGGCCTGCATGCCGCGAGACTCGAACTGGAACACGGCCTCGGTCAAACCGTCGGTGAACAACTTGTAGACGCGCGCGTCGTTCAGCGGTATCGCCTCGTAATTGAAGTCGGCCAACTTGGGCCGGCGCCTGCGGATACTGTCCTTCGCCAACTCCAAAATGGTCAACGTGGCCAGGCCCAAAAAGTCGAACTTCACCAGGCCAATGGATTCGACGTCGTCCTTGTCGAACTGGCTGACCGCGCTGTCGCTGCCGGGTTGCTGGTAGAGCGGACAGAAGTCGGTGATCTTGCCCGGCGCGATCAGCACGCCGCCCGCGTGCATGCCGATGTTGCGCACCAAACCTTCCACGCGCGTGGCCAGGCTCAGCAGTTCGGCCACCTCTTCTTCGGCGGCTTCGCGCTGCTCCAGTTCGGGCACTTCGGCGCGCACATAAATCAAGCCAGGGTCGGGTTTTTCCGGCACCGGCGCCAACGTGTAGGTCTTGCCAGGCAGGCCGGGCACCAGCTTGGCGACGCTGTCGACATGGCCGTAGCCCATGCCCAGCACGCGGCCCACGTCGCGCAGCGCGGCCTTGCTGGCCATGGTGCCGAAGGTGGCGATCTGGCTGACCGCCTCGCGGCCGTATTTGTCCTTGACGTACTCGATCACGCGGTCGCGGTTGGCCTGGCAGAAGTCGATGTCGAAGTCCGGCATCGATACGCGTTCCGGGTTCAGGAAGCGTTCGAACAGCAGCTTGTAGTGCAGCGGGTCCAGGTCGGTGATGAAGAGGGCATAAGCCACCAGTGAACCGGCGCCCGAGCCCCGGCCCGGGCCCACCGGGCAGCCGTTTTCCTTGGCCCAGACGATGAAGTCCGACACGATCAGGAAGTAGCCGGGGAAGCCCATCTTGATGATGGTGGTCAGCTCGAATTCGAGGCGGTCCACATAGGTGGCGCGCTGCTGCTCGCGCTTCACCGCGTCGGGGTACAGGGCCTGCAGCCGACGCTCCAAACCTTCGTGCGAGGCCTGGCGGAAATAGGCTTCGATGGGCATCCGCGGTCCGCCCTCGACCTTGTCAATGAAGGGCGTCGGAAAGTCCGGCAGTTGCGGCTGGCCCAGCACCAGTTTCAGGTTGCAGCGCTTGGCGATCTGCAGCGTGTTGGCCAGCGCCGAAGGCAGGTCGGCAAACCGCTCAGCCATCTGCGCCGCACTCTGAAAATGCTGCTCGCGCGTGAAACGCTTGATGCGGCGCGGGTTGGCCAGCGTCTCACCTTCGGCGATGCAAACGCGGGCCTCGTGAGCGTCGAAATCGTCGGCTTCCAGGAACTGGATGGGGTGGGTGGCCACCACCGGCAAGCCCAGCCGTGCGGCCAAGGGCACGACGGCGCGCACGTGGGCTTCGTTGGTCGGCAATGCGGCGCGCTGCACCTCGATGTAGAAGCGCCCGGGGAACAGTTCGGAAAGCCGTTTGGCATTGGCTGCTGCGCGTTCGCTGTCACCGGCCAGCAAGGCCATGCCGACGGCACCCAGGTCGGCGCCCGACAGCGCAATCAGCCCGGCGCCCAGCGTGTCCAGCCATTCCCACTTGACCCAGGCCTGGGCGCGTTGAGCGTTGGTGACCCAGGCGCGCGCGATCAGCTCGCTCAGGTTCAGATAGCCCTGGTTGTTCTGCACCAGCAGCAGCAAACGGCTGGCTTGCTTGTCGCTGCCCGAGATGTCGGGGCGCGGCTCCATCAGCAGGTCCACGCCGATGATGGGTTGCACGCCCATGCCCCGGCAGGCCTTGTAGAACTTGACGGCGCCAAAGAGGTTGTTCAGGTCGGTGATGGCCAGCGCCGGCTGGCCATCGTTGCGCGCGGCCGCAGCCACCTCGGGGATGCGCAGGGTGCCGTCTACGACGGAATATTCGGTGTGGGTGCGCAGGTGTACGAAGCTCATCGGGCCATTATCGAGGCCCTCCCTACAATCGCTGCCGTGCCTGAAAACGCTGCCTTCGTTCCTGTCGCTGCCCCTGTCGCTGCCCCTGTCGTTGCTCCTTGCGCCGACCCTTGCGCCGCCCCCTGCGCGGTCACCGTGATTACGGCCTATCGCTTCGTTGAAATCGACGACGGCGCGACGCTGCGGGACCGCCTGGCCGCGACGGCGCGAAGCGGTGGCCTGAAGGGCACGGTGCTGATCGCGCCCGAGGGCATCAACCTGTCGCTGGCCGGCGCGCCGGCGGCCATTGCCGACTGGCTGCGCGGGCTGCAGGCCGACCCGCGCTTTGCGACGCTGGAGCTGAAGACGCATGGCACGGCGCAGCTGCCGTTCAAGCAGCTGAAAGTCAAACTCAAATCCGAAGTCATCCGCATGAACCAGCCCACGGTGCGCCCGCAGGCGGGCCGTGCTCCGGCGGTGGACGCCGCCACGCTGGCCCGCTGGCTGGACAGCGGCCGCTGCGACGCTGGCCGTGAGGTGTTGATGCTGGACACCCGCAACGGCTTCGAGGTGGACGCCGGTGCTTTTCTGCACGCGGCCGACTGGCGCCTGACCAAGTTCAGCGACTTCCCGGTGGCCCTGGCAACCCACCGCGCCGAGTTGCAGGGCAAGACCGTCGTCAGCTATTGCACCGGCGGCATCCGCTGCGAAAAGGCGGCGCTGTGGATGGCCGAGGCGGGCATCGAAAACGTGCTGCAACTGGACGGCGGCATCCTGCGTTACTTCGTAGCGGCGCCCGGCGCGCCGCACTGGCGCGGTGACTGCTTCGTCTTCGACGAGCGCACGGGCCTGGATGCCGGCCTGACTGAGCACCCGCCATGAGCAATTTTCTGCTGCGCGCCTTCGGCGTGCTGTTGCTGCTGACAACCTTGGCCGTCGCGTTGTCGCGCGCACCCGACCGCAGCGCGGAAAGCCTGGTCGCGCGCTGGGCGCCGCCGCCGTCGGACTTCATCGAAGTGCAAGGTCAAGTCGTGCACCTGCGCGACGAGGGTCCACGCAACGACCCGCTGCCCATCGTGCTCATCCACGGCACCAGCGCCAGCCTGCACACATGGGAAGGCTGGGCGGCGGCTCTGAAAGGCCAGCGCCGCGTCATCCGCTTCGACCTGCCGGGCTTCGGCCTGACCGGGCCGTGGAGCGACACCTTCAGCGGCAACTACCCGCACGAGCGCTACCAAGGCGACGCCTATGCCCGTTTCACGCTGGCCCTGCTGGACGTGCTGAAGGTGCAGCACGCCGTGCTGGCCGGCAATTCACTGGGTGGCGAAGTCGCCTGGAGAACCGCTTTTCTAGCACCGGAACGCGTGGCCGCGCTGGTGCTGGTGGACGCCGCAGGTCCGGCCTTCACGCCGCTGCACGTGCCGATCGGCTTCCAGATTGCGCGCGTGCCGGTGCTGAACCGCGTGATGGAGTCGCTGCTGCCGCGCCCGCTGGTCGCGCGCAGCGTGGCCGCGGTCTACGGCAACCCGGCCAAGGTCACCGAGGAACTGGTCGACCGCTACTACGAACTGACACTGCGCGAAGGCAACCGCCGCGCGTTGAGCACGCGCTTGCAGGCTTTGAAATCGGGCGAAGACGCCGAGCGCATCGCCACGCTGAAGCTGCCGACGCTGATCTTGTGGGGCGGGCGCGACCGGCTGATACCGCCCACCGTCGCGCAGCAGTTCCAGCAGCAGATTGCGGGCAGCCAGTTGCACGTTTTCGCGGCGTTGGGCCACGTGCCACAGGAAGAAGACCCGGCCGCGACGGTGGCGGCAGTGAAGGTGTTTCTGGGCTTGAACTGAAGCTGGGCGGGCCCGCGCTCAGTGGAGATCAGCCGCGCCCGCGAGACCAGCGCAACACGCCCATGACGCCCAAGGCCGCCAGCACACAGGCCAGCGTGCCGGGCTCGGGCACGTCCTGCACGTGGTGGCTGCCGTAGGCCGTGGCTGCGCTGCCGGCCCCTTCCAGCACGGCAGGCATCCAGCGCATGGCGTTGGGATCGTCGACCGCACCGGCGCCGCGCGCCGACAGCACGTTGTTGCGCACCGCCGTGTCGCTCTGCCCGAGCACCGACACGTTGCCGCAGACCTCGGGCACCATCACCGCGACGACGCGCCCACTGGCGGTGATGGCCTCGTACAGCGCGGCCGGCTCCATGTGGCCGGCGACGAAGTTGACGCGGGTCGACAGGCACAGCGTCTTGCCGTAAGTCATGGCGATATTCTGGGCATTGAAGACGCGGCCGCTGGCCACGGCGCGCACGCCGTCACTGCGAATTTCCAGGCGGTCCACCGCCTGACCGCTGCGCACCTGGGCGGCAATCGACTGCACCACCTCTTCAGGCAGGGCCGCGCTGCGCAAGGCCTGCTCGACGGTGCCCCGGTAGGGGTTGCCGCCAGGGTGGCCCCAGACGCAGCTATAGCGCAGCGCCAGCGTGTTGGGCGGCGGCGCGGCCGAAGCCGCATCAGCCGCCGCAGCCAGCGCCGCATGCGCGTGGTGGCGCGACAGCGCGTGGGCGGCCGGCAGCGGCTCGCCGTCGTGCTGTTCCCCGGGTGAGTAAAGGCGGCCGCCACGGCCGGGCGCGAACAGGCCAGCCTGCCAGGCCACGGCGGCCACAGCAGCGCCCAGACCCAGCAGCGCCAGCGTGGGGATCAGCGCGCTGCGCAGGCTGCGCAACACGTGGCGCCGCCTGCGCGCCACGGCCGAACGGTGCGACCGGCGTGCAGCAAGCGGCACCAGGCCTTCCCAGGCGCAGCCCGGCGCGGCGCAGCGGTAGCGGCGCAAGCCGACGGCCCCGACGCCCTGCTTTTCCTCGGCGCGGCGGCGCACGCGGGCCAACGGCGCGTGGCAGTTCGGGCAAGGCGTGGGCGATGTGGAAGGCGGATGGGGTGCGGGCATGCGGAACAGCCACGGGTGGAAAGGCACCCGCGCGCTGCGCACACGCCCCCATGGCGACACACAGCGCCGGTTCACCCACCCGGCGTGTCCTGGATATCGGCCTGCCGCGCCTCAGACTTGAATCAGGTCAGCGCCGCAAACACGCCGAACCAGCCGGCCGCATCGGTCCAGCGTCGCACCTGGCGCCAGCCGGCGTCGCGCAGCAGGGCTTCGAAATCACCGGGTGCCCACTTGTAGGAATTCTCGGTGTGGATGCGCTCGCCGGCGGCAAATACACGCCCACCGCCAGGCCACTGCACCTGCAGCGCGTGGCGCGCTTCGAGGTGCATTTCGATGCGCGATTCCCGCGCGTTGAACAGTGCCACATGGCGCCAGTCGCACACCCGGAAGTCGCTGCCGATCCAGGCGTTCAAATGGCTCAGCAGGTTCAGGTTGAAGGCTGCCGTCACCCCCAGTTCGTCGTCGTAGGCAGCCTCCAGAACGGCCGCTGACTTGATCAAGTCGGCGCCGATCAGCAGCGCGCCGCCGCCCGACAAGGTCTGCGCCTGGCGCAGCAGATCCAAGGCCGTGTCGGGGCTGAAATTGCCGATGCTGGAGCCCGGATAGAAGACCAGCGCCGGCCCGTGCAGCAGGCCGGGCGGCAGGACCAGGTGCTGGGCGAAATCCAGTCCCACTCCGGTCATGCGCAACGCTGGAAACTGGCGCTGCAGTGCGGCCAGCGCCTGCTGCAGATAGTCCTCTGAAATGTCCACCGCCACGTAATGCGCCGGCTGCAGCGCCGGGAAAAGGCGCGCTGCCTTGGCGCCGTCGCCTGCACCCAGGTCAACCAGGGCGTAGTCGGCTGGCAAGTCCCGCCGCACATAGGCGGCCATCTCGGCAGCGTGGGCCTTGAAGATGCCAGCCTCGGTGCGCGTGGGGTAGTACTCGGGCAGTTCGGTGATGGCGGTGAAGAGCGCCGAGCCCAGGCGGTCGTACAAGAATTTCGGCGACACCGCAGCCTGCGGCAGAGCCAGGCCGGCCCGCAATTCATCAGCCGCCGAGACCTGGGTCGCGTTGACCGCGTCCGCAACGCCGTGTGCTTCGTTGGCGGACCCGCGCGGCACGAAAGCCGGCAGGGCGCTGCCAGCCATCGTCGGGTGCGCGCTCATGCTCGGCCGCCCCGGGCAAGGTGCAGCACCGCGCGCGTCACGCCGTCGCCCACCGGGATGCCTTGCACCCGCAGCGCGGCCTCGACCCCGCCGAGGGCGCCCAAGACCATGGCCGGGTTGCAGTCGCCCAAGTGCCCGATGCGGAAAGCCCGCCCGGCCAGCGGGCCCAGGCCGCCAGCGATGGCGACCTGGAAGCGTTCACGCGCCACCGTGCGCAGCGCCTCCACATCGGTGCCTGGCGGTACCGTGATGCTCGTGACGCTGACCGAACGCGCGGCCGGGTCTTGAGCGAAGAAACCCAGGGCGCCGGCCGTGGCCCAGCCTTCGACAGCGGCATGCACCGCACCGGCCAGCAGCGTGTGCCGCGCGTGCACCGCCGCCAGGCCTTCACTGAAGATCAGGTTCAGCGCGGCTTCCAGCCCGAACAGCAAATTCTGGGGCGGCGTGCCGCAGAACTTGCGGTAGCTGAGGTCGTGCTTGCGGCGCACCCAGTCCCAATAAAAACGCGGCGCCGGGTTGGCTTGCGCCGCCGCCATCGCGCGCTCTTTCACGGCCACCCAGCCGATGCCGGGCGGGCACATCAAACCTTTTTGCGAGGCGCCCATCGCCACGTCGGCACCCAGCGCGTCCATGTCGAAAGGCGCAGCGCCGGCCGAGGCCACCACGTCCACCACCAGCAGCGCCGGGTGGCGCGACCGGTCCATCGCGCGGCGGATGGCGGCGATGTCGCTGGTCAGGCTGCTGGACGTGTCGGTGTGCACCGCAAACACCGCCTTCACGGTGTGGCTGCGTTCGTCGCGCAGCGCTTGTTCGATGGCCTCAACGTCGATCGGCCAGCCTTCGCGCCAGGGCGTGCGCAAGACGCGGCGGCCCATCGCTTCCGTCTGCTCGGCCCAGGACTCGCTGAAGTGCCCCGTGCCCGCCACCAGCACGGTGGCACCCAGGTCGGCGACGTTCTCGACCACGCTTTCCCAGGCGCCGTGGCCGTTGGCCGCGAAGAAGAACACGTCGGCCGCGGGGCAGTTCAGCAGGCGCCTCAAACCGTCTTCGCAGGCCGCGATGTTGGCGTCCACGCGCGGGTCGCCCAGGTCCATCGGTTGCTGGCTCATGGCATGCAGCACCGCGTCGGGCAGCGGCGTGGGGCCCGGTGAATGCAGGAAGCGGCGGCCGGGAATGCGGGGCTGGGTCATGGGTGGGTACAGCTTGGGCGGTATGCGCATCCTAAGGTGCCCAGTCGCGCCACGCGGGCGTCAGGGCGCCAGCGCCAGCCGGCGGCGGCTGTTGAAGGCTCGCGCCTGGCCGGTGACGGGGTCGGTGAAAGCAATCTCAAACGCCAGCAGTTGCAGTGGGTTGGACCAATCGGGCAGCGCGCCCAGCGGCGGCTCGGGCCACAGGCGCGGGTAGATGCGGTCGCCCACGATCGGCAGGCCCAGGCCGTTCAAGTGCATGCGCAACTGGTGTTTGCGGCCGGTCAGCGGCAGCAGGCGGTAATGCGCCAAGTCGGCCCCCAGGCGGCGGATCAACTCGATGCGGGTTTGCGCATTCGGCTCGCCGGGCTGCACCTGCATCTGCATGAAGTTCTGCCCCGGCGGCTCGACGAGGCGGTCGATGCAGTCCACGGGCCATGTCAGCCCTGCGCGCCAGGGTGCGACGGCCTGGTAGACCTTGTGCACCTCGCGCTCGCGCAGCAGCGTCTGGTAGGCATGGCGGTCTTCAGGACGCACGACGAAGAGCAGCACGCCCGCCGTTTCGCGGTCCAGGCGGTGCATCGGCGTCAGGGTGGCGATGCCCAGCAGCCGCTTCAGGCGCACCAGCACAGTCTGGTGCAGGTGACGGCCCCCGGGGGTGACGCTCATGAAGTGCGGCTTGTCCACGGCCACCAGGTGCTCGCACTGGTGCAGTACGGCGATGTCTTCGGGCGGCGCCGGTTCGGGTGGCGGACTGCGCCAGTACCAGAGCAACTGCCCCGGCACGCAGGGCGCATCGGCGGCCAGTGGGTCGCCTTGCGCGTCCAGCAACTCGGCACGGGCCAGCCGGGCGGGCCAGTCGCCCCCTGCCGGCAGGCGATGCGACAGGAAGTCAGCCAACAGCCGCCAGGGCCCGGCGCTTACGGCGACGCGGCTGGCGCTGACGCCGTCACGCAGCGGCGGCGTCCACAGGACCCGAGGGCGGGTCACGGCGCGGGTGGCGCTGCGGGTGGAGCGACAGCGTCCAACTGCCGCGCCCGCTGCAAGCGCCAGGCTTCGTCGGCATGGCGCGGGTCGTAGACCTGCTCCGCCGTGGTGGCCGTTTCCTGCAGCCGCGTGTTCAGCGCCACACGGCGGTCGAAGACGTAGCACTCGCCGACCCAGTCGCGTTCGGCGCCTGCGGGCAACTGCGGCAGCTGCGTGAAGTGGTTCAGGATGCCGCCTTGCAGCTGCTTCACGTCCAGCCCCAGGCTGCGCAACCATGGCGCGGTCTTCTCGCAGCGGATGCCGCCAGTGCAATACATGGCCACCGTGCGCCCGGCGGCGCGCCAGGCCGGCGCATGCGCCTGCACATGTGCGACAAAGTCGCGGAAGTTGTGCACCTGCGGATCGACAGCGCCTTTGAAGCGGCCCAGACGCACCTCGAAATGGTTGCGGTTGTCCAGCACCACGACGTCATCACGCTGCAGCAGGGCGCGCCACGCAGCAGGCGTGACGTGGCTGTCGTCTTGTTCGTCGGGCGCAGGCAATGCAACCGCACCGGCTTGGGCGGGCAGGCCGAGCGCCACGATCCCGGGCTTGACGCTGACCTTCAGCCGCCCGAAAGGCGGCGTGCTGCAGGCGCTGTGCTTGAAGGCCATCCCGCGCAGCGCGCCGGCCAGGATGTCGTCGGCCTGCAGTGCAGCCTCGAAAACCGCGATCGAGTCAGGCGCACCGGCCACCGTGCCGTTGATGCCCTCGGTGGCCACCACGATGCTGCCCTGCAAGCCGGTAGCCAGCCCGCGCAGGCGCTCGGCGAAGGCGGCAGGGTCTTGGCAAGGGGTGAATCGGTAGAAAGCGCTGTGCAACACGGCAGGCAAACCAAAGAGCAAGGCCGTCGCGGCCCAGGGGTGCGGATGGTAAGCGCCGGCCTGTCAGTCACATCGGCGAAATCGGCATCGGGAACGGCTGAAAATCCGGCTGAAAATTTGGATGCACTCGGGCATGGGCGCCGCGCGCCATCACCGATGATGGTGAACACGCTCGCTGACCTTGCCCCACCTGAACATGACCGCACCGGCACAAGCCACCGAAGCCCGCACGACCCCACCCGAGCTCAGCCTGGACGACCGTGTGCGCGCCGGGCAGGCCGAAATGACTTTCGACCGCTCGCGCAGCTCCAACCTGGTTCGCATGCCGGTGGCGCTGCTGGTGACCTGGCTGCTGTGGCCGTCGGTGGGCCACGGCCTGTTGCTGGCCTGGTTGGGCGGCAAAGTGGTGGTGACGATGGCACGCATACTGATCGACCGCCGCTTCGCGCAAGAGCGCGATCAGCCGCTGCGGGTGTTGCACTGGTCGCGCTGGCTGCTGGCCATGCTGGTGGCGGACGGCGTGCTCTACGGCGTGCTGGGTACCTGGATGCTGCCCGTCGGCAACACCCCGCTGGCGGTGGCCGTGATGGCCACGTTGCTGGGCGCGGCCGCCACGTCGCTGGTGGTGCTGTCGGTCAACCTGCAAGCCGCGCTTTGCATCACCGTGCCCACGCTGGCGCCGCCCATGGTCTGGCAGTTGATGCAGGGCACCCGCCTTTCACTGTTCATGGGCCTGGGCCTGGCCATTTTTCTGCTGCTGGCGGTGATGGAAGGCCGGCGCTCTTCGGACCACACGCGGGCCATGCTGCGCCTGCGCTTTCAGATGGACGAACTGGACGCGCAGCGCCAGCAGGCGCTGGCCGAGGCGCAGCGCAGCAACGCCGTGAAGAGCCAGTTCCTGGCCACGATGAGCCACGAGGTGCGCACGCCGCTGCACGGCATCCTGGGCCTGGCGCGGCTGCTGCGCGATGGCCTGCCACCGACCGAATCGGCCGTGCGACGCCAGCACCTGCAAACGCTGGAACGCACCGGCGAGCACCTGCTGAACGTCATCAACGACGTGCTCGACTATTCCAAGATCGAAAGCCATCACCTGCGCCTGCAAACGAAGGCGATCGACCTGCACGCGCTGGTGGCCGGCGCCGCCGACTGGTGCCGCCCGGCCACACAGGAAAAGGGCTTGCTGCTGCAGGTTGAACAGGCGCTCCCGCAGCCTTGTTGGGTGCAGGCCGACCCGGCACGGTTGCGCCAGGTGCTGTTGAACCTGCTGGGCAACGCCATCAAGTTCACCGCGCAGGGCGATGTCACGTTGCACAGCGGGCGCACGCCCGACGGCCGCTTCGAGCTGACCGTCAGCGACACCGGCCCGGGCGTGCCGCTGGCCGACCGCGAACGGGTCTTCAACCCTTTCGAACAACTCGACGGGTCTTTCTCGCGCCAGCACGGCGGCACGGGCCTGGGGCTGTCGATATCGCGAGAACTGGTCCGCGCGATGGCTGGCGAATTGACCTGTGAGGCAGCGCCCGAAGGCGGCGCGCGTTTCCGCATCGATGTGGCGCTGCCCGAGGCGTTGAGTCCAGCAGCAGACGCCACCTCGCCCGCTGCTGCAGCGCTGCCCAGCGACAGTGCGGGCCGCGTTCTGCTGGTCGAAGACAACCCCGTGAACGCCATCGTCGCCGAGGCCTGGCTGCGCCGCCAGGGTGTCGAAGTGACCACGGTGACCGACGGTTTGCAGGCCGTCGAACGCGCCACCGCCGAGACCTTCGACCTGATCCTGATGGACTGCCAGATGCCGGGCCTCGACGGGTTCGAGGCCACGGCGCGCATCCGCGAGCACGAGAGCAGACACGGCCTGCGCGCACGGCCCATCGTCGCGCTGACCGCCAACGCCCTGCAGGGCGACCGCGAGCGCAGCCTGGCCGCCGGCATGGACGAACACCTGGCCAAACCCTTCAACGAAGCCGAGTTGCGCGCGGTGCTGCTGCGCCACCTGCCGGCCCGCCAGACGGAGCCAGCGGTGCAACTTTGAACGCCTGGTTGCGGGTCGGCACTCAACCCGAAGGCGGATGGCACCCGCCGCGGCAGCCACTACAGTGTTCGCTGTCTTTGCTCAGGCGCCCTTGCGGCCCGCCCCCAAAATGAAGATGACCACCGCAGGCACGGCCACGCGAAGCTCCTCCGCCGTTTTCGCCGCCACTTTGCTGGCCTGTTGGCTGGCGCCAGGCGCTGCGCAGGCACAAACGACGCCTACCCGCGCCCCGACATCAGGCACCAGCACCAGCAGCAGCACCGCCTGGCCCGAGCCGCGCACGACCTTCCAGCTGCAAGGCTTCCTGCCCCGCACCAGCTCAGACACACGCACCGACGATGGGTACACGAACAAGCCGGGCACCACCGCCAGCGCCGAGGACGATTTCGGCTTGCCGCGCAACCCACCCACCTGGGGCCTCGCTTTCATGCGGCGCATCGGCGAGAACTGGCGCTTCGACCTGGAATACCTGGAACAGCGCCGCACCGCGAGCAACGTCAAATTGCGCCGAGACATCAACGCCTACGGCAGTGCCTACGCGGCCGGCAGCAGCGTCAACACGCGGATGACCCTGACGGCCTTGCGCATCGCAGGCGGCTACACCCTGCTTCGACAGGACGCCACGGAATTCGGCGTCAACTTCGGCGGGATCATCAGCAACTACGATCTGGATGTGAAAGGCGCCAGTCAAATGCTGCTGAACGATGGCCACGCCGACGCGCAAGCCAGCCTGGGCCTGTTCGCATCACACGCGCTCAGCCCCACGCTGCGGCTGCAGGGGCGCTTCGAGGTCGGACCCCAAAACCGCCAGGTGAACGTCGGCGCCAACTGGCGCTTCGGCGGCAACGCCAGTTTGGGTGCGAACCTGCGCTGGATGAACGTCAAGATCACGCAGAGCCTGGGCGCGTTTGCCTACACCAACGACAGCGCCGAGTTCAAATTGCTGGGGCCGCAGATCAGCCTGGAAGTCGGTTTTTGAAACGGGGCCGCGCGGCCCTCAAACCAGAAAACCGCGCTCGCGCATCAGGGCTTCCAGCGCCGCCGAATCGACGGCGAACTGGTCCGGGTCGTACTTGATTTTGCTGGTGTAGAACTGCGCGAGCGAGGTGATGCCGTGCGCTGTCCAGCGCGCCGCCATCTCGGGCGACAACTGCAAGTAACGCTCGCGACCGCGCGCTTCGCGCAGCCCGAAATTCAGGTCGATGTCGGCCGGCGTGGGCCGGTGGTAGCACTCTTCGTGGATCCACGCGGTGCCGGGCAAACGGTCGCGCTGCGGCGGCGCCTCAGCCGGCCAGCCGACGACCATGCTGGTGACGGGCAGGCAGTGGTCGGGCAGCTCCAGGAATTCGGCGATCGCGCCCATGCTGTGCAGCGTGGTACCCATGTAGCAAATGCCCAGGGCGTGGCTTTCCAGCGCCAGCGCCACCGTCTGCGACAGGATGATGGCGTCGAAGGCCGACACATGCCAAGTCATCAAATCGCCGAAGCCCAGCCGCGCGTCGCGCTGCGCCAGCCAGGTGCGCGTGCGGAAACTGTCAGCGCAGAAGGTCAGCACCAGCGGGGCCTGCCCCACCATCGGTTGATCGAAGTGAAGCCCCTGCAGATGGGCCTTGCGCAGCGGGTCTTGCGTCTTGACGACCGAGACCATGTTCAGGTTGCCGCTGGACGACGAACCCTGCAGCGCCTCGGTGAGCACGCGGTCGATCAGGCCAGCCGGTATCGGCTCGTCGCGGTACTGGCGAACGGATCGGTGGCCGGCCATCAGGCGGCTGAAATCGGTGGCAGCGGTCATGGCAACTCGGGGTGTGAAGTGCCGACATGATGCCGTGACGGCGCGGCAGGCCAGGTGCCGGCCCGCAGGCGGCCAGCAGCCGTCACGCAGGGCGTGGGTCGGCAGCCGCAGGTCTGCAGCGGGTCGGCACCACCCCGCTGCTACACTGATCTCCGTCAGGAGAGAGCCTCACGAAGCCTGCGTGCAAACGCAAGCCGAAGGAAGCCGCCGAAGGCGCAGGGACCGGTGCAAACCGCCCGCGAACGCTCAGGCAAAAGGACTGATTTCTTCCTCACTGGAGAGAGGCCCGACGCACCCGCGTACCGCGTGTGTGAGAGGCCCACCGAAGGGGCAAGGTTTGCCAACCGGCTTGCAAGCGCACACGAAATCTTGTGCGCAAGTAGCTGGTCGGGGCAACACCGAATCTCTCAGGTAAAGCGGACAGCGAGGGCCTCTCGGCGCACCTTCTTGGAAGGTGCGCCGCGTCGACGCCCTCACAGGAATCCGCCATGACAGCCTTCCCTTCCGACACCCCTTTCGACACCGCCCTGCTGCAGACCCCGCTGCACGACCTGCACGTGCGCCTGGGCGCCCGCATGGTGCCTTTCGCCGGCTACGCCATGCCGGTGCAGTACCCCGCCGGGCTGATGGCCGAACACAAGCAATGCCGCAACTCGGCCGCGCTGTTCGACGTGTCCCATATGGGGCAGTTGCGCCTGGTCGGTGCCGACGCCGCGGCGGCGCTGGAAACGCTGGTGCCGGTGGACATCATCGACCTGGGCGTCGGCAAGCAGCGGTATGCGCTGTTCACCAACAGCAGCGGTGGTTTGCTCGACGACCTGATGGTCGTCAAGCCCGAACCCGGCGCCGGCTTCGGGGACCTGTTCCTGGTGGTCAACGCCGGCTGCAAGGCGGCCGACATCGCCCACCTGCAAAGCCAAATCGGCCACCGTTGTCAGGTCGAGCCCATGCCCGAGCGCGCGCTGCTGGCGCTGCAGGGCCCCAAGGCGGTGGACGCGCTGGCGCGGCTGAACGCCGGCGTGGCCAGGCTGGTCTTCATGACCGGTGGCGTGTTCGATTTGGCTGGCGCGCAATGCTTCGTCACGCGCAGCGGCTACACCGGTGAAGACGGCTTCGAGATCTCGGTGCCGCAGGAACAGGCCGAGGCGCTGGCCGTGGCACTGCTGGCCCAGCCCGAGGTGCAGCCGGCCGGCCTGGGCGCGCGCGACACGCTGCGCCTGGAAGCCGGCATGTGCCTCTACGGCCACGACATCGACGAGACCACCAGCCCCATCGAAGCCGGCCTGAACTGGGCCATCCAGAAGGTGCGACGCCCCGGTGGCGCACGCGCCGGCGGCTACCCTGGCGCGAACGTCATCGAAGCGCAACTGGCAGGTGCCGCGCCCAGCAAGCGCGTGGGCTTGATCGGCCTGGAACGCGTGCCGGTGCGCGAAGGCACGGCGCTCTTCGACGGCCAGGGTCACGCCATCGGCACCGCCACCAGCGGCACGCTGGCGCCGACCGTGAACGCCTGCATCGCCATGGCCTACTTGCCGCTGAACCACGCCATCGTCGGCCACGAGGTGCAGGCCGAAGTGCGCGGCAAGCGTTACCCGATGCGCGTCGCCAGCATGCCCTTCACGCCCAACGGCTACAAGCGCTGAACATTCCCGTCACGATTGCCGAAACAACCGCCGAACCAACTGGAGCCCGCCCATGACCACCATGTACACCCCCGATCACGAGTGGATCAACATCGAAGACCACGAAGCCGCCGTCGTCGGCATCACCCACCACGCGCAGGACGCGCTGGGCGATGTGGTGTTTGTCGATCTGCCCGAGGTTGGCCGCAGCTACAAGAAGGGCGAGATTGCCGGCGTGGTTGAGTCAGTTAAAGCCGCTGCCGACCTGTACATGCCGGTCAGCGGCGAGGTGGTGGAAGTCAACGAAGCCCTCCGCGCCGACCCGGCCCTGGCCAACACCGACCCGCTGGGCAACGGCTGGTTCTTCAAGGTGCACCTCAGCGACCTGGCCGAGTACGAACAGCTGATGGACGGCGCGGGCTACGACGCACTGTTGAAGACGGTCTGAACGAAAGCTGCCCATGTTGATGCCTGCTCTGAAGCCCCTGGGCGAACTGGAAAACGCCACCGAGTTCGCTGCCCGCCACATCGGTCCGTACGCAAATGATGAAGCGCACATGCTGTCCGTCATCGGCGCGCAGGTCCCCAACTTCACACGTCGCGCGCTGATCGAGGCCATCGTGCCGCGCGCCATCGCGCGCAACAAGCCGATGGACCTGCCACCACCGTTGACCGAGGCCGCTGCACTGGCCGAACTCAAGGCCGTGGCCGCGCAGAATCAAGTGTTGAAGAGCCACATCGGCCAGGGCTACCATGGCACGCACACGCCTGGCGTCATCCTGCGCAACATCCTGGAGAACCCGGCCTGGTACACGGCTTACACGCCCTACCAGGCCGAGATCTCGCAGGGCCGCATGGAGGCGCTGGTCAACTTCCAGACCATGGTCTGCGACCTCACCGGCATGGCCATCGCCAATGCGTCGATGCTGGACGAGGCCACGGCCGCGGCCGAGGCCATGACGCTGGCCAGGCGCAGCGTCAAGAGCAAAAGCAATGTGTTTATCGTGGCCGGCGACTGCCATCCGCAGACCATAGAGGTGATCCAGACCCGCGCCAGACCATTGGGTATCG
>JBBQAI010000189.1:0-5132 GCA_038316205.1 Burkholderiales bacterium
CGATGAAGTTGCGGCGCGCCGCATTCGTCAAGCCGACACGGCAGACCTGGCTGCATCCAGGTGCTGCTGCAGCTGTGCCACTTTGCGTTCGGCATCAGTGCCGGCCTCGCCTCGCCAGTAGTCCAGAGTCGGCTCGAGCACCTCGATGGCCTCGCGCGGCCGGCCGGTGGCCAGCAGTGCCCAGCCGTACTGTGGACCGACCAGGCTGCGGGTGGCCGGCGTCGCCCACTTGCTTTGCTCACCTTCGTCACGCGCGAGCGCCTGCATCGTCTCCCAGGCCAGGGTGGCCGCTGCCAGGCCTTCGGACGCGCGACCGAGCCGCAGCAGGCACATCGCAAACGTGTTGGCTTCGGCCATCAGGCCATGGCGCCACCACACATTGCGTGGTTCGCGCTCGATGTTGCGGTGCCGCAGGCGCATCGCTACTTCAATCTCGGTAAACGCTTCGTCCAGCCGGTCGGCGCGCAGATGGATCAAGGCGCGGCTGCCGATGATGGTGCCCACCTGGTGTGTGAGATAGGCCTCGCTCGACTGCTCGCCGGGCGGCGCGTTGCGGTCGAGCAGCGCCAGGTCTTCTTTTCGCGCCAGCAGCGCACGCAGCGCCTGCTCGGCCAGCCGGTGCTCGACCAGGGCTTGATCGCTGTCACCGAAGCTGGGCAACACGGGGTGGTCCAGCAGCAGGGCCAGTTCGCCGCGCACGTTGGCCAGGCCGGTGCCCATGTACATGTGGCCCTCGCCATCGCGCTGCAAAGACAGCGCCGCCGCTGCACGCGTGGCCGCCAGTTCCAGCACGGCGCGCGCCTCATTGATCTGCCCGCGCGAGCGCAGCAAATGCCCGCGCACGATCAGCGTCCGGATATGCCAGCTGGCAAACCGCCAGTCGCCCTGGCGTTGCGCCCAGGCGCGCTCGGCGAGTGCCAACGCGCGCTCGGCGGTGGCGGTGGCCTCATCCGCACGCTCGCGCGCTGCCACGGCGCTGTTGCCCTGGATCTCGGCCAGACGTCCCAGCACCGACGCCATCGTGGCCAGCAGGTCCAGGTCGTCGCTGCCTTGCACGGTCGGTTCCAGCAGGGTGACGATGTTGCGCAGCATCGCCTCCTGCGCCTGCGCTCCACCGGGCATGTGCGTCACCGTGTCACCGTAGCGAAAGACGAGTTCGGTGGTGATGCGCTTGACCCGGTCGAGCTGGGCGCGCGCTTCGTCGCTGGCCAGCGTCGCAGCGTCGCGTGCGGTCGCAGCGCGACGCGCCTGCAGCAGCGCCAGCACGGAAGCCACGGCCAGCAGCGCAACCCCCAGCGCAGCAGCCAGGCGGCCTTGCAACAGCGTTGCCCCCAGCGCTGTAGCCAGGCCCAGCGCGCCGACGGCGCCGGTCCAGACGGCGGCACGGTTGCGCGCAACGAACTTCGACAGCAGATACCGCGGACTGGCAGCGCGCGCACTGACCGGGCGGCCCTGCAAAAAGGCGCTCACGTCGGCCACCATGGCATCGACGCTGGCATAGTGGCGCTCGGGTGTCTTTTCCAGCGACTTGAGCAGAATATTGTCGAGGTCGCCTTCCAGCGACTTGCGCGTTTTGACCCATTGCGGATCAACGGCCTCACGCGCGCTCAATCGGCTGGGCCGGGTGGGTTCGTCTTCCAGAACGCTGCGCGCGGCGTCCGCCGGACTGGCAGCGTTGCGGCCAGTCGGCCGTGTACCGGTCAGCATCTGGTACAACAAGACGCCCAAGCTGTAGATGTCGGTGGCCGTGCTGACCGGTTCGCCACGCACCTGCTCGGGGCTGGCGTAGTTGGGCGTGTAGGGGCGTTGGCCGCCAACCGTCGTGCCGCCATCGTTGCCTTCCGATCCTTCGAACGGGTCGAGTGCCTTGGCGATGCCGAAGTCCAGCAGCTTGACCTGGCCATGCGCGTCCACGAGAACGTTACTGGGCTTGAGGTCGCGGTGCACCAGCAGGTTGCGGTGGGCATGGGCGACGGCATCGGCCAGCTGCAGGAACAGGCGCAATCGTTCGCGCAACGCCAGGCCCGGCATCGCCTGGTCGATGGCCCGGCCGTCCACGTACTCCAGCACGAAGTACGGCAGGCCTTGGTCGCTGGCGCCGGCGTCGAGCAAGCGGGCGATGTGCGGGTGGCTCAAGCGCGCCAGGGCTTGGCGTTCCAGGGCGAAGCGCCGCAGCACGGCGGCGCTGTCCATGCCGCGTTTCAAGAGCTTCACCGCGGCCCGGCCTTCGTAGCTGCCATCGGCACGCCGGGCCTCGAAGACCTCGCCCATGCCGCCGGCGCCGATGGCACGCACGACCTCCCAGGCCCCCAGCCGCTGTCCGACATGCGCCGCTTGCGCCGGCGCTTCGGCCAGCGCTTGGGCGGCGTTGACGGCCATGAAGACCTGTCCTTGGGCCACTTCGTCATGGTGGGCCAGCAGGCTGCGCAACTCGGCCAGCGCTTCCGGGGCCAGTCGGGAGGCCCCAATCAACGGCTGCCGCGCAACGAGCGGCAGATCGACCGTCGCGTCGAACAGCGCCTTGATGTCGGCCCAGCGGGCGGCGGGTAGGTTCATCGGGACGGGTCGGGCCAGGGCGCCATCGACACATGGCTCGACGATTATCGGTGAAGCGTTATTCGCCGGCCCGTAAACGCTGCACGAACATCTGCGTCACCGTGCCCAGGCCAGTGCCAACGATGTCACGGTACTTGGCAGGGTCGGCCACGGCTTCCATGTCGTCGCGGGTGCTGCTGTTGCCACCGCCAATGAGCGCACCCAGCACCGCCACGGCCACCAACCCCGCCTTTTCTCCAGTCGAGGATTCTTTCTTGCGCACGTCGCTGAACGCCGCTGCGTCCAGGGCCAGCGGCTGGGTCAGCGTCAGCGTACCCCGGGTGGCCGACATCACGCTGAACGTCGCACTGCCCACGGAAGGCTGCACCTTGCTGTCCACCGACGCGCTGCTCGCCATGCGTCCTAAGAAGCCTTTGTTGTTGTTGGTGAGCTGGACGAAGTTGACCTTCATCTGCACCTCGATCACGACCGCACCCAACTCCTGCTGCAACGTTACCGTGTCCATGACCGCGCCGATGGCCCCAAACCCGGCGCCCATCTGCGACAGCGCGCCGAACAACGCCGAGCCGCTGCCGGTGCCGCCGGTTTGGACCTTGTTGAAGCCGTAGATCGGCATCCCCGGCGGCGCGACGGTGATGACCGAGTCGCTCTTGATGGGCGACGGCACGCCACCGGCCGCCAGCTTCTTGAAGCTCGGCAATGCAGCCACCTGCTCATAGGGCACCACCTCGATGCCCGCGCTTTTCAGGTCTGCCAGGAAGCGTTCGTACAGCGTCGTCGTGATGGCCTGGAAGTCGGCCTCGTCAACGCCTTTGAGCGTGTAGGCCAGGGTGGAGGAGGCGCGGCCGCCAGCCGCAAAACCCGAGGTTTCGGCCCGCTGGGCGTCGGCAATGACGAACTCGACCGAGAACAGCGGCACGGCCACTTTCTTCACATCTTTCAGCGCCTTGCCTTCGGCCACGCGGAACAGCCTGTTGGCTTGTTCGCTGGCCTTGAAGCTGGCGTCCAGGGTGACAGGCGTTGGGTCGTCTTTGGACTGCGCGGCCAGCGGTAGCAGAGCACTGAATGCAAGCGTTGCAGCCAGACACTTGAAGCTGCGCTTTGAGGTTTTCTTGTTCATGTTCAGCGCCCCTTGGCGGTGAGCGTGCCGTTGAAGGCTACATTGGTTTTAGAAGCTCTGAAGTCGCCGCCGGCCAGCGTGGCGTTGGTGAAGGTGAAGCTGCGTCCGTTGCCCCCCACGGTGATGCCGCTGCAGGCCGGGTAGCCCAGCACAGCCAGCGCGTCGCCGCACTGGTACGACGCAGCGTTGGCGCTGGTGGCGTTGGCTGCAGTGACGCGGCCTGCGCGCACCGTCACCTGGAGATAGCCAATCTCGCCGGGCGCTGTCGAACCGGGCCCGATGAAGGTCGTAGAGCGGCTGTCGTTGACAGCCTGGACCGCGTCGCTGAGCGGCGTCAAGGTGCCCAGGTTGCCGTTGTTGGTCAGGCTGCCTTGGGTCTTACCGATAAAGACACTCTGGCTCAGCGTGACCCCGCCGCTGAGCGGCGTAATGGCGAAGGCGACCGCAAAGCCTTCAGCCGACTCGGTCAGCGTTACGTTGCAAGACGCTGCGCATTGCTGGAGGGTGGCGGGAAACACGAGGCGCGTCACGCTGAACGGCAGGGCGTTGGTGCGGCCGGCGACCACTTGCGATCCGTCAGCCAGCCGCAGGGTGATCGAGACCTGCGTGTTCCCACCCGCCGAGACCGTCGAGACAGTGCCCGTGGTGACCGAAGTGATGACGCCATTGATGGCAATGGCGCCGTCGGTAGATCGAGGCAGCTCGGCCGGGCTCCACAGTGCACCCGGCGTATCGCCGACCAGCGTGCCGTTGAGTGTGCCGCCGCCCACCAGTGGCGTGTTGTCCAGCCTGATCGTCACCGGGCGCGTGGAACCGGCTGGGGTGCTGATGGTGACGCCGCAGGTGGTGGACACGCGCACATCACAGCCGGCAGGCATCAGACTCACGCGCGGGTCGGCATAGCTGACAGTCGTGGTGATGGTGCCGTCGACATTGAAGGTGCGCCCTACCAGCACCTCTGCGGTGGATGTGCCGTTGGGCACGCCGACCACGGCCACCGGGCTCAGGAAGAAGCGGTGTGCAATGGTGTTGGCTGAGACGGTGATCTCGTAGCCCGTGGCCTGCGGCGTAATGCTGCCAGCCACCGCGCCTGTGGCGGTGACCGTGCCGCTGGCGCTGGGCGTGCCGCTGGCAATCGGCGCTGGATTGGCCGCTGCGGCGTAAGCCGCGGCCAGCGCCTGCGGTTGCGTGGCCGCCAGGATGCTGGCCAGCGTGCTGCCGTTGGCCACCATGCGCGAAATGGCTGTCAGCGCCGTGCCGTAGCTGTTGATTCCATTGCCGAAGGTCGGCAGCGTGGTGCTGATGTTCAGCGTGGCAGGCAGGTTGAAGGCGGCCAGCAACTGGGCAGCGGCGGTGCTGAAGGCAGCGCTATCGAGCGTACCGCTGGCGCCGACCGTGGCCGCAGCGGCGTTCAGCGCCAGCGTCGTCAAGGGCGTGAGCATGGTGCTGACGCTGC
>JBBQAI010000068.1:0-21106 GCA_038316205.1 Burkholderiales bacterium
CCGCCACGTGCGCGCTGCGCGGTTGTTTCGTGTAATTGCCGCCCTGCCATTCCGGGTCGTTGCGGATGGAATCGGTGATCAGCCGGCGCAGCATCCAGTTGCGGCCCGACATGGCCGTGGGCATGGACGCCATCGGCACCGCAATGTCCATGCGATCGGGGTAGTTCTGCGCCCACATCCAGGTCTGCATGCCGCCCATCGAATTGCCGATGATCAGACGCAAATGCTGCACGCCCAGGTGTTCGGTCAGCAGGCGGTATTGCGCTTGCACCATGTCGTCGTAGTTGTAGGCCGGGAACTTGGCGCGCAGGCCGTCTGAAGGCTTGCTGGATCTGCCGGTGCCGATGGCGTCGGGCAGGATGATGAAGTAGCGCCGCGCGTCCAGCGGCTGGCCGGGGCCAAACAGTTCGCCGGCGAAAGCCTGGCCCAGCATGGCCGTGCCGCTGCCCGCCGTGCCGTGCAGCACCAGCACCGGTTCACCACTGGGCTCGCCCACCGTGGTGTAGTGCAGCTTCAACTCGGGCAGGACTTCACCGGTGTGGAAGCGGAAATCGCGTGCCACGTAAGTGCCGGTCTTGGGCGTGGGGATGTCGGCGGCCAAACTGTCGCCGGCAGCCAGTGCGGTGCCCAGCGCCCAGGTGCACAGCAGCCAACGGTTGGGACGGAGATTTAAAAGAGGCATGGGTTTTCCTGGTGCAGAGAGATCGTGTGATCAGCGTGCGTAATAGGCCTGCACCGTGTCCCAGGCCGTCTTCTGCAAATAAGCCGCCAACTCGGGCGCCAGGCCTGCCGTGTAGCTGTTGCCGACCGGCGACTTCTTGCTCAGCGCGGCCCAGGTGGTGCAGGCGGCAAGGTAGGTGCCGGGCAGCGTGGGGTGGCGCATGTCAGGCTGGTAAAGCTCCAGCTCTGGCCGCCCGGCGATGGCGCGCGCGAAAGCCAGGCCAGCGGGTATCACCAGCGCGTCATTGGCGTTGCCGGCGACGGTGTACTGCTCGGCCAGTTGTGCCGTCATTTCGGGCTTGTCCTTGTAGGCCCAGGACATGAAGAGCACCGGCCGCGCACCGTTCTTCACAACGATCTCGGCGTCCTTCTTGACGAACTCGTGGAACACCGGTTTCAGTTGCGGGTGGATGGGGCACTGGCTGCAGTCCATCATGATCACGCCGTCGAATTGACGGCCCGCGCCGTTGAAGCGGATCTCGTTGTTGGCGATGAATGAATACCGGCCGATGCCATTGGGACGCAAGTAGGACTCGACGTCATGCCAGTCCAGGCCCGAGCCGCTGATGGTCAGCGACACACCGCGCCAACCGGCTTTCGGGTCAGCCGCCGCAGCCAGGTTGCCGAAGTGGCCATGCATGCTGTTGTTGTAGTAGAAAAAGCTGTTGCCCACCCACAAGAAAGTGCGCGCTGCTTCATTGCCCAAGTCGGTGCGATTGGGCTTGGTTTCGGCTTGCGCGGTGCCGGCAAAAACCAGCAGGCAGAAAGCAGACAACAGGGCTGCGCCGGCGCGCAGGCCGCGCTGCAGCAAGGTCTTGGTGGGGTACAGGGGAAGTCTCCGGCTTTGGGCTGTTCGAGGTCGGCGGATGCTAATGCGCCCACCCCGCTTGCGCAGCCCCGTCAGACCCTCAGCGTCTGCTGCATCAAGCGTTCAACGAAGGCCCGGCGCGCCTGTTGGTCGGCCGCCGTGCCCTGGCGGTTCATCAGCGATTCGGCCACCTCGTAGCTGTAAAGCACGAAGGCGCGCATCTGCGCTTCGGCTCGCGCAAAACCCAACGCCTGGAAGATCTCGGCGTGATAGTTGATGCGGCTGGCGTCGGCCTCGTCCACGGCCTGCCGGGCCATGTCGTCACGCCGCGCCCAGGCGCGTATGGCCAGTTCGATGCGCGCCGCCTTGGCCGCCGCGCGGCCGCGAAAGGGCAGCGAGATGACGTCGCGCAACTGCTCACGCGGGTCGTCACGCGCGTTTTCCAGGCGGCGCGTGAGTTGCGCCGTGGCGCGTTCAGCCCAGGCCTGCAGCACCCGGCGCAGCAGGTCTTCGCGGTCGCGGAAGTGCCAGTAGAAGCTGCCGCGCGTGACGCCCAGCTGGCCGGCCAGCGTGTCCACGCGCACATGGTCGATGCCTTGATCGACGAGCACCGTGGTGGCCGCTTCGATCCAGTTTTCGGGGGTGAGCGTTGGGCGGGCGGCTGTCATGCCTTGACGATGCCGCCATGCACTGCTGTATGGAACCCGGTGCAAACCCGAATGCGCAATGGCGCGCGCCGACCTACGATCGCGTCAAGCACATACACATGTGTATGGAAAAGCTGGAACGTGACCGACAGCAGGTTCATGCCGATGGAGACCCGACGGTGACCGCCACAGCGATGCCCTTTCTGAACGACCCGCGCATGCTGGCCCCGCGCAGCGTGCTGAAGACCGATCTGGGCGGCGGGGCCTTCGAGTTGCGTTCGCCCGAGCCGCTGGCGCCCTATTCGCGCTGTGTCGGCGAGTGGCTGGAACAGTGGGCCGCGCAAACGCCCGACGCCATCGCTTTTGCCGAACCCGTGTCCGCAGACAAAGGTGAGAAAGAAGGCGGCTGGCGCCGCTTGGCTTGGGGCGAACTGCGGCAGCAGGTCGGCGCTGTGGCGCAGGGCCTGCTGAACCTGAACGTGCCGGCGAACAAACCCGTCGTCGTGCTGTCCGACAACACGCTGGACCATCTGTTGCTGCTGCTGGCCGGCATGCACATCGGTCGCGCCGTGTGCACCGTGTCCAGCGGCTACTGCCGGCTGGCCGGCGGCGACTACAGCCGCATCCACGGCATCTTGCAAACGCTGGACCCCGGCGTGGTCTACGCCTCGGACGCGGCGGTCTACGGCCCGGCGCTGGTCGACGCCGGCATCAGCGCCGTGGCGGTGTTCAGCAGCGGTGCCGATCAACACCCCGGCGCCCTGCCCTTCAGCCGCTTGCTGGCCACGGCGGAAACGCCAGCCGTTATGCAGGCCTACGCCACCATCACGCCCGACACCCACGCCAAATACCTGCTGACCAGCGGCTCGACCGGCCACCCCAAGGTGGTCATCAACAGCCACCGCATGCTCTGCGCCAACCAGCAGATGTTGGCTCAGACGCTGCGTTTCCTGGACGTGGAAAAGCCGGTGCTGCTGGACTGGCTGCCGTGGAGCCACACCTTCGGCGGCAACCACAACGTGAACATCGTGATGCGCGCCGGTGGCACGCTGTACATCGACGACGGCCGGCCGCTGCCGGGCGTCATCGAAAAAACCATCCAGCACCTGCGCGAAGTGCAGCCCACGGTCTACTTCAACGTGCCGCGCGGCTACGAAATGATGCTGCCCGCGCTGGAAGCCGACGAGGCCCTGGCGCGCCGCTTCTTCGGCCCGCTGCGCATGGTGTTTTACGCCGGTGCCGGCATGCCGCTGTCCACCTGGAAGCGGCTGGAAGCGGTGGCCGCGAAGGTGCGTGACGAACCGTTGTGGCTGACCACCTCGTGGGGCAGCACCGAGACCGCGCCAGCCATCACCTTTGCCAGTTGGCACGTGGACGGCCCGGGCGTCATCGGCCTGCCTCTGCATGGCGCCAGCCTGAAGTTCATCCCGGTTGCCGGCCCCGGCGGCAAGCTGGAAATGCGCATCAAGGGCGACCATATTTTTCCAGGCTACCGCAACAACCTCGAAGCCACGCAAGCCGCCTTCGACGAAGACGGCTACTACTGCATCGGCGACGCTGGCCACCTGCTGGACGACGCCGACCCGCTGCAAGGCGTGGTCTTCAACGGCCGCGTTGCCGAAGACTTCAAGCTGACCAGCGGCACCTGGGTCAGCGTGGGCACCTTGCGCGTGAAGGTGGTGTCGGCGCTGGCGCCGTACGCGCAAGACGTGGTCATCACTGGCCACGACCGCAGCGAGATCGGCGCGCTGGTTTTTCTCAGCGAAGCCGGCCGCGCCTTGCCGGCGGCCGCGATGCAGGCCGCCGTGCGCGCCGCTTTGAACACGCTGAAGTCCGAACACGCCGGCTCGTCGCAAACGCCCACCCGCGCCCTGCTGCTGCCCGACAACCCGAGCGCGGCCGCCGGTGAAATCACCGACAAGGGCTACGTCAACCAGCGGCTGGTGCTGGCCCGCCGCGCGGCCGACGTCGAAGCGTTGTACGCCACGCCGGCCGACGCCCGCGTCATCCAACCTTGAGTTCTTCCGCCATGAGTTCTGTCCAATGAGCACCACCTTCATCCCTCTCAGCGACGCGCCACCGGTGCTTGCGGCCCTGAACATGCTGAAGCTGGAACAGGCCGGCTCCGTGCTGCACGTGCGCCTGAACCGCCCGGCCAAGCGCAATTCGATCAGCGACGCCTTGCTGACGCAGATACACACGCTGTGGCTGAACCTGCCCAAAGACATCCGCGTGGCCGTCATCAGCGGCGAGGGCCAGCACTTCTGCGCCGGCCTGGACCTGAGCGAGGTGACCGAGCGCGACGTCACCGAAGGCATGCAGCATTCGCGCGCCTGGCACGCCTGCTTCGACGCCATTCAGTACGGCCCCGTGCCGGTCATCGCCGTGCTGCACGGCGCAGTGGTGGGCGGCGGGCTGGAGTTGGCCTCGGCGGCCCACCTGCGCGTTTCCGAAGACAGCGTCTTCTACGGACTGCCCGAAGGCACGCGTGGCATCTTCGTCGGCGGCGGCGGCTCGGTGCGCATCAGCCGCCTGATCGGCGTCGCGCGCATGACCGACATGATGTTGACCGGCCGCGTTTTCGACGCCGACGAAGGCCAGGCGTTTGCCATCAGCAACTACCGCGTTGCCGATGGCGCGGGCCTGGCCAAGGCGCTGGAGTTGGGCAGCAAGATCGCCACCAACGCGCCGCTGAGCAACTACGCCATCACGCAGGCGCTGCCGCGCATAGCCGAACTGGCACCGGCCGAAGGCCTGTTCATGGAATCGATGATTTCTTCGATCGCGCAGGGCGACGAAGCCGCCAAGTCGCGCGTGCGCGCCTTCCTGGAAGGCCGCGCCGCCAAAGTCAAGAAAGCCGAGTAAGGAATGACCCCCGCCATACGCAAAGGTTGCTTCAACCGCTTGGACGATGTGCACATTTTGGGGCTGGCGCGGAAGATGATCGAGAACACGGCGCCAACATGACCGACACCCTGAGCAACAGCACGAGCAACAGCACGAGCAACAGCACGAGCAAAGTCCACATCTACACGGTGCACGTGCAGTTCGGCGATTGCGACCCGGCCGGCATCGTTTTCTTCCCCAATTTCAGCCGCTGGATGGACGAAGCCTCGCTGGCTTTCTTCATGGCCTGCGGTGTGCCGCCGTGGCGAGAGCTGGTGAAGTCGCGCGGCATCATCGGCACGCCGCTGCTGGAAATCAACACGACGTTCAAGCGCCCCGCCACCTACGGCGAAACGATAGAAATCCACAGCAGCGTCGAAGAATGGTCGGCCAAGACCTTCCGCCACCGCCATGTGGTGAAGCGCGGCGACACGCTGTTGTGCGAGGGCACCGAAGTGCGTGCCTTCTGCATCCGGGACCCTGAGAATGCCGACCGCATCAAGGCGATACCAGTGCCCGAAGACATCCGAGCCTTGTGTTCGTAAGCCCGTTCCTGAACCACCATCGAACCACCGTCTGGAGACCCACATGACGTTCCTGAAGAAGACCACCCATGCCGCTGCAGCGGCCCTGCTGGCCAGCACCGGCGCCTTCGCCGACGTCACCATCGGCGTCAGCCTGCCGTTGACCGGCACCGGTTCGGGCCTGGGCATACCGGCCGGCAACGGCATCAAGATGTGGCCCGCCACCATCTGCGGCGAGAAGGTCCGCGTGGTGATCCTGGACGACGCCACCGACCCCACCAAGGGCGTGCAGAACGCGCGCCGGCTGGTCAGCGAAGACAAGGTCGATGTCATCGTCGGGTCGGTGATCACGCCGGTGGCGATAGCCATGTCGGAAGTGGCGGCCGAAACCAAGACCGTTCAGTTGGCGCTGTCGCCCATCGGACTGCCGCCCGGCAAGGACGGCTGGAGCTTTCGCATGCCGCAGAGCAATGGCGTGATGGCCATCCCGATGGTCAACCACATGGCCAAACACGGTGTGAAAACCGTTGGCTTCCTGGGCTTCACCGACGCCTACGGCGAACAGTGGTTGCAGGCGCTGATCCCCTTGCTGGACAAGGCCGGCATCAAGCTCGTCGCCACCGAGCGCTTCGCGCGCAGCGACACCAGCGTCACCGCGCAAGCGCTGAAGTTGGCGTCGGCCAACCCCGACGCGATGGTCGTCGTGGCCTCGGGCAGCGGCGCCGCCATGCCGCAGCTGGGCCTGGTCGATCGGGGCTACAAAGGCAAGGTCTACCAAACCCACGGCGCGGCCAGCAAAGACCTGATCCGCCTGGGCAAACAGGCCGTCGAAGGCACGTTTGTCGTTGCCGGCCCGGTGGTGGTGGCCGAACAATTGCCGGACAGCAACCTGAGCAAGGCCGCTGGCGTGAAGTTCAACGCGGCCTACGAAGCGATCAACGGCGCCGGTTCGCGCAACCAATTCGCCGCGCACGGCTGGGACGTTTACCTGATGCTGGACCGCGTGATCCCCATCGCCTTGAAGAAGGCCAAGCCGGGCACGCCCGAATTCCGTGCGGCGTTGAAAGACGCGCTGGAATCGACGCCCGCGCTGGCCCTCACGCAAGGGGTCATCGACTACACGCCCACCGACCATTGGGGCTTCCGTCCCGACACCGGCGTGGTGATGAAGATCGTCAACGGCGATTGGAAGCTGGAACCCTGAACGTAAGCCCCCAAGCTCACTAGCGTTCGCTACCCCCCGAGGGGGCTCTTGCTGCGGCCCGGCAAAGCCGGTTCCGCGCAAGGTCCTTGGTCGACACCACGTCCCACCCACGCAGCTTCAGTCATATGGACTTCACGATTGCCAGCATCCTGGGGCTGGACGGCATCACCAACGGTGCCATCTACGCGCTGGTGGCCATCGCGCTGGTTCTGGTGTTCGCGGTCACGCGCATCATCTTCATCCCGCAGGGCGAGTACGTCGCCTTCGGGGCGTTGACGATGGCGCTGTTCCAGGATGGCCGCGTGCCCGGCACCGTGTGGCTGCTGCTGTTGATGGCCGCGCTGGCCACCGCGATGGACGTGGTGCAGGCCATTCGCGACCGCTGGGCGCCGGCGCGGTTGGGGCGCGAGCTGCTGCGCCATCTGGTGTTGCCGGCGCTGGCCGCCGGGTTGGTGATCGGGCTGGCACCGGGCAAGCCGCCGCTGCTGGTGCAGGCCGCCTTGACGCTGGCCCTGGTCACGCCGATGGGGCCGCTGGTCTACCGCCTGGCCTACCGCTCGTTGGCCAATTCCAGCGTGCTGGTGCTGTTGATCGTTTCGGTTGGCGTGCACTTCGCACTGACCGGCCTGGGCCTGCTCTTCTTCGGCGCGGAAGGATTTCGCAACCCGCCCTTCTGGGACGCGCGTTTTAGCTTCGGCGCATTGGCCGTGACCGGGCAGACGCTGATCATCTTCGGCGTGTCGGCCGCGCTCATCGTCGGCTTGTTCGTCTTCTTCGACCGCACGCTGTCGGGGAAGGCCCTGCGCGCCACCTCGGTGAACCGCACTGGCGCGCGCCTGATGGGCATCAGCACCGACGGTGCCGGCACGCTCAGCTTCACGATGGCCGCCTTCATCGGCGCGCTGTCGGGGCTGCTGATAGGCCCCGGCACCACGGTCTACTACGACAGCGGCTTTCTGATCGGCCTGAAAGGCTTTGTCGCGGCAGTGTTCGCCGGCCTGACGAGTTTTCCGCTGGCCTTGGCCGGTGCCGTCGGTGTCGGGCTGCTTGAGTCCTTCGGCTCTTTCTGGGCCAGCGCCTTCAAGGAAGTCATCGTCTTCACCGCCATCTTGCCGGTGCTGCTGTGGCGGTCCTTCGTCGACAAAGACCACGAGGAACATTGACGTGGCCCTTGCCTACCCACCGCGAGCCGTCGGCTTCGCGGCCTTCGCTGCGGCCATGGCCGCCCTGCCCTTTTTGCCGGTGCCCGATTTCTGGATCACCCAGCTCAACTACATCGGCATGTTCAGCCTTGTCGCGCTGGGGCTGGTCCTGCTGACGGGCGTCGGCGGGCTCACCTCTTTCGGTCAGGCGGCCTTCGCCGGCATCGGCGCCTACAGCAGCGCCTACCTGTGCACCGCCTTCGGCCTGTCGCCGTGGCTGGGCTTGTTGGCGGGCCTGCTGGCCACCGCCGCCGTGGCGCTGTTGCTGGGTTGGTTGACGCTGCGCATGTCGGGTCACTACCTGCCGCTGGCCACCATCGCCTGGAGCCTGGCGCTGTACTACACCATGGGCAATCTGGACGCGCTGGGCAAGTACGACGGCCTGCTGGGCGTGCCCGCTATCAGCCTGTTCGACATCAGCCTGCACGACGAGCGCCGCGTCTACTTGCTGATCTGGTTTTGCGCCTTGGCGGCGGCTTTGGGCATCACGAACATGCTCGATTCCCGGCCCGGCCGCGTGATGCGCGCGCTCAACGTCAACCGGGGCGGCGGCACCACCATGCCGGAAGCGATGGGGGCTTCCACCTTCCACTACAAAGTGCTGATGTTCGTCATTGCGGCGCAGCTGGCCAGCGTGTCGGGATGGCTGTTCGCGCACATGCAGCGCAGCGTCAACCCCAGCCCTTTCGGCATCAAGTTCGGCATCGAATACCTCTTCATGGCGGTGCTCGGCGGCGTGGGCCATGTCTGGGGCGCCTTCACCGGTGCGGCGCTGGTCAAGCTCACCGAAGACCAGTTGCAAGTCTGGCTGCCCAAGTTGATCGGCACCGCCGGCAGCTACGAGACCATCGTCTTCGGCGTGGTGCTGGTGATGGTGCTGAAGTTCGCGCCCGACGGCGTGTGGCCGATGATCGGCCGCTGGCTGCCCCAGCGCCGCCGCGCACGCCTCCAAGGTGCTCAGAACGCCCCGGCCGGCAAACGACCGGATTCACCGCAGCCACTGCCCACGCGCAGCAAGCCGGTGCGCGGTGAACTGCTGCTGGAAGTCAAAGCCGTGCGCAAGGCCTTCGGCGGGCTGGTGGCCGTCAACGACATCAGCTTTGCGATACGCGCCGGTGACATCGTTGGCCTCATCGGCCCCAATGGTGCGGGCAAGTCCACCACCTTCAACCTCATCAGCGGCGTGCTGCCCATGACCAGCGGCCAGGTGCTGCTGCGCGGACGGCCGATCAACGGCTTGCCGGCGCGTGAAGTGGCGCGGCGCGGCTTGAGCCGCACCTTCCAGCACGTGAAGCTGGTGCCCGACATGACGGTGCTGGAAAACGTCGCGCTGGGCACCTACCTGCGCACGACCACCGGTGCCTTCGCGGCGATGCTGCGGCTGGACCGCATCGAAGAAAAACGCGCGCTGCACGAGGCGATGCTGCAGTTGCAGCGCATCGGCCTGGCCGACCAGGCCGATGAGCTGGCCGGCAACCTGGCGCTGGGTCCACAACGCCTGGTGGAAATAGCCCGCGCACTGGCCAGCGACCCGGCGCTGCTGCTGCTGGACGAACCCGCCGCCGGCCTGCGCCACAAGGAAAAACAAGCCCTGGCCATCGTGCTGCGGCAGTTGAAAAGCGAAGGCCTGAGCCTGCTGCTGGTGGAACACGACATGGACTTCGTGATGAACCTGACCGACCGCATCGTGGTGATGGAGTTCGGCACCCGGCTGATCGAAGGCACGCCCGCTGAAGTGCAGGCCAGCCCGGCGGTGCGCGCCGCTTACCTGGGCACGGAGCATTGAGATGGCTGCTGCTGAAACCCTTTTGGACGTGACCGGCCTGCACGCCGGCTACGGCAAGGCCGAGGTCTTGCGGGGCCTGAGCCTGAAGCTGACCGAAGGCCAGGTCGTCACCGTCATCGGGCCCAACGGCGCAGGCAAGTCCACGATGCTGGGCGCGCTGATGGGCTTGTTGCCGGCCACCTTCCCGAAGACCGGCGGCCTGCGTTTCGACGGCCATGATCTGGCGCATTTGCCTCTGGAAGAACGCGTGATGCGCGGCATGGCGCTGGTGCCCGAGAAGCGCGAACTCTTCGGCACGATGAGCGTTGAAGACAACCTGGTGCTGGGCGGCTGGCGGCCGCTGAAACGGCGCATGCCGCAGTGGCGCGATGGCATTGAAAAAGCCTACGCGCTGTTCCCGCGTTTGAAGGAACGCCGCACGCAGTTGGCCGGCACGCTGAGCGGCGGCGAACGCCAGATGCTGGCCATCGCCCGCGCCCTGATGGGCCAGCCGCGTTTGCTGATGCTGGACGAACCCAGCCTGGGCCTGGCCCCGCTGATCGTGCGCGACATCTTCAACATCATCACGCAGTTGCGCAGCGCGGGCGTCAGCATCCTGCTGGTCGAACAAAACGCCCGCGCCGCGCTGGAAGTGGCCGACTACGGCTACGTGCTGGAAACCGGCGACCTGGTGCTGCAAGGCCCGGCCCGCGAATTGGCGGTGGACCCGCGCGTCATCGACACCTATCTGGGCGCCAAGCGCGCGGCAGCCGATGCGCCCTGAACGATCGTCGCCGCGCTGACGCGCCGCCGTCAGCCCAGCGCGGGCCGCAGCCAGGCCAGCAACAAACCCAGCGCCGCGCAGACCGCCACCACCGTCATCACGCCGACCTTGAAGCGCATCAGCGCCACGGCCGCTGCCAAACCGATGGCAGCGGCAACGAAGTCGAAGCGTCCCCCAAAACCTTGCGGCCACAGCACGTGGATGGCGAAGAACACGGCCAGGTTGACGATGACGCCCACCACGGCGGCGGTGATGGCCGTCAGCGGCGCGGTGAACCTCAACTGGCCGTGCGTGGTCTCGATGAAAGGCCCGCCCAGCAGGATGAACAGGAAAGACGGCAGGAAGGTGAAGAAGGTGACGATGCACGCCGCCAGCGCAGCGGCCAGCGGCAGCGCGTCGGGGCCTAGCACGGCTTTCGTCCAGCCGCCGACATAGGCCACGAAAGCCACCACCATGATCAATGGCCCGGGCGTGGTTTCACCCAAAGCCAGGCCGTCGATCATCTGCGGCGCCGTCAGCCAGTGCGCCTGTTCCACCGCGCCCTGGTAGACGTAAGGCAGCACGGCATAGGCACCGCCAAAAGTCAGCAGTGCGGCCTTGGTGAAAAACCAGGCCATCTGCGTGTACACGCCCTGCCAGCCCCACAAAGCCACCAACCCACCGAGGGCCACGGACCAGATCGCCAGGAACAACAACAGCACGCGAGCAAAACGCGTCCAGGTGAAGCGCGCGTATGCGGGTGTGGGCGTGTTGTCGTCGATGACGGCCGAGCCTTGCGACGCGTGTGCCGCGCCATGTCCGCCACCCAGCGCAAACCAGGTCGGCCGCCAACGGCCGCCGGCCACGCCGATCAAACCGGCGCCCAGCACGATCATCGGAAACGGCAACTGCAACGCGAAGATGGCGACGAAGGCCGCCAGCGCGATGCTCCACAGCGCCGGGTTCTTCAGCGCCCGGGTGCCGATGCGCCAGGCCGCCGCCACGACGATGGCCGTCACCGCCGGCTTGATGCCGTAGAGCAACCCGGCCACCGCCGGCACCTGGCCAAAGGCCATGTAGACCCACGACAGCGCGATCAGGATCAGCAGCGAAGGCAGCACGAAAAGCCCGCCGGCGATGACGCCGCCCCAGCTGCGGTGCATCAGCCAGCCGATGTAGGTGGCGAGCTGCTGCGCCTCGGGGCCTGGCAGCACCATGCAGTAATTCAGCGCATGCAGAAAGCGGCGCTCGCTGATCCAGCGGCGGCGTTCGACCAGTTCGGTGTGCATCAGCGCAATCTGCCCGGCCGGGCCACCAAAGCTGACGAAACCCAGCTTCAACCAGAAGCCGAATGCTTCGCGCAGGGTGACGGTTGCGGGGGCTGAAACAGAGGTTGACGCAGGGGCCGAAGCCGAGGCTGGTGTCGCGGACTTTTCATGCATCGCGGCGACTATGTCACGGGCCCACAGTGGGCAGCAGTCCAGCCGCTTCGGCGCGCCAGAATGGCGACCTCATCACACCACGCCACACGCCCACCCCGCATGAACAAGCCCACCCTGCAGCTGATTTCTTCGATGGCCACCAAGTTGCTGCTGGCCGATCTGGCGGCCCGCTACACGGCACAGACCGGCGTGGTGATGAATGTGGTCTCGGTGGGTGGCGTTGACGCCGCCAAACGGCTGCAGGCCGGCGAGATTTTCGACGCGGTGGTGCTGGCGTCCAACGCCATCGCGCAGCTCACCACCGCCGGCCACATCGTGGCGGGCAGCCGCGTCGATGTGGTCGATTCCGGCGTCGCGGTGGCGGTGCGCGCGGGCGCGGTGCGGCCCGACATCGCCAGCGAAGCGGCGGTGAAGGCGGCTGTGCTGGCCGCGCCGCGCTTGAGCTATTCGACAGGGCCCAGCGGTGTGCAATTGGCCCTGCTGTTCAAACGCTGGGGCATCGCCGACGCCATCGCCAGCCGCATCGTCACCGCGCCACCCGGCATCCCGGTGGGCGCCTTGGTGGCGCGCGGCGAGGTCGATCTGGGCTTTCAGCAATTGAGCGAATTGATGGCGCTGCCCGGCATCACCGTGGTCGGGCCGCTGCCTCCCGAGATCCAGATCACGACAACCTTCTCGGCCGCCATTGCCAGCCGCAGCACGCAGCCCGAGGCAGTCCGCGCGCTGCTGCAATTCTTCGTGTCGCCCGAGGTGGCGGCGCTGAAACGGCAGCACGGGATGGTTGCGGCGCACTGACGCGCTGGCCTACACCCCCAGCAGCGCCTGCAACTGTGGGCTGTCGCGCAGCACCTTGGCGTCGCCGCTGAGCACCGTCTGCCCCTTCTGCAACAGCAGCGCGCGGTCGCTGTGCGCCAGCACGCGGCGGAAGTCGCGGTCGACGATCAGCGTGGCGATGCCGGCGCTGCGTATCTGTTCGACGACGCGCCAGATCTCGGCCACGATCAACGGTGCCAGGCCTTCGGTGGCTTCGTCGAGCATCAGCAGGTCGGGGTGGGTCATCAGCGCGCGGCCGATGGACAGCATCTGTTGTTCGCCGCCCGACAGCGCCGCGCCCAGGTTGCGGATGCGTTCCTGCAAGCGCGGGAAGGTGGCCAGCACGCGGTCATACGTCCAGTCGTTGCGGCCGTCGCGGCCGCGCCGGGCCGCCATCACGAGGTTCTCGCGCACCGTCAGGTTGGGGAAGACACCCCGACCTTCCGGCACATAGGCAACACCCAGGCGCGCCACCGTGTGCGGGGCGGCTTTCGAGACATCGTGGCCCCGCACGAAAATGGCGCCGTCGCGCTGCGTGACGTGGCCCAGCAGCGTGCGGATCAACGTGCTCTTGCCCATGCCGTTGCGGCCCAGCAGGCCGACGGTTTCGCCGCGTCCGATCTGCAGGTCCACACCGTGCAGCACGTGGCTGCTGCCGTACCAGGCCTGAACGCCGCGCGCGTCGAGGATGAAATCAGCCATGGCTGGCCTCGCCATCCAGTCCGCCTTCGCCCAGGTAGGCCACTTGCACCGCCGGACTGTTGCGCACGGCGTCCGGTGTGTCGCAGGCGATGACCGCACCGTTGACCATCACCGTGATGCGGTCGGCGATGCGAAAGACGGCGTCCATGTCGTGTTCGACCAGCAGAACAGCGTGGCCGGCACGCAGCGTATCCAGCAAGGCCAGCATGCGTTCGGTTTCTTCGGCACCCATGCCGGCCAGCGGCTCGTCCAGCAGCAGCACCTGCGGCGCGGTGGCCAGGCACATCGCAATTTCCAGTTGCCGCTTCTGGCCGTGCGACAGCAGGCCGGCGGTGCGGTCCAGCAGCGGGCTCAGGCCGGCGCGCTCGGCGGCTTCGTGCGCGGCCGTGGTGCTGGCCGTGCAGGCTTGAGCGTTCTGCCACCAGGCCCAAGCCTTGGGCGTGCGGGCCTGCGCCGCAAGGCGGCAATTCTCGAAGACCGTGAAGGCCGGAAAGATGGTGTTGCGTTGGTAGCTGCGGCCCAGGCCCGCGCGGGCCCGCTGCGGCTGCGTCCACGCGGTCACGTTCTGGCCCAGCAATTCGACAGCGCCACCGGACGCCGGCAATTCGCCCGACAGCAGGTTGATCAGCGTGGACTTGCCCGCACCGTTGGTTCCGATGACGGCGTGCACACTGCCGCGCGCCACGGCGATGGACACGCGGTCCACCGCCACCAGGCCGCCCCAGCGGCGCGTCAGTTCGTGGCCGCGCAGCAGGATGTCGTCCGTGCTCATGACAACCTGTCGCGCCACTGCCCCGGCAGCCCCACCAGCCCGCGCGGCAGCAGGGCCACGCTGGCGATGATGGCCAGGCCCAGACCCAGTTGCCAGTGCTTGGCGAAGGCGCCGAAGATGGCTTCGGACTTGAAGAATTCCTGCAGCAACGCGAAGGCGAAAGCACCGATCAAGGCACCGCGCAAATGGCCCAGGCCGCCCAGGATGATCATGATCAGCACCGCGCCGCTGAAGTGCCAGCTGAGCAGTTCGGGGTTGACGTAGCCGTCTTTCACCGCGAACAAGAAACCCGCCAGACCCGCAATGCCGCCTGACACGATGAAGGCCGCCAGCTTGTACGGATAGGTCGCAAAACCCACCGCCCGCATGCGCTGCTCGTTGGCCTTGATGCCGGCCAGCGCGCGGCCGAAACGTGAGCGCAGCAGCAGCGTCAACGCAAGGAACACAGCCAGCAGGCAGAGCAGCGTGAAGCCGTAAAGCGCCAGCGGTTTTTCCAGATTCAGCAGCGCAACGCCCAGCAGGCTGAGCACCGGCTTGTTGTTGAGGTAGATGCCATCCGTGCCGCCGCCCAGCGGCGTGTCATGCGCGACGTAATAAGCCATCTGCGAAAAGGCCAGCGTGACCATGATGAAGTACACACCCTGCGTGCGCAGCGACAGCGCCCCCATGGCCAGCGCGAACAGCGCACCGGCCAGCGCGCACACCGGCAGCAACCACCATAGCGACGCCGGTCCATCGCCCGGCGTCAGCAAGACCGCCGCGTAGGCGCCGATGCCGAAGAACGCAGCCTGGCCGAAGCAGATCAAACCGGTGCTGCCGACCAGCAATTCCAGGCTCAGCGCGAAAATGGCGTAGACCATGATCTTGGTGACGAAGTCGACGCCGAAGGCGCCGCCGACCAGCGGATAGAGCGCCAGCGCCGCGAAGGCGATCAGCACGAAGACAAGCTTGGATGTGTCGGGTTTCACTGGGCGCTGCGTCAGGCTGCCTTGAACAGTCCGCTGGGCTTCCACAGCAGGATCAGCGCCATCAGCACGTAGACCAGCACGCCAGCCGTCTGCGGCAGCAGCACCTTGCCGAAGGTGTCCACCAGGCCGATCAACAGGGCCGCCAGCAAGGCGCCGCGTATCGAGCCGATGCCGCCGATGACGACCACCACGAAGCAGATGATCAACACCGTGTTGCCCATGCCCGGGTAGACCGAGGACACCGGCGCGGCCACCATGCCGGCCAGCACCGCAATGGCCATGCCGCCGGCGAAAACGACGCGGTATAGGAAGCCCACGTCGATGCCCAGGCTCTGCACCATTTCGCGGTTGCTGGCGCCGGCGCGGATCATCAGGCCCAGCCGCGTCTTCGCGAAGACCAGGTACATGCCCAGCGCCAGGGCCAGGCACACGCCGCTGATGAACAGGCGGTAGACGGGGTAGGACATGGTGTCGCCCAGCGCGATGCTGCCGGCCAGCAGCGGCGGGGCCTGAACGCTGTGCACGTCGTCACCCACCAGCAGGCTGCGCAACTCTTCGAAGACCAGGATCAGGCCGTAGGTCATCAGCACCTGCTGCAGGTGTTCACGCTGGTAGAGGAAGCTGAAGAAGGCCCACTCCAACACATAGCCCAGCAGCACGGCCAGCACCACGCCAACGGCCAGCACCGCGAAGAAGCCGCCGCCGAAGGTGCTGGCCACCGGCGGCGCCAGCGCGTAGGCCATGTAGGCGCCGATCATGTAGAAGCTGCCGTGCGCCAGGTTGATGACGCCCATGATCCCGAAGATCAAGGTCAGACCCGACGCCACCAGGAACAGCAGCAGGCCGTACTGCAAAGCGTTCAGGCACTGGATCAGAAAGGTAGCGAAGTCCATCGGTGCCTGATGCTGTTTTCAGTGCTTCAGCCGCCAGCCTTGCAACCCTTGGCGGGGTCGGCCAGCGCCTTGCTGGCGATGCTGACCACCTGGTTCTCCATGCCCACCACCTTGCGCAGGTAGATGTCCTGCACCGGGTTGTGCGCCTTGCTCAGGGTGAACACACCGCGCGGGCTGTCGATCTTGGCCTTCTCCACCGCAGCGGCGAATTCGGCCTTCTTGCTGACATCGCCCTTCACCGCCGCCAGGCCCACGCCCAGGATTTGCGCCGCATCGAAACCCTGCACCGAGAACACATCGGGCTGCAGCTTGTAGGTCTTGGCGTAAGCCAGCCGGAAAGCCTTGTCGCGCGGGTTGTTCAGGTTGTCGGCGTAATGCAGCGTGCTGAAGATGCCTTCGGCATCGGCGCCCTGTGCTTCCAGCGTGCCGTCGGTGACGAAGGCCCCGTACAGCGGGATCTTGCCCTTCAGGCCAGCGGCCGCGTAGTCCTTGACGAACTTCACCGCGCCGGCGCCCGAGAAAAAGGTGTACACCGCGTCGGGCTTGGCCGCCGCGATTTCGGTCAGCAGGGCCTGGAACTCGACATTGGGGAAAGGCAGGCTCAAGGCCTTGCTGACCTTGCCGCCGCCCTTCTCGAAAGCCTCCTTGAGACCGGCGACGCTCTCGTCGCCTGCGGCGTATTTCCAGGTGATGGTGACGACGTTCTTGATGCCCTTCTTGGCCATCACATCGCCCATTGCGTAGCCCGGCTGCCAGTTGGAAAAGCTGCTGCGGAAGATGTTGGGCGCGCACATGGCGCCGGTCACCGCAGCGGCACCGGCGTTGGGCACGATCAGCAGCGTGCCGCTTTCCTTGGCCGCCTTGGCCATGGCCATGGCCACGCCGCTGTGCACGGTGCCCACCAGCACATCGACGTTGTCGCGCTTGATGAGTTTGTTGACGTTGTCGGTGGCCTTGGCCGGGTCGCTTTCGTCATCGACCTTGACGTACTCGACCTCACGCCCGCCCAGCTTGCCGCCCTGTTCGGCGACGTAGAGCCTGAAGCCGTTTTCGATAGCCACACCCAAAGCTGCGTAGGTGCCGGTGGCGGGCAGCATCAGGCCCACCTTGAGCTTGGCTGTTGGCTGCGCGTAGGCGGCGCTGGTGCTGAGTGCGACAGCGGTTGCGGCAGCGGCTGCGGCGATGAGGCGGGTGCGAAAGAAGGTCGTCATGTCGGGTCTCCGTGTTATTGGGTGAAAGCGTGCTGTTGAATGAAAACGCTCGCGGCTTCGATCAGCAATTGCGGCTGGTCGCGGTGCGGGCTGTGGCCGCAAGCGGCCAACTCCAGCAATTGTGTGTGCGGCAGCTGGGCCTGGATGCCGCGTATCTGCAGCAGCGTGCCGTATTCGTCGTCCACCCCCTGCACGGCAAGCAGCGGCGCGCGGATGTCGCGCAGCGCACCGGTTATCTGCCACTCGCGAAAAGCCGGGTTCAGCCAGATGCCGTTCCAGCCCCAGAAGGCCGAATCGACATCGGCATGGTGGCGGGCCAGGCGCTGGCGCAAGTCGCCTTGCAGATAGGCCACGCGCGCCTGCTCGATGCTGGTGATGGACAAGTCTTCGACGAGGATGTGCGGCGCGACGACGATGGCACCGCGCAACTGGCCGGGGAACATCGCCGCGTACAGCAAGGCGATGCTGCCGCCGTCGCTGTGACCGAACAGCCAGGGCGGGCTCGCCACCGCATCCACGCCCAGCGCCGCCAGCAGCGCCGGCAGCACCTCACGCGCCTGGCGGTGCATGAAGTCGGGGGACCAGTGTTCATCCGTGTCGCGCGGCGTGCTGAGGCCGTAGCCCGGGCGCGAATAGACCAGGCCGCGACCCTTCACGGCGCCGCACAGGCGCTCGGGGAAGTCACGCCACATCGACACCGAGCCCAGCCCCTCGTGCAGGAACACGATCAGCGGCGAGTGGTCATTCCGCTCACCGACCCAGGTGTGTTCGATGCGTACAGGCTGCCCGGCCCAGTCGATGTCGACGAGGCGCGAGTTCACTGACCGGCCTCTTGGTCGCGCAGCTTGAAGCGCTGGATCTTGCCGGTGGCGGTTTTCGGCAAGTCAGCCAGGAATTCGATGGCGCGCGGGTACTTGTAGGGCGCCAGGCGGTCTTTGACGAAGACTTTCAGCTCGGCCTCGGTGACCTCACTGCCGGCCTTCAACACGACGAATGCTTTGGTCTTGGTCAGCCCCTCGGCGTCCAGCACGCCGATGACGGCAGCCTCCAGAACGGCCGGGTGTTGCACCAGCGTGGCCTCGACTTCGAAGGGCGAGACATAGATGCCGCCGACCTTCAACATGTCGTCGGTGCGGCCGCCGTAGGTGTAGCTGCCGTCGGCGTTGCGGGTGTATTTGTCGCCGCTTTTCGTCCAGCCGCCCTGGAAGGTGTCGCGCGTTTTTTCGCGGTTGCCCCAGTACATCATCGCGGCGCTGGGGCCGTGGATGTAAAGGTCGCCCGGCTCACCGTCGGGCACCGGCCCGCCGTCGTCACCGCGCAATGCAATCTCGTAGCCGGGCACCGGCCAGCCGGTCGTGCCGTAGCGCACGCGTTCTGGGCGGTTGCTGACGAAGATGTGCAGCATCTCGGTGCTGCCGATGCCGTCGACGATGTCCACGCCGAAGTGGCGCTTGAAGCGCTCGCCGATGTCAGCCGGCAAAGCTTCGCCGGCCGACGACACCAGGCGCAGCGCCACGTCGGCAGCGGCTGGCAGATCGGGGTTGGCCAGCATGCCGGCGAAGCCAGTCGGCGCGCCGAAAACACCGTGGGCTTCAGGCCGCCCACACCGCCGGTCATGCGCTTGAAGGTGGCGGCCGGCGTGGGCCGCTCGCCCATCAGCAGCGTGGTCGCGCCCACGGCCATCGGGAAGCTGAGCGCATTGCCCAGGCCGTAGGCGAAGAAGAGTTTGGCGGCCGAAAGACACACATCGTTTTCGGTCAAGCCGAGCACGGCCTTGCCGTAGAGCTCGCAGGTCCAGTAAGGGTTGGCGTGGGAATGCACAGTGCCTTTGGGTCGACCTGTCGAGCCCGATGAATACAGCCAGAAGCCGGGGTCGTCGGCTCCCGTCGCGGCCGGCTTGGCCAGCGGCGCGTGGGCTTGCAGGAAGGCTTCGAATTCAACTTCGGCCGGGTGCAGAGGCGCGACCGGCCGGGACACGATCACTGTGTGCACTTCGTGATCGGACTTGACCATCGAGGTGGTCAGCGCTGGCAACAACGCACCCGACACCAGCACGGCCTGGGCGCGGGCATGTTCCAGCATGTAGGCGTAATCGTCGGCCGTCAGCAAGGTGTTGACGGCCACCGGCACCAAGCCCGCGTACATCGCACCCAGGAAGGCGACGGGCCAGTCGGTGCTGTCCTGCATCAGCAGCAGCACGCGCTCTTCGCGCTTCACGCCCAAGGCGCGCAGGCCGGCGGCCACACGTCGCACGCGCTCATCCAACGCGCCGTAGTTCAGGCTGCCCAGGTCATCGACGAAGGCCGCTTTCGCAGCGCGGCCGGCGTTCACACTCAGCAGGTGCTGGGCGAAATTGAAGATGGCGGGTGGCGGCTGGACGGCGACGGCAGAGGGGCGCAATTCGGGCATGGTGGTCTCGGTGCAAAGTGTTGCGCTGAAAACCGGACTGGCTTGCAGATGCTTGCCGCAGCGCCCGGGATGAATTATTGTGCTTGCGAAAACCTTAAAACCGCCGGCCACTGATGTCAAGCACTATATTGCATGCCCCTGGGTTGGCCCCAAGTCCCGAAGACGCGGGTGAGGCCGACAAGAACCCCTTTCTGGTCGCCCTGGGCGGCCGCGTGCGGGCCCTGCGCTCACGCCGAGGCATGACCCGCAAAGCCGTGGCGCTGGCCGCCGACGTGTCCGAGCGCCACTTGGCCAATCTGGAATACGGCATCGGCAACGCCAGCATCCTGGTACTGCTGCAGGTGGCCGGCGCGCTGCAGTGTTCACTGGCTGAATTGCTGGGCGACGTGACCACGTCCACCCCCGAATGGCTGCTGATACGCGAACTGCTGGAACGCCGCGACGAGACCACCTTGCGCCACGTGCGCAGCAGCATTGGCGAGATGCTGGGCACGGGTGGCATGAATGGAAGCAAAGACGGCAAAGGCGCTGCGCCGAGCACCCGCGTGGCCCTGGTTGGGCTGCGTGGCGCGGGCAAGTCCACGCTGGGGCAAATGCTGGCCGATGACCTGGGCTACCCCTTCGTGGAATTGAGCCGCGAGGTCGAGAAATTCGCCGGTTGCAGCGTCGGCGAAATCCAGGGCTTGTACGGCCAGAACGCCTACCGCCGCTACGAGCGCCGGGCGCTGGAAGAGGCCATCCAGATCCACCCCGAAGCCGTCATCGCCACGCCCGGCGGCCTGGTGTCAGACGCCGCCACCTTCAACCAGCTGCTGGCCCACTGCACCACGGTCTGGCTGCAGGCAGACGCCGAAGACCACATGAAGCGCGTCACCGCCCAAGGCGACCTGCGACCGATGGCCGCCAGCCGCGAGGCGATGGAAGACCTGAAGGGCATCCTGGCCGGCCGGGCAGCTTTCTATTCGAAGGCCGAACTGCGCTTGAACACCAGCGCGCAAACGCTGGCCGAAAGCTTTGGCCTGTTGCGCGGCTTGGTGCGGCAGACCCTGCAACTTCCGCTGTAGTACCCGGTTTAAGCCCTCAAGGAATTGGGACCAAAGTGCTTGGTTTCGACGGAAAACATGCAATATCATGCTTTCTATCGGCTCGCTGAACAGGCATGATCGTTCCACCGGCCCTCCCGCCACCATGCGCACCCGCCGCACGCATCCATCCAGAGACCAATCATGAATTCAGCCGCTGCAGCCCCCCGTGTTGACTACCAGTCCCACCCCAGTCTGTACCGCCACTGGAAGCTGAAGTTCGAAGGCCCGGTGGCAACGCTGCTGGCCGACTTCGATGAAAACGGCGGCCTGGCGCCGGGCTACAAGCTCAAGC
>JBBQAI010000117.1:0-14477 GCA_038316205.1 Burkholderiales bacterium
CGCCCCCGCTGCTCCTGTTATTGCCTTCAGCCACGCCAACGGTTTCCCGGCAGGCACCTACCGCAGCCTGTTCGAAGCCTGGCAAGCCGCCGGCTACCGCGTCATTGCCGTGGAGCGTTACGGCCACGACCCGGCCTACCCCGTCACCAGCAATTGGCCGCGCCTGCGCGACCAACTCATCGATCTGGTGCGGCGCGAAAGCCCGGGCCAGCCCGTGCACCTTGTGGGTCATTCGCTGGGCGGCTACCTGAGCCTGCTGGCGGCCTGCAAACGGCCCGACCTGGCGCGCAGCCTGGTGCTGATCGACTCGCCGGTGCTGACCGGCTGGAAAGCGCACAGCGTGCAGGTGATGAAAGTGGGCGGGCTGATCCGCCGCTTCACGCCCGGCCGTATTTCGGTGCGGCGGCGTTGGCATTGGCCGTCGGCCGAGGCGGCCCACGCCCACTTCGCGGCCAAGCACGCCTTTGCGCGCTGGGAACCGACTGTGCTGCGCGACTACATCGCCGCCGGCACCGAACCCGACCCCGAAGGCGACGGCCCGCAGAGCGTGCGCCTGGCCTTCCACCGCGATGTCGAGACGCGCATCTACAACACGCTGGCCCACAACCTGGGCAGCGTGCTGCGGCACCACCCGCCGCAGTGCCCTGTCACCTACCTGGGCGGCACGCGCTCGCACGAAGGCAGCCAGGTGGGCCTGGCCGCCACCAAGGCGCTGGCCCAAGAACGCATCCAGTGGATAGAGGGCTCGCACCTCTTCCCGATGGAAAAGCCCGCCGAGACGGCGGCAGCGGTACTGACTGCCATACAAAGCACATCAAACAACAACCGGAGTTGAGACCATGAAGACGAACCGTCTGGCTGCTTGCGGCCTCATGCTGGGCACCGCCCTGGTCCCCGCGCTGGCCCAGACCAGCGCCGCCGACCAGCGGCTGCGCAGCATCTACCAGGAGCTGGTCGAGATCAACACCACCGACTCGGTGGGTAGCTGCACGCAAGCCGCGCAAGCCATGGCGGCACGGCTGAAGGCCGGCGGCTACAGCGACGACGAGATGCAGCTGGTGGTGCCGCCTGGCTCGCCGAAAAAAGGCAATCTGGTGGCGCGGCTGAAAGGCACCGGTGCGCTGAAGCCGCTGCTGCTGCTGGCCCATATCGACGTGGTGGAAGCCAAGCGCGAAGACTGGGTACGCGACCCCTTCAAACTGATCGAAGAAGATGGTTTTTTCTACGCCCGCGGCAGTTCCGACGACAAGGCGATGGCGGCGATCAATGTGTCCAACATGATCCGCTACAAGCAGGACAAGTTGCGCCCAGCGCGGGACCTGATCCTGGCGCTGACCTGCGACGAAGAACTGGGCATGGTGCCGACCAACGGTGCCGCCTACCTGCTGAAGAACCACCGCCCGCTGATCGACGCCGAACTGGCGCTGAACGAAGGCGGCGGTGGCTCGATGGACAAAAACGGCAAGCCGGTGATGCACGGCATACAGGCCGGCGAAAAGATCTACCAAAGCTTCCAGCTCGAGGTGACGAACAAGGGCGGTCACAGCTCGGTGCCGGTGCCCGACAACGCTATCTACCACTTGGCAGACGGGCTTTCTCGCCTGGGCAAATTCAGCTTCCCCTTCAAGCTGTCGGCCACCACGCGCGGCTACTTCGAACGCCGCGCCACGCTGGAGCCACCAGCCGTGGCAGCCGACATGCGCGCCATCCTGCAAGACCCGCCCGACAGCGCCGCCCTGGCCCGCCTGTACACCGTTAGCGCCTTCAACAACGCCACCGTGCGCACCACCTGCGTGGCCACCATGCTGGACGGCGGCCACGCCAGCAACGCGCTGCCGCAACGCGCCAAGGCGGTGGTGAACTGCCGCATCCTGCCGGGTGAAAAAGTGGCCGACGTGCAGGCCACGCTGGGCCGCGTGCTGGCCGACGAGCAGATCAAGATCACGCTGATGGGCAGCGACGTTGAATCGCCAGTGCCGCCATTGACGCCTACGTTGATGAAGGCCATCGAAGGCGTGACCGCCGAAATGTGGCCCGGCATCCCGGTGGTGCCAACGATGGCGGCGGGTGCCACCGACGGCCGCTTCCTGAACAACGCCGGCATCTGGACCTATGGCGTCACCGGCCTGTTCAGCGCCCCTGGCGGCAGCAACGCCCACGGGCTGAACGAGCGCCTGCCGGTGAAATCACTTTACGAAGGCCACGAGTTCAACCATCGCTTGATCCAGCGCCTGGCCCTGCCGTGATCCCGTGATGCAGCGCGGCGGGGCGCAGCGTCGCCTTCAAGCGCTCATTCGAAGCGCCCCAGCCGCACCGCCGTGCCACCCGCTTTCAGGTTCTTCACACCGGGCATCACCAGCACCGCCTGGTCGTAGGGGGTGACCCAGATGTGGTCGCCGTCTTGCGCAATGGGCGTGCCGGCCTTTTCCACTACAGCGAAGCCCACGGGCGGCACCAGAAAGCGCAAGGCGCTGCTGCGCGCCACCACGGCTTCGGTGACGCGCACCAGACGTTGCTCGGCAGGCAGCGGCAGCGACGCGTGGGTTTGCACCCAGGCCGCATCGGCCAAACCGGTCAGGCCCAGGAAGCGGACCAGGCTGTCGATGGCCACGTCGGCGGCCGCCTTTTCCCAGTGCTGCCCGCATTCAATGAGCAGCGCCTTCTTGGGCGAAGCCGGGTCGCCGAAACCCCCGCGCTCGACCATGCGCAGACCCGCCGCGTGGCCGGTGTCGATCAGCAAATCACCGGGCATGCCCAGTTCACGGGCGTAGGCGGCGTTCTTGTCCAGCGTGCCGCAGACCATCAAGGGGCGGCAGGGGCCGCTCATGCTGTGGATGTCGAGCAGGAAGTCGGCGGCATCGACAAAAGGCCGCAGTTCGCGCGCCCGGCGCAGTTCGACGGAATCGCGCGGGCCCTGCAGTTCGGCATCGGCCCAGACGCGGTTGAAGTCCTCATCCACACAGCGCGACGGAAATGGGTTGGCCGGGTCGAAGCGCGCGTAGGCCGCGACGTTGCCGAAAGCCAGCGTGAGACGCCCGCAAGCCGGGTGAAAGTCCAGCTTGAACAACCAGTCCAGCGCGATGGCGCCGCAGATCTCGTTGCCGTGGGTCAGCGCCTGCACCATCACGTTGGGGCCAGGGCGGCCCGAGTCCAGCACATGAACGAAATCGATGCCGGTGTTGCTGTGGCGGTAGGGCGTGATGTCGGGGGCTTGCAGCTCGATGGAGTAGGCGTCTTCGCTCATGTCGGGGTCGGGATTGAGATTGGGATTGGGGTTTTGAGATGGAAAGGTGAGGTCGCGAATCACGCGTCGCGCGGCGACAGCTCGCGATGGATGGCATCAACGAGTTGCATCAGATGGGCTTGCAGAGGCGCAAAGCCGGCGTGAGGGCGCACCGGGCCGTCGTCCATGTACAGGCGCTTGTTGATTTCCAGCTGCAGGCTGTGCCGCCCCGCAGCCGGGTCGGCATAGGCCCGCACCAGTTCCACGCCCTTGAAGGGGTCGTTGATCTTCACGCTGTAGCCGAAGCCGACCAGCACATCGCGCACGAAGGCGGTGAATTCCGGCGCGCAGGTGGTGCCATCTCGGTCGCCAAGCACGATGTCGGCGCGTGGGATGCCTGCGCCGCCCTGCCCCATCGCACCGCTGACGGCATTCATCGAATGGCAGTTGATGTGGTGCACCAAACCGAAGCGCGCGTGCGCCGCATCGAGCAGCCGCTTCAAGGCCTGGTGGTAGGGCTGGTGGTAGCGGGCAATGCGCAAACGCACCTCGGCCACGCTGAGGCGGCGGTCGTACAGCGGGCGTCCATCGTCCAGCGTGCGCCAGAGCAGCGCCTTGCCGATCTGCGCTTTGCCGCTGGGCACGTGGACGTCGGGCCAGGGGCCGTCGAGCAGGTCCAGGTCGATGTCGCCGGCGTGGCGGTTGGCATCGATGTAGGTGCGCGGGAACTGTGCCGCCAACAGCGGCACGCCCCTTGCTGCTGCCGGTAGCCAGAGTTCATCGATGAAGCAGTCTTCCCCATCCCTCAGTTCAACCGCGCTGCGCACCGAAGCAAAGTCTGCCGGCATCGCGTTACCGGAGTGGGGCGAGTCCAGCACCAGCGTGCGCTGGGCGACCGTCGGGCCGTGGAGGCGCAGGATGTTGTCAAGCATGGCCGCCAGTATCGCCCTGGCGCTGCGGGCCGACCCGAATGGCCGCGGCAAGGCGAGCCGATAGCATGGCGCCGGGCTTGCTGCCCGGATTGCCGTCGAAGTGAAAAGTGTTCGGGCCTTTTGGAGGCCTTGTGAAAGGTAGAGCGCCATGCAAGAAAACGAACTGAGACTGTTGATCGAAGACGTCCGCACCGGGGCACTGCCGCGCCGCGGCTTCATTCAGCAGATGTTGAACCTGGGCATCACCGTGCCCATGGCGGGCATGCTCCTGATGCACGCCGGCGTGGCCAACGCGCAGAGCGGCCCGGCCTACAAGCCCACCAAACGCGGCGGCGGCGGCGCGCTGAAGACGCTGTGGTGGCAGGGCCCCACGCTGCTGAACCCGCACTTCGCCACCGGCACCAAAGACCAGGAAGGCTGCCGCGTGTTCTACGAGCCGCTGGCCGGCTGGGACGCCGAAGGCAACCTCATCCCGATGCTGGCTGCCGAAGTGCCCACCCGTGAAAACGGCGGCCTGGCGGCCGACGGCAAGAGCGTCACCTGGAAGCTGAAGAAGGGCGTCACCTGGCACGACGGCATGCCCTTCACCGCCGACGACTGCATCTTCAACTGGCAGTTCTCGACCGACCCCGGCACGGCTGCGGTGTCCATCGGCCTGTACAAGGACGTGAAGGTCGAGAAGATCGACACCCACACCATCAAGGTCATCCTGCCCAAGGCCACGCCTTTCTGGGCACAGGCCTTCGTCGGCACCTTCGGCCAGCAGATCCCCAAGCACCTGTTCAAGGACTTCATGGGTGCGAAGTCGCGCGAGGCGCCGACCAACTTGAAGCCGGTGGGCACCGGGCCCTACAAGTTCGTCGACTTCAAGCCGGGCGACATGGTTCGCGGCACCATCAACACGAATTACCACGTGGCCAACCGGCCTTACTTCGACACCTTCGAGATGAAGGGCGGTGGCGACGCCGTCAGCGCGGCGCGCGCGGTGTTGCAGACCGGTGAATTCGACTATGCCTGGAATCTGCAGGTTGAAGACGATGTGTTGAAGCGCCTGGAAGCCGGCGGCAAGGGCCGCGCGGTCATCGTGCCCAGCGGCGACATCGAATTCATCCAGCTCAATTACGCCGACAGCACGGCCGAAGTGGACGGCGAACGTGCCAACCCCAAGACGCGCCACCCGCTGTGGTCTGAAGAACCGGTGCGCCGCGCGATGGCCCTGCTGGTCGACCGCCAGGGCATCCAGGAATTCATTTACGGGCGCGCCGCCGTGGCCACGCCCAATTTCCTGAACAACCCGCAGCGCTACCGCAGCACCAACCTGAAGTTCGAATTCAACGTCGACAAGGCCATCGCCCTGCTGGAAGGCGCGGGTTGGAAAAAGGGTGCCGACGGCATACGCGAAAAGGGCGGCAAGAAGCTGCGCGTCGTCTACCAGACCAGCATCAACGCGCCGCGCCAGAAGACCCAGCAGATCGTCAAGCAGGCCGCGCAAAAGGCCGGCATCGACCTGGAACTGAAGTCGGTGACAGCCAGCGTTTTCTTCTCTTCGGATCAAGCCAACCCCGACACCTACCCGAAGTTCTACGCCGACATGCAGATGTACACGACGACGCAGACCGAACCCGACCCCGAGCGTTTCATGGACCAGTACATCTCGTCGGAATTGGCCAGCAAGGCCAACAAGTGGTCGGGCCGCAATTGCAGCCGCTGGCGCAGTGACGAATACGACAAGACCTTCAAGATGGTCGAAACCGAACTTGACGCGATCAAGCGCACGGCGCTGATCATCAAGCTGAACGACCTGGTCAGCAGCGACGGCTACATCATTCCCATCGTCAGCCGCGCACGCGTTTCCGGCGTGGCCAACAAACTGGTCGCACCGCTTTCCGGCTGGGACAACATCCATTGGGCGCTGAGCGCCTGGTACCGCGACACATGAAGGAGCGTTTGATGCACGAGCAGGAAATTCGCGACGCCATTGAAGCCGTGCGCAGCGGTGCACTGCCGCGCCGCAGCTTTGTGCGGCGCATGCTGGGCCTTGGCCTGAGCGCACCCATGGCCGGTTTCATGCTTCTGGAGGCGGGTGTCGCGCAGGCACAGACGGTGAACTACAAGCCCACCAAGCGCGGCGGCGGCGGTTCGCTGAAACTGCTGATGTGGCAAGGCCCGACCTTGCTGAATCCGCACTTCGCCACTGGCGTGAAAGACGAAGAAGGCAGCCGCGTTTTCTACGAGCCGCTGGCGCGCTGGGACAATGAAGCCAATCTGATTCCGGTGCTGGCAGCCGAGATTCCCAGCCGCGCGAATGGCGGCCTCGGTGCCGACGGCAAGACCGTCATCTGGAAATTGAAGAAGGGCGTCACCTGGCACGACGGCGCGCCCTTCACAGCCGATGACGTGGTTTTCAATTACCAGTACGCCACCGACCCGGCCACCGCAGCCGTGACGGTCGGTGCTTATGAAAGCCTGAAGATCGAAAAGGTTGACGCGTACACCGTGCGGGTGGTGTTCGACAAACCGCAGCCGTTTTGGCCCGGTGTGTACTGCGGCGTCCGGCTGATTCCCAAACATGTGTTTGCGGCTTACGGCGGCGCCAAGTCACGCGAGGCGCCGGCCAATTTGAAACCCATGGGCACCGGCCCCTATAAATTCGTTGACTTCAAACCCGGCGACATGCTGCGCGGCGAATTGTTCGCCGGTTATCACCTGCCCAACAGACCCTATTTCGACAGCATCGAAATGAAGGGCGGCGGCGACGCCGTCAGCGCAGCGCGCGCCGTGCTGCAAACCGGCGAATACGATTTCGCCTGGAATCTGCAAGTTGAAGACGAAATCCTGAAGCGGCTGGAAAACGGCGGCAAGGGTCGCGTGGACTTTTCGCCGGGTGGTTCGACCGAAGCCATCCACCTGAATTACGCCGATCCGAACACCGAAGTCGATGGCGAGCGCGCCAGCGCCAAGACACGCCACCCCTTGCTGCAAGACGCGGCCGTGCGTCAGGCGCTGGCCCTGCTGATCGACCGCAAGGGCGTGCAGGACTACATCTACGGCCGAGGCGGCGTGGCGACGGCTAACTGGATCAACAACCCGGCGCGCTACCGCAGCCCGAACATGAAGTTCGAGTTCAACGTCGACAAGGCCAATGCCTTGCTGGACGGCGCAGGCTGGAAAAAGGGTGGCGACGGCGTGCGCGAAAAAGCCGGCAAGAAGCTGAAGTTCGTGTTCCAGACCAGCATCAACGCGCCGCGCCAAAAGGTGCAGCAACTGGTGAAGCAAGCCGCGCAAAAGGCCGGCATCGACATCGAATTGAAGCAGGTTGTGGGCAGCGTCTATTTTTCGTCAGACGTCGCCAACAACGACACCTACGGCAAGTTCTACGCCGACCTGCAGATGTACCAAGTGACGCAAGGCCGCCCTGACCCGCAACGCCATCTGCAGCGCTTTGTCAGTTGGGAGATTTCGTCGAAGGCCAACAAGTGGCTGGGTCTGAACCTGGGCCGCTGGCATGCCGACGAGTACGACAAGACCTTCAAAGCGGCCGAAGTCGAACTCGACGCCACCAAACGCGCGGCGCTGCTGATCAAGCTCAACGACCTGGTCTGCGCCGACGGCTATGTCATTCCTCTGCTGTTCCGACCGGCTGTAGCCGGACTCGCCAAGAACCTGGTGGCGCCTTTGTCAGGTTGGGACAATGACATGGCCGCCATCCACGAGTGGTACCGCGAAACTTGATGCTTCGCCTGCTGTGAGCACCTGATTTGGGCCCGTATCTCCTGCGCCGTTTGCTGATCGCGGTGCCCAGCCTGCTGGGCATCAGCCTCGTTCTGTTCACCGTGCTGGCCCTGGCGCCTGGCGACCCTTTCGGTGAACTGGCCACCAACCCCAATGTGCCGGCCGAAGTGCGACAGGCGCTGCGTGTGCAGTTCGGTCTGGACGACCCCGTCTGGCAGCGTTACACCCGTTGGCTGTGGGCCATGCTGCACGGCGACTGGGGCTTCAGTTTCGTCAGCCGCGTGGACGTGGACACGCTGATCTGGCAACGTGTGCCGGTCACGCTGGCCGTCATCGGCATGTCGCAACTGTTGGCCATGGCGATTGCGCTGCCGGTGGGCATCTACGCCGCCACCAAGCCCTATTCGCTGTTCGACAAAGTGGCCAACACGGTGGCTTTCATGGGCTTTTCGCTGCCCACCTTTTTCACTGGCCTGCTGCTGATCCTGCTGTTCTCGATCAAGCTGGATTGGTTGCCCTTCGTCTTCCGCGCCGACCTGCCTTCCACCGGTGCGCAGTGGTGGTGGGACAGCTTCAAGCAATCGATCATGCCCATCGCCGTGCTGGGCTTGTTCCAGGGTGCCAGTTGGACGCGCTATGTGCGCTCAGCCGTGCTCGACGTGATCCGGCTCGACTACGTCACCACCGCGCGCAGCAAGGGCCTGGCCGAGCGCGTCGTCATCATGAAACACGTGGTGCGCAACGCGCTGATCCCGGTGGTCACGCTGGTGGCGCTGACGATGCCGCAGGTCTTCGGTGGCGCCATCGTCACCGAGCAAATATTCCGCATCCCCGGCATCGGCAGCCTGCTGATCGACGCCATCCTGCGCAACGACACACCGGTCATCATGGCCGTGACCTTTGTCTTTTCGTGTCTGGTCATTCTCTTCAATTTGATTGCGGACCTGCTGTATGGCTGGTTAGACCCCCGCATCGCTTTCCGCTGAACCGGCCATGACCGTTACTGTGACTTCACCCGCTGCCGCACCGCGCGCCATCGTGTCCCCGTGGATCGAAGCCTGGCGGCGTTTCCGCCGCCACCGCATGGCCGTTTTCAGCCTGGTGCTGCTGACGCTGATGGTGGCCAGCGTGGTCTTCGGCCCGCTTTTGTGGAAGCTGGCCATCAACGACATCGACTTCACGTCGCGGCTGGCCATGCCCAACGGCAAGCACCCGCTGGGCACCGACGACCTGGGACAGGACCTGCTGGCGCGCATGCTCTACGGCGGGCGCATCAGCATCGCAGTGGGCCTGGCCGCCATGCTGATGTCCATCGTGGTCGGCGTGCTGATCGGCGCGGTGGCCGGCATCTCGCGCGGCTGGGTCGATGCCGCGTTGATGTGGCTGACCGACCTGTTCCTCAGCCTGCCGCAACTGCCCCTCTTGCTGCTGGTCATCTACCTCTTTCGCGACAAGCTGAAAAACGCATTCGGCCCAGAAGTCGGTGTGTTCATCCTGATCGTGCTGGTCATCGGCGGCTTCCGCTGGATGCCGGTGGCACGGCTGGTGCGGGCGCAATTCTTCAGCCTGCGCGAAAAGGAATTCGTCGAAGCTGCTCGGGCATTGGGCGCCTCGGTGCCGCGCCAGGTGCTGCGCCACATCTTGCCGAATTCCTTGGGTCCGGTCATCGTGGCCGGCACCATCGACGTGGCGGCAGCCATCATCGCCGAGAGCACGCTGAGCTTCCTTGGCCTGGGCTTCCCGCCCGACATCCCGACCTGGGGCCGCATCCTCTACGACAGCAAGGACTACCTGGACATCGCCCCGCACTGGGCCATCTTCCCGGGCTTCGCGATCTTCCTGACCGTGTTGACGATCAACTTCATCGGCGACGGCTTGCGTGACGCGCTGGACCCGAGGCGAGTCCTGTAATGGCCCTGCTCGAAATCAAAGGTCTGAAGACCCACTTCAAGACCGAGGAAGGCTGGCTGCACGCGGTTGATGGTGTGGACATGTCCATCGCGGCTGGCGAGACGCTTTGTGTGGTCGGTGAATCGGGCTGCGGCAAGAGCGTTACGGCCAAGACGGTGATGAAGCTCATCGACATGCCGCCCGGCAAGATCGTCGCCGGCCAGGTGCTGTGGCAGGGCCGCGACCTGGTGCCGCTGGACAACGCGGCCATGCGTCAGATCCGCGCCAAAGAAATCGCGATGATTTTCCAAGAGCCGATGACCTCGCTGAACCCGGTCTACACCGTGGGCGAACAGATCGCCGAGAGCGTGCGGCTGCACAAAGGTCTCAGCAAAAAAGACGCGATGGACCGCGCGGTGGAGATGCTGAAGCTGGTGCGCATTCCCACGCCCGAACGCCGCGTGCGCGACTACCCGCACCAGTTCTCAGGCGGCATGCGTCAACGGGTGATGATTGCCATCGCGCTGGCCTGCGACCCGAAATTGCTGATCGCCGACGAGCCGACCACCGCGCTGGACGTGACCATCCAGGCGCAGATCCTCGACCTGATGGGCGAGCTGAAAGACCGCCTGGGCATGGCCGTGATGCTGATCACCCACGCGATGGGCGTGGTCGCCGAAGTGGCCCAGCGCGTGGTGGTGATGTACGCCGGCCGCGTCGTCGAAGAAGCCACTGTGGAAGATCTCTTCGCCAACCCGCGCCACCCCTACACGCAGGGCCTGATCCGCAGCATTCCGCGCATCGACATGGCGGCCTCGCTGGCCGGCACCAAGGTGCGGCTGGAAGCGATAGCAGGCACCGTGCCCAAGCTGGTGGCGCCGGTCAGTGGTGGCCTGCCGGTGGGCTGCCGCTTTGCGGCGCGCTGCAAGCACGTCACGCCGGCATGCCTGACGGCGACGCCCCCGCTGCGCGAGATCGCGTCGGCATCGGCGCCGGGGCACAAAGTGGCCTGCATTCTGGACATTCCTGCGACATGAGCGAGCCCCTTCTCAAGGTCAAGGACCTGGTCAAGCACTTCCCCATCAAGGGCGGCCTGCTGGGCCGCGAGGTCGACCGCGTGCACGCTGTCGATGGCGTCAGCTTCGAATTGCAGGCCGGTGAAACGCTGGGCGTGGTCGGTGAATCGGGTTGCGGCAAAAGCACCACCGGGCGCTGCATCTTGCGGTTGATCGAACCCACGTCGGGCCAGGTCTGGTTCGAAGGCAAGAACGTCACCGCCTGCAACAAAAGCGAGCTGCGTGCTCTGGCGCGCGACATGCAGATCATCTTCCAGGACCCCTACGCCAGCCTGGACCCGCGCATGACGGTCAGCGCCATCGTCGGCGAAGCGCTGACCATCCACAAGCTGACGAAAACGCCGCGCGAGTACGACGACCGCGTTGTGCAGTTGCTGGAAACAGTGGGTCTGAGTGCCGACCACATGCGCCGCTTCCCGCATGAATTCAGCGGCGGGCAACGCCAGCGCATCGGCATTGCGCGGGCCCTGGCGGTGAACCCGAAACTGATCGTCTGCGACGAGGCCGTCAGCGCGCTGGACGTGTCCATCCAGGCCCAGGTCATCAACCTGCTGGAAGACCTGCGCGAGCAGTTCAAGCTGACCTACATCTTCATCGCTCACGACCTCAGCGTGGTCGAACACATCAGCCACCGCGTGGCCGTGATGTACCTGGGCCGCATCGTCGAGATTGCGCCGGCCAACCTGCTGTACACCAACCCGCTGCACCCCTACACCGAGGCGCTGCTGTCGGCCGTGCCCATCCCCGACCCGACGGTGAAGCGCAAGCGCATTCCGCTGCAAGGCGATGTGCCCAGCCCCATCCACCCGCCCAGCGGCTGCCATTTCCACACCCGCTGCCCGATTGCGCAGAAGGGCTTGTGCGACAAGGAAAAGCCAGAACTGAAGCAAAGCGCCGAAGGCCACTGGGTGGCTTGCCACTTGCGGGGTTGATCTTGCGTTTTCGGCTGCATACCGCCGCGTACCGCGTGCTGGCTCTGGGCCTCACGCTTCTGGTCGCGGCCTGTTCGAGTGTTCCCGAGCGGCCAACCGCGGACGAACCACCGCCATCGACCCAAATCTTTCTGGCCACGCTGGACCTGGCTGCCGGCACGATCCGCGCGCCGCGCAACATCACCCAGCACGCGGGCTACAACAACCAGCCCAGCTTCGTGAACGACGGCAGCGCGTTGCTCTTCGTGTCCAACCGCAGCGGCAGCACCAACGTCTACCGTTACGCCATCGCCACCAGCGTCACCCAGCCCGTCACGGCTACCACTGAGAATTTGTATTCGCCGATGGAACTGCCCGACGGCAGCGGCTTTTCAGCCGTCCGCGTGGTGACACCGAATGCCAACGGCGCTGAATCCAAAGAGCCGCCCATCTGGCGCTACGGCTGGGACGGCAAGCCCACAGCGCCGATGACCGATGTGCGGGTGGTGGGCTATTACGCCTGGGTGAACGCGCAGTTGGCGGCCTTCTTCGTCGTCGATGCCGATGGCACGCGCAACGCCAACACCGCCGTGCTGGCCGATCGCCTGACGGGCAAGACCCGGCTGCTGACAAACAAGCCCGGCCGCTGGCTGGGCCGTACGCCCGACGGCCTGCGGGCCAGTTTCGTCGACAAGACCACCCCGCAGCGCTGGGTGGTGGCGGCGATGGGCGCCCAGGACAAACGGCCGGTGGTGCTGGTCGAATTGCCGACAGGCCCCGCCGGCGAGGCTGAAGCCGACCGCAGCGAAGACCTGTGCTGGTTGCCCGACGGCTCGCTGCTGATGGCTCAAGGCAACCAGTTCCTGCGCTGGGACGGCAAAGTTGGCAGTGGCTTCAAACCGTATGCTGACCTGGGCGCCAACCCCGAACTGAGCGGCGCCATCAAACGCCTGGCGGTCAGCGGCGACGGCACGCAACTGGCGTTCGTCGTGCAGCGCAAAGAGCGCCAGCCCTGAAGTTGGCGCTGCAGCAGGCCCTGATGCGGCCCTGAAGTGTCAGCCGTTCTTGCGGCCGAAAACCAGCAACGCGACGCCACCAGCGATGGCCAAACCACCGGCCCAAGCCGGAACGTTCACCGTTTCGCGTTCCTTCACCGACAGTTCGATGGGCCCGATCTTGGCTTTCTGCGTGTCTTTGGTGTAGCTGAAGCTACCGTAGACCAAGCCCGCAGCGCCCGCTGCGATCAGCAGCGCACCTATCAGTTGGGTGGGATTCATGGCGGAGGCTTCCTACAAGCGCCGACCGCTGATGACGCGAATCAACACGACAACGATGGCGATGACCAGCAGCACATGGATCAAGCCGCCCATGGTGGTTGACGTGACGAGACCTACCAGCCACAACACCACCAGAATGATTGCAATTGTTTCCAGCATCGAAAGCTCCCTTGTTCAAGCCAGCGTGGCCGATCACAGGTTGTAGCGATGCAGGGCGCGGATGTCGGTGCGTTTGCGAACGGATGGCGTGCCCATCAGCGCAAGCGCTGCGCTTCCAGCATCGCATGCGTGTCATAGGCCATCACCGCCAGAAAGCCGGCCAGGCCCAAGTAGATCAGGCCGTACTCCCACTTCTTGGCCGTCGGCACGGCGTAGTAGGTCTGCGCCAGCGGGTCGTCACTGCGCCATTTCCAGCCCTTCCAGGCCTGCGGCGCTGCCAGCAGTGCCATCAGGAGCAGCATGGGGCTGGGTCGCCACCAGAACAACGCCAGCATCACCGGCACGCCCAGCAGCCAGATGCGCGGGCTCAGCACGGCGGTGATGCGGCCGCCGTCGAAAGGCGAGATGGGGATCAGGTTGAACAGGTTGAGGAAGAAGCCGGAATAGGCCACGGCCAACAACCAGTTCGTGCCCGTATCGCGGGCCCAGAAGTAGACCGCGATGGCGCCCACCGTGCCCAGCAAGGGGCCACCCAGGCCGACGTAGGCCTCGGTCTCGGCGTCGTGCGGCAGGTCCTTCAAATTCACCCAGGCGCCGACGAAGGGGATGAAGGTGGGCAGCCCGACAGCCAGGCCGCGCTGGCGGGCCGCGATGTAGTGGCCCATCTCGTGCACGAACAGCAGCACGACGAAGCCTGCAGCGTACTTCCAGCCGAACACAAAGCTGTAGACCACCAGCGAGATCAGCATGGTGCCGCCCGAAGCCAACAGCTTGCCGAACTTGGCGCCCGAGAGCAGCAGCAACAGGATCTTGATCATCTGGCGCGTCAGGCGGTGGGCGGTGTGCCCGGCGGCGGCGGTGTTGCGCCCGTCTTGCGCCGCCACTTGAAGAACTTCGACGCACCGCCGCCCAGCAGCGCCAGGCCGACGACGATGACCTTGGCGAACTTGGCGAAGAAGACGCCGGCCAGCGCAATCATCCCCAGCTTCTTGGCGGCCACGCCGACCACCAGCGCGGCCAGGCCGTATTCGGCCACGCGGTCGGTGCTGGCGCTGAAGTCGACATAGCGCTTGCCCTCATTGAAAGCCAAGGCGGCCAGCATGGTTTCGGCGGCCGGCTTGTGGGCCGGCAGTTGCGCCAGCCCCGTGACCAGGTTCATCGTGAAGTAGCCCTCGCGGCCCAGCACGTAGGTGTTGTAGTTGACGCTGTGCGGCTCGTCGGCCGGGGCGCCCTTTTCGCGCGACGACATGGCCCACTGCAGGCGGTGCGTGCCCGCC
>JBBQAI010000087.1:0-18229 GCA_038316205.1 Burkholderiales bacterium
CGGCGCCAGGTGCAGCACCGCGTCGGCCAGACCGGCCAAGCGGTCGAGCGTCGCCGGCCGGTCCAGGTCGCCCAGCAGCGGCACGGCGCCGAGCGCACGCAGCGCCGGCACCCGAGCCGCCGCTGTGGTCAGCGCCAGCACCCGCCAGCGCGGCTGCAACAGGCGCAACACGCGTTGCCCGATGTCGCCGCAACCGACGATCAGCAGGCTCGGTCGGCAGAGGCGGGCGGGCAGCTGGGTCATGGTCGGTGCAGGGTCTTGCGGTGCGACGGGCAAAATATCGCTTGAGTCTATGTGCAGCGACCCCTCACCCATGAGCTTCAACATCACCCTCAAGCCGGCCGAGCGCGGCTTCCACGTCGAACGCGACGAAGCGATCCTGGCCGCCGCCATCCGCCAGGGCGTCGGCCTGCCCTACGGCTGCCGCGACGGCGCCTGCGGCTCCTGCAAGAGCCGCCTGCTCGAAGGCCGCGTGATCCATGGCGCGCACCAGGTCAAGGCGCTGTCGATGGCCGAAGAAGCCGAAGGCTTCATCCTGACCTGCTGCGCCACGCCGCAGACCGACTGCGTGATCGAGGCCCGCAGCGTGCCCGGCGCCGGCGAATACCCGGTGCTGAAGATGCCGAGCCGGGTGATCTCGATCGAAATGGCGGCACCCGACGTGGCCGTGCTGCGCCTGCAGCTGCCGGCCAATCAGAACCTGCAGTACCGCGCCGGCCAGTACGTGGAATTCATCCTGCGCGACGGCGCACGGCGCAGCTACAGCATGGCCAACGCGCCCGGCAACTTGGGCAGCCCGCCGGCCATCGAACTGCACGTCCGCCACATGCCCGGCGGCAAGTTCACCGACCATGTCTTTGGTGCGATGAAAGAAAAAGACATCTTGCGCATGGAAGGGCCCTTTGGCAGCTTCTTCCTGCGGGAAGTGTCGGATAAGCCGATGGTCTTGCTGGCCAGCGGCACCGGCTTCGCGCCCATCAAAGCCATCGTCGAGCAGATGCAGTTGAAGCACATCACACGGCCGGCGGTGCTGTACTGGGGTGGACGTCGCCCGGTCGATCTCTACCAGCACGACTGGTGCGTGCAGATGGCCGCCGAGATGCCCAACCTTCGCTACGTGCCGGTGCTGTCGGAAGCGCAAACCGAAGACGCCTGGACGGGACGCACGGGCTTTGTGCACCGGGCGGTGATCGAAGACTTTGCCGACCTGTCAGGCCACCAGGTGTATGCCTGCGGCGCACCAATCGTGGTGGAGTCGGCGCAGCGCGATTTCAGCGTGCTGTGCGGCCTGCCCGAGGACGAGTTCTACGCCGATTCCTTCACTTCAGAAGCCGACAAACACCTGCCATGAACCAACGCCGACAACTCCTGCTGGCAGCCGCTGTGACCAGTCTGTCCGGTCTGGCTGCACCAGCCAGCGCGCAGACCAAGACCATTCGCCTCGTCGTGCCCTACCCGCCGGGCGGCCCGCTGGACATTGCCGCGCGCTTGCTGGCCGAAAAGGTCAAGGACAGCCTGGGCACGGTGGTCGTCGAAAACCGCCCTGGTGCGGGCGGCAACCTGGGCGCCGACCTGGTCGCCAAGGCCGCGCCCGACGGCTTGACGCTGGTGATGGGCGCGGTGGCCACGCACGCCATCAACCCCTGGCTTTACGCCAAGATGCCTTACGACGCGCAGCGCGACTTCACGCCGATCACGCTGGTGGCGCAAGTGCCCAACGTGCTGGTGGTGAACAGCGAAGCAGCGGCCAAATTGGGCATCGCCACACTGGCCGATCTGGTGTTCTACGCCCGCAAAAACCCCGGCCGCCTGAACTACGGCAGCGGCGGCAACGGCAGTGCCGGGCACCTGGCGGGCGAGATGTTCAAGTCGCAGGCCCAGGTGTTCGCGGTGCACATCCCCTACGCCGGTGGCCCGCCCGCACAACTGGCGCTGGTCGCCGGCCAGGTCGATTTCAACTTCGACAACCTGGCTGCGGCATCGGCCAACATCAAGAGCGGCAAGTTGAAGGCGCTGGCGGTGACCACGGCCCGGCGGTCCGCCGCGCTGCCCGACGTGCCGACCGTGGGCGAAGCCGGCGCGGCGCTGGGCTTGAAGCGCTTCGACATCACCACTTGGTTCGGCCTGTTCGCCCCGGCCGGCCTGACCGCCGACACCACGGCCAAATTGAACAAGGCCTTCGTGGACGCGCTGGCAGCGCCCGACGTCAAAGCGCGTCTGGCCACGCTGATGGCCGAGCCCGCGCCCAGCACGCCGGCGCAGTTCGCAGCCTTCGTGCAAAGCGAATCGCAGAAGTACCGGGCGGTGGTGAAGGCCACGGGCGCGAAGGCCGACTGACCGGCACGCGCCGCGCGGGCTGGCCTATTCGCCCAGGTAGGCTGCCCGCACACGGGGGTCGTTGAGCAGCATCTTGGCGTCGCCGCTCATCGTGACCTCGCCCGACTCCATCACATAGCCGCGGTTGGCCAGTCCCAGCGCGCGGCTGGCGTTCTGTTCGACCAGCAGCACCGTGGTGCCGCTGGCGTGCACCTCGGCGATGGTCTCGAAGATCTTGTCGACCATGATGGGCGACAGCCCCATCGACGGTTCGTCCAGCAGCAGCACTTTGGGGCGCGCCATCAGCGCACGGCCCATCGCCAGCATCTGTTGTTCACCGCCGCTCATGGTGCCCGCCAGTTGCGCGCGGCGTTCTTTCAGGCGCGGGAATCTCGCAAAAACCCGTTCGATGTCGGCCTCGATCTCGTCGTCGTTGCGCACGAAGGCGCCCATCTGCAGGTTCTCGGTGATGGTCATGCGCGTGAAGGTGCCACGCCCTTCCGGCACCATCACCAGGCCCTGCTTGACCAGGTCCCACGGGCCCTGGCCCTTGATGCTCTTGCCCATGAATTCGATACTGCCATCGGCTACAGCCTGGGTGCCGGTGATGGCCTTCAGCGTGGTCGTCTTGCCAGCGCCGTTGGCGCCGATCAGGCTGACCAGCTCGCCCTGGTGGACATCGAAGCTCACACCCTTCACCGCCTGGATGCCGCCGTAAGCGACCTTCAGGCCACTGACCTTCAACATGGTTGGACTGCTCATCAGTGGCCCCCTGCGCCCAGATAGGCTTCGATGACCTTCTCGTTCTTCTGCACCTCGGCCGGCGTGCCTTCGGCGATCTGCTTGCCGTAGTCCAGCACCGTGACGCGGTTGCACAGGCCCATCACCAGTTTCACGTCATGCTCGATCAGCAAGATGGTGCGGCCGTCGTTGCGGATGCGGTCGATCAGTTCGCGCAGCACCACCTTCTCGGTGGCGTTCATGCCAGCGGCCGGTTCGTCCAGGGCGATCAGCTTGGGGTCGGTGGCCAGCGCGCGAGCGATCTCCAGCCGCCGCTGGTCGCCGTAGCTCAAGGTGCGAGCCTTGAAGTCGGCGTATTTGGCGATGCCGACGTAGTCCAGCAATTCCAGCGCACGCTGGCGAATGGCGGCTTCTTCGGCCTTGAAACTGGCGGTGCGGAAGACCGCACCGATCAGGCCCGAGTGCGTGCGCACGTGACGGCCGACCATGACGTTTTCCAGCGCCGTCATCTCGGCGAAGAGGCGGATGTTCTGGAAGGTGCGCGCGATGCCGGCCTTGGCCACTTCGTGCACGGCGCTGGGCTTGTAAGGCGCGCCACCCAATTCGAAACTGCCGCCGTCAGGCGTGTACAGGCCGGTGATGACGTTGAAGAAGGTGGTCTTGCCGGCGCCGTTGGGGCCGATCAAGCCGTAAACCTGCCCGGCTTCGATGGTGACACCCACATCGGACAGCGCCTGCAGCCCACCGAAGCGCTTGCTGACACCGGCCACTTTCAAGACGATTTGTGCCATGTCGCGGTCCCGTTTCAGCGCGCAGCTTCAGGAGTGACCGGGCCGGCAGCAGACGGCACAGCGGACGGCGCCGCCTTGCCGTGTTCGCGCGCTGGCCACAGCCCGCGCGGACGCGACAACATGATGCCGATCATGGCCAGCGCGATCAACAACTGGCGCAGGATGGAGGCGTCCAGCCGGCCGCCCGTCATGGCCTGCAAGGGCCCGGCGACGTAGCGAAGCACCTCGGGCAGCGCCGACAACATCACCGCGCCCAGGATCACGCCCGGCAGGTGGCCCATGCCGCCCAGCACCACCATGGCCACGATCATCACGCTCTCTTGCAGGCTGAAGGACTCGGGGCTGACGAAGCCCTGGAAGGCCGCGAACATGGCGCCTGACACACCGCCGAAAGTCGCACCCATGCCGAAGGCCAGCAGCTTCATGTTGCGGGTGTTGATGCCCATCGCCTTGGCGGCGATTTCGTCTTCGCGGATGGCCATCCAGGCGCGGCCGATGCGCGAGGTTTCCAGGTGCTGGCAGACCACCACGCTGATCACCACCAGAAAGAGGAAGAGGTAGTAGTACAGCGCCACGCTGCTGATGCGGTAGTCGCCGATCTCCAGGGCCTTGCCGAAGCTGATGGCGAAGAGGTTCTTCGAGTATATGCGGTGCAGGCCACGCGGCCAATTCGTTATGTTGATGGGATGTTCCAGGTTGTTCTTGAACACACGGATGATTTCGCCGAAGGCCAGGGTGACGATGGCCAGGTAGTCGCCGCGCAGCTTCAGCACCGGCGTGCCCAACAACACCCCTGCGACGGCCGCCAGGCCCGCCGCCAGCGGCACCACGGCCCACACCGGCGTGTGCATGCCGCCGGGGAAAAGGTTGGCGATCCAAGGGAAGTTTTCAATCAGGTGCGGGCTGGCCAGCAGCGCGTACATGTAGGCGCCTACCGCGTAGAAAGCGACGTAGCCCAGGTCGAGCAGACCGGCGTAACCAACCACGATGTTCAGGCCCAGCGCCAGCAGCACGTACAGCAGCGACAGCGCCATGATGCGCACCCAGCCCTGGCCGAAGTGCTGGGCGATCAGGGGCAGCGCCAGCAAGGCGATGGCGCACAGCGCGAAGACGACGAATTTGTTTTTCATGGTATGGCGTCCTTCAAGCGCGGTCGGCGACACGTTCGCCCAGCAAACCGGCGGGCCGCAAGGTCAGCACCAGGATCAATGCCGCGAAGGCGAAGATGTCGGCGTACTGGCTGCCCAAAACGCCCCCCGTCAGTGCGCCCAGATAGCCGGCACCCAGCGCTTCAACCAGGCCCAGCAGCACCCCGCCGACCACCGCGCCGGCCAGGTTGCCGATGCCGCCCAGCACCGCCGCCGTGAAGGCCTTCAGCCCCGGCAGGAAACCCATGCTGTGCTGCACGGTGCCGTAATTGGCGGCCCACATCACGCCGGCCACCGCAGCCAGTGCCGCGCCGATGACGAAAGTGGCCGAGATGACCATGTCGGGCCTTACGCCCATCAGCGCGGCCACGCGCGGGTTCTCGGCGGTGGCGCGCATCGCGCGGCCGAGCTTGGTGCGGTTGACCAGGTACATCAGCCCGGCCAGCAACACGGCGGTGACACCCAGGATCAGGCACTGGGTGACGCTGATCACCGGACCGCCCAAGTTGATGGGGTCGGTGGGCAGCAGCAGTGGATAGGGCTTGGGGTTGGGCTTCCAGATGATCATCGCCAGGGTCTGCAGCAGCAGGCTCATGCCCATCGCGGTGATCAGTGGCGCCAGGCGCGGTGCGTTGCGCAGCGGCCGATAAGCCAGCTTCTCGATGGCGAAATTCAGCACCGAGCAGACGACGATCGCGCAGAGCAGCGAGATCAACATGATCATCCAGCCCGGAAGGCCGGAACCGGCCAGCGCGGTGACCACCGTCCAACTGGTCAGCGCGCCCACCATCAGAACTTCACCGTGGGCGAAGTTGATGAGGTTGATGATGCCGTAGACCATGGTGTAACCCAGCGCCACCAGCGCGTACATCGCGCCGAGCACCAAGCCGTTGATGATCTGCTGGAAGAAGGTTTCCATCGAAAGCTGACTCCAGTTGCCGCGCCAGTTTGCGACCCGGACAAGGCCATGCAAGAAACTGGCCCTGCGCGCGCTTGGGCGCTGAAAGGCGCGGATTCTAGGTGCGCGTCTGCGCGGCGGCCGCATCCAGCGCGCGCAACTCGGCGAGTCGCTCCGCAATGCGCTGCTCCAGCCCGCGCGGAACCGGTTCGTAGAAGCGTTGCTCGGGCAGGCCTTCGGGCAGGTAGCGCTCGCCCGCCGCATAGCCGCCGGCCTCGTCGTGGGCATAACGGTAGCCGGCACCGTGACCCAGGCCCTTCATCAGCTTCGTGGGGGCATTGCGCAGGTGCATGGGCACGGGGCGTGAACCGTCGGTGCGCACCACCTCGCGCACCGCGTTCCAGGCCTTGTAGACGGCATTCGACTTCGGCGCGATGGCCAGGTAGACCACCGCCTGGGCTAGCGCCAGTTCGCCCTCGGGCGAGCCCAGGCGTTCGTAGACCTCGGCGGCGTCCAGCGTCAAACGCAACGCGCGGGCATCCGCCAGGCCGATGTCTTCGCTGGCCATGCGGATCAATCGCCGCGCGGCGTAGCGCGGGTCCATGCCGGCGTCCAGCAGGCGGGCCAGCCAGTACAGCGAGGCGTCGGGGTCGCTGCCCCGCACGGCCTTGTGCAGCGCCGAGGTGGTGTCGTAGTAAACGTCACCGCCCTTGTCGCCCCGGCGCAGCAATTCGCCCAGCGTGGCTTCCAGTTGCGCCTCACCCAGTTCGGCCGCCCCGGTGTTGGCGGCGGCCAGGTTTTCGTAGGCGTTCAGCAGGCGGCGGGCGTCGCCGTCGGCATGCGCCACCAGGCGCTCGTGGGCGGCGGCGGACAGCGCCGGCGCCTGCAGCAGGGCCTGCGCGCGGGTGATGAGTTCGCCCAGGTCGGCGTCGTCCAGCGGCTTCAGCACGTGCACGGTGGAGCGCGACAGCAGGGCCGAATTGACCTCGAACGACGGGTTCTCGGTGGTCGCGCCGATGAAGCTGAACAGCCCGCCTTCAACGTGCGGCAGGAAGGCGTCCTGCTGCGCCTTGTTGAAGCGGTGCACCTCGTCCACGAAGACCACGGTGGACCGCCCGGCCTTGCGCAAGGCCGCCGCTTGATCGACGGCTTCGCGGATGTCCTTCACGCCGGCCAGCACCGCCGACAGCACGATGAAGTGCGAACCGGTGGCGCCGGCCAGCAGGCGCGCCAGCGTGGTCTTGCCGACGCCCGGCGGGCCCCACAGGATCATCGACGGCAGCCGGCCCGATTCGAAGGCCACGCGCAGCGGGCGACCGGTGGCCAGCAGGTGGCGCTGGCCGACCACCTCGTCCAGGTGCTGCGGGCGCAAGCGCTCGGCGAGCGGCGCGCCGCCGGGCGCGGCGGTAGGTTCTTCAGCGAACAGGGCGTCCTGGGTGGCCATCGCCAGATTGTCGCTGCGCGTCAGGCGGCGAAGGTTCAGGCACACCGCGCAGCCACACGCTGACGCGCAGCCCCGGGCCATCGGTCACCGGGCGCAGCGACATGCGCCCGCCCAGCAGCGCCACATAGCGCGCCACGATGGCCAGGCCCAGGCCGCTGCCGGTGCCCTGCTCGGCCGCACTGCGGCCTTGCGCCCAGCGTTCCAGCACGCGTTGTTGCTGACCCGGCTCCATGCCCGGGCCGTTGTCGGTGACGGTCAGCAGCAGCTCATCGTTTTGCGCGTAGGCGGCCACGGTCACGTGCGGCGTCACGCCGGCCTGCGTCGGGCGGCCGTAGCGCAAGGCGTTGTCCACCAGATTGCCCAGCAGGCCTTCCACCAGCGCCACCGTGCCCATCGCGCGCAGCGGTTGCTCCAGGCCTTCAGCGCCCAGGTCCACCCCGGCCGCGTCGGCGCGCGGCAGCAGCCGCAGCAGCAGGTCTTGCACCAGGGTGTCGATGGCCAGCGGCTCCAGCTGCAAGCTGTCGCGGGCTTCGTCGGCCAGCGCCAGGGCCAGCAGTTGATCGACCAGGTGGCTGGCGCGCGCCTCGCTGGTGACGATCAGCCGCAGTTGCGCGGCCCAGGCGGCAGGGTCTTTTTGCGCCAGACCGTATTCGGCCAGTGACCGGATGCCGGCCAGCGGCGTGCGCAACTCGTGCGCCACGTTGCCGGCGAATTCACGCTGGGCGCGCACACCGGCCGCGATGCGCGCCATCAGCGCGTTGAACGCGCCCGACAGGTTGGCGATGTCGCGCGAGCGCGGCTGCAAGGCCAGCGGCGCCAGGTCGTTGGCGTCGCGCTGGGCCAGCGCCTGTTCCAGCTGCGCCATCGGCTGCAGTTCACGGCCGATGGAGCGGCGCAGCCACAGTCCCAGCAGCAGCAGCAGCACGGCCTGCGGCGCCACCGAGGCGGTCAGCAACTGCTGCACCAGCTTGGTCCGGCTGCGCGTGGTCTGTGCCACCACCACCACATGGGGCTGCGGCTGGGTTCGGTTCAGCGTGACCATGCGCAGGTCGGCTCCCCGGTAATGGCGTTCCTCGAAAGTCCAGGGCTCGACAGGCGCGTCCAGCCGGTCGCGCAAGCCGCCCTGCCCGGCCAGCAGGCTGCCGTCGGGCCGCAGCACGGCAAAGTAGACGCGCTCGTCGCGGTCGAACAGCACCTGGCCGACTTCACGTGCGGTCAGGCTGAAAGCCAGTTGGCCGTCGCGTTCGCTGACGTTGGCGGCGATGGCGTAGGCGTCGTCCAGCATCGAACGGTCGAAGGCCTGGCGGGTGTAGACGTAGGCCACGCTGACGGCCACCGTGGTGCCCAGCAACCAGGTCAGCGCCAGCGGCAGCATCACCTGCCACAGCATGCGGCGGCGCAAGGAGGGGTGGCTGGCCTCGGGTTCCGCGGCGGGCGGTCGCCGTTCAGTCGCCATCGCCGTCCTGCGCTGCTGGGACAGCTTCCACGACCGCTTCCACCACGTAGCCCAGACCGCGCAACGTGCGGATCGTGGCGCCGCTGCCCTGCAGCTTGCGGCGCAAGCGCGAGATGAAGGCCTCCAGCGCGTTAGCGGCCAGGGCATCGTCGAAGCCCGACAACTTGTCGGACAAGCTGCGTTTGCTGACGACGTGGCCGGGTGGCGACATCAGTTCCAGCAGCACCTCGAATTCACGTGCGGGCAGGTCCAGCGCTTGCAGCGCGCCGCCCGTCCCGCCCACACCACCCACCAGAACCTGCAAGCGGCGGGCGCGACGGTCCAAACGCAAACCGCCCACTTCCACCACGTCATCAGCACCTTGCGACCGCCGCACCAGCGCGCGCAAACGGGCTTCCACTTCGGCCAGATCGAAGGGTTTGCCCAGGTAGTCGTCGGCGCCGGCGTCCAGGCCGGCAATGCGTTCTTCGGTGCGGTTGCGCGCGGTCAGCACCAGCACCGGCGTGCGGTCGCCCCGGGCGCGGGCTTCGCGCAGCACCGGCAGGCCGCTGCCGTCGGGCAGGTTCAGGTCCAGCAGCACGGCGTCCACCGGCTGCACCTGCCACAGGTGGCGGGCCTGCGCGGCGGTGGCGGCCAGGTCGATGCGGTGACCGGCCTCGCTGAGGCTGCGCTGCATGACGTCGCGCAGCACGTCGTCGTCTTCGACCAACAGGAAACGCATGGGCGGTCAGGTGGTGGTCAGCGGCCACCAGCGATAAACGATCGATGAGCATACGACAGGCCTTTCCACCTGCACGACACGCATTTCGGCGTTGCACTGGGGCCGCATGGGCGGCCTTCGCCGTGCTCCTGCTACTGCACGCCGCACATGCAGAAACCCTGACATTGGCCGACGCCCTGGCCGCTGCCGCCAGCAACCTGGACGTGACCTTGGCCACGCGCGGCCTGGCCGCCGCCCAGGCCGACATCGCCGCAGCCGACCACGCCCCGTTGCCGCAACTGACGGCCAAGCTGTCGCAGATCGACCTGCAGAACGGCATCGGCGGCGGCAACCCGCTGACCCAGCGTCGCATCGACAAAGGCGTTGGCCTGGACTGGACCTGGGAGCGCGGCGACAAGCGCGGCCTGCGCACCGAAGCCGCGCGGCGCAACGCGGCGGCGGCAGCGGCCGATGTGGACGAGGTGCGCACCTTGCAGAAGCTGGCCACGCAGGCGGCCTTCTTCGACCTGCTGGCCGCGCAGGGGCGCATCGAACAGTTGACCGTCATCGCGCGCGGCGCACGGCAGACGGCCGACACCGCGCGGGCCCGCCTGAAAGCCGGCGACCTGGCGTTGCAGGACGCGGCGCGCGCCGACATCGAGGCCGAACGCGTGCAGGCCGATGGCGCCTCGGCCCAGCTCGACCTGCAGCGCACACAGTTTGCGCTGGCCCAGTTGACCGGCCGCGAAGCCCAGGCCCCCACGCTCAGCGCACAAGCAGATTGGCCGGCTGATGAAGCCCCGAACAACACGGTCAGCGTGGACGTCTTGCTCGACTTTCGCGCCGACGTGCGCGCCGCCGCCGAGCGGGTGCGGGCGGCTGAATCGGCGCTGCAGGGCAGCAGCGCACAGCGCAAGAGCGACATCACCTGGGGGGCTTCGTTCGACCACTACCCGGGCACGTCCACGCGGCTGCTGGAATTCCGCTTGGCGATGCCGTTGGCCTTCGGTTACCGCTACGAAGGCGAGATCGGCCGGGCTCAGGCGCAGCTGGACCAGGCCCGCGACACGCTGGAAAAAACCCGCCGCAACGCGGCCACCGAACTGCAGCGCCTGCGCGCCGAAGTGGCCACGGCCACGCTGCGGGCGCAGCGCTACCGGGGCGAGATCGTGCCCCGTTCCAGCGAAGTGGCCGACCGTGCCGAGCAGGCCTACAACAAAGGTGCCCTGCCGCTGACCGATTTGCTGGACGCGCGGCGCACGCTGCGCGCCGTGCTGCTGGAAGCCCTGGCGGCCCGCACCGACCTGGCCAAGGCGCAAGGCGCCTGGCAGTTGCGCAGCGCCAGCAGCTTCGTTGCGCGCTGACTGCCCCACACCCACACCTGACTGCGCACGCCATGCACCCGAAGAAAACCAACCGCGCGCCGCTGCGCTGTCTGCTCGCCGCAGCGGCCCTGGCCCTGACGACCCTGGGCTTGTCGGCCTGCAAGGACGCCCCGCCACCCGCACCGCCCGAGCCTTCCGCGCCCATCCTGCAGGGCACGCAGTTGCGCTTTCCGCCCGGCCATCCGCAATTGGCGCTGCTGACCAGCACAGCGGCCACACCGGCCACCCAGATCACGCTGGAACTGCCGGCGCGCCTGGTCTGGAACGAAGAACGCACGCAGCGCATCTACCCGGCTTTTGCCGGCCGCGTCACATCCATCGCTGCCGACCTGGGCCAGGCCGTGCAGCCCGGCAGCGCGCTGGCCATGCTGGCTTCGCCCGACTACGGCGCGGCCCAGGCCGACGCGGCCAAGGCCCGCGCCGATGTCGATTTCAGCCGCAAGACCTTGGCCCGCCAGCGCGAGCTGTTGGACCTGGGCGTGGTGGCGCGTAAAGACTTCGAGCAGGCCGAAGCCGACGGCGCGCGCACCCAGGCCGAGCTGTCGCGCGCCCAGGCCCGCGTCGGGCTGTACGGCGCTGCGGCGGGCGTGGACCAGAAGCTGGCGCTGCGCGCCGCGCTGGGCGGCGTGGTGGTCGAACGCAACCTCAACCCGGGCCAGGAAGTGAGGCCCGACCAGGCCGGGCCCGGTGCGCCGCCGCTCTACGTCATCAGCGACCCGACCACGCTGTGGGTGCAGATCGACGCCCGCGAAGCCGACGCCGGCACCATGCGCCGGGGCGCGGCTTTTGAGCTGGAAGTACCGGCCCTGCCCGGCCAGCGGTTCGAAGGCCGCGTGACGGCGGTGTCTGACGCGATAGACCCGAACAGCCGCACCATCAAGGTCAGGGGCTACGTGCCCAACGCCAACCGTCTGCTGCGCGCCGAAATGCTGGCCACGGCCCGCTTCGAGCGCAGCGTCGGCAGCGGCGTGATGGTCGCGGCGCAGGCCGTGCGCTTGTCGGGCAGCACGCACAGCGTCTTCGTGCAGACGGCGCCGGGCGTGTTCGAACCGCGCGAGGTGCGCATTGCCTGGCAAGGCCCGCAGCAGGTGCTGGTGGCGGCCGGGTTGGAGGTGGGTGATCAGGTGGTCAGCGGCAACATGCTGCTGCTGGCCCGCATGTACAAGCTGGCGCAGGACGAAAGCAAGCCCGCCGCTGGCACGGCGCCGGCCACAGCCACAGGCAAGGTCGGCGCATGAGGAAGCTGATCGAGTATTCGCTGCGCCAGCCGCTGTTCATCGCGCTGGGCACGCTGCTATTCGTGCTGGCCGGCGTCATCGCCTTCAAGAACCTGTCGGTCGAGGCTTTTCCCGACGTCACCGACACCCAGGTCACGGTCATCGCCCTGTTCCCCGGCCGCGCGGCCGAAGAGGTGGAAAAGCAGGTCACATTGCCGCTGGAAACGGCGCTGTCGGGCGTGCCGAATTCGATACGCGTGTTCTCGCATACGCAGTTCGGCTTGAGCTTCACGGTCGTCACCTTCAACGACGCTTCAGAGGTGAACCTGGTACGTGCGCAAGTGGCCGAACGCCTGCGCGGCGTGGACCTGCCGCCGGGCGTTGAAGCCAACATCGCGCCCAACGCCACGCCGGTGGGCGAGGTGATGCGCTACCGCCTGCGTGGCGACGCCTACAACACCACCGACCTGCGCACGGTGGAAGACTGGGTCGTCGAACGCGCGCTGCGTCAGGTGCCCGGCGTGGCCGACGTGGTGGCGATGGGCGGCATGATCAAGCAGTACGAGGTTCAGCCCGACCTGGACAAGCTGCGCGCCAACAAGCTGACCTTCCAGAACCTGCTGGACGCGCTGGGCCGCGGCAATTCCAACGTCGGCGGCAGCTATGTCGCGCAGGGCGCGCAGCAGTACGCCATCCGCGGCATCGGCCTGCTCAGTTCACCCGACGACATCGGTAACGTGGTGGTGGCCGCGCGCAACGGCACGCCGGTGCTGGTGCGCGACATCGCCAGTGTGAACATCGGTTCGGTGCCGCGCCTGGGCGTGGTCGGGCAAGACCAGGACGACGATGTCGTCACCGGCATCGTCGTCATGCGCAAGGGCGAGAACCCCAGCGTGGTGCTGAAGAACGTGAAGGACCGCATCGCCGAACTGAACGCGAGCGGCCTGCCAAAAGGCATGTCCATCGTGCCGTACTACGACCGCACCTGGCTGATGGCCAAGACGCTTTCAACCGTGTTCCGCAACCTGGTCGAAGGCGCGCTGCTGGTGGCGCTGGTGCTTTACATCTTCTTGTCCAATTTGCGCGCCAGCCTGGCCGTGGCGGTGATCATTCCGCTGGCATTGCTGGGCACTTTCCTGGGCCTGAAGGTGATGGGCGTGCCCGCCAACTTGCTGAGCCTCGGCGCGATGGACTTCGGCATCATCGTGGACGGCGCGGTGATCGTGGTCGAAAACATCATGCACCGGCTGGCCGAGCGGGACGAAAACATGAGCGAAGACGAGCGACGCAAAGTCATCGTCGATGCGGCCAACGAAGTCGGCCGGCCGACGGTGTTTTCGATGCTCATCATCATCGCGGCCCACATCCCCATCTTTGCGCTGCAGCGCCACGAAGGGCGCATCTTCCAGCCGATGGCGTTGAGCGTGACGATGGCGCTGATCGGTGCGTTGATCTTCTCGCTGACCCTGGTGCCGCTGCTGGCCTACAAGCTGTTGCGCAAGGGTCTGCCGCACGGTGACAACCGCGTCGTGGCCACCGCCAAGCGCATTTACGAACCGGTGCTGGACTGGGCGCTGGTCCACAGGCGCACGGTGATGGTGGCGGCGGTGGCGGCTTTCGGGCTGTCGCTGGTGGTGGCCTCGCGCCTGGGTTCGGAGTTCCTGCCCGAGCTGGACGAAGGCACGATCTGGGTCAACCTGCGGCTGCCCGCCAGCGTGTCCAACGATGAGGCCTCGCGCATCCTGAGCCTGGCGCGCAAGGCGCTGCACCGGGTGCCCGAGGTGGGCACCACGGTGTCCAAGTCGGGCCAGCCCGAAGACGGCACCGACCCCAAGACCATGAGCATGGCCGAGATCTTTGTCGATCTGAAACCGGCCGAGACCTGGCGCCCCGGCATGACCAAGGCCAAGCTCATCGACGAGATGGACCGCCTGGTGTCCGAGATACCGGGGCTGGAACCCAGCTTCTCGCAACCCATCCGCGACAACGTGCTCGAATCGATCTCGCAGATCGACGGCCAGATCGTCATCAAGGTGGCCGGCGACGACTTGCGTGAACTGACCCAGGCGGCCGAGTCCATCGAACGCGAAATCAAGCGCGTGCCCGGCGTCTACCGTTCTGAGATCAACCGCGCCGGTAACCTGCCGCAGTTGCTGATCGAGGTGGACCGCGCGCGCGCCGCACGCCTGGGCTTGAACGTCGGCGATGTGCAAGACGTGATCGAGGCGGCGCTGGCCGGCAAGGTGACCACCTACCTGTGGGAAGGCGAGCGCAAATTCGCTGTGGCCGTGCGCCTGTCGGCCGACCGCCGCGTGCTGGCCAACCTGGCCAGCACGCCCATCGCCACACCCGACGGCGGCTACACGCAGCTGGGTGCCGTGACCCGCATCACCGAGACCAGTGGCGCGATGAACATCGCCCGCGAGAACGGCCGCCGCATGGCCGCCATCGGCATCTTCATCAAGGACCGTGACATGGGTTCGGTCGTGGCCGACATGAAGTCGGCGGTGGCACAGAACGTCAAGCTGCCGCCGGGCTACCAGGTGCTGTGGTCGGGCGAATTCGAGAACCAGGAACGCGCGATGCAGCGCCTGGCCGTGGTGGTGCCCATCTCGCTGCTGCTGATCTTCGTGCTGCTGTTCGACGCCTTCGGTTCGCTGAAGACGGCCACGCTGGTGCTGCTGAATGTGCCTTTGGCACTGATCGGCGGCTTCGTGGCGCTGTGGGTGCTGGGCATCCCGCTGTCGGTGTCGGCCGCCATCGGCTTCATCGCGCTGTCGGGTCAGGCGGTGTTGAACGGCGTGGTGATGTTGACGGTCATCCAGCAACTGCGGGCTGGCGGTGCCAGCGTGGTGGATGCAGTGCGCCAGGGTTCGCTGAACCGGCTGCGCACGGTGCTGATGACGGCGATGCTGGCGGCTTTGGGCTTGCTGCCGATGGCGCTGAGCCACGACATCGGCGCCGAGACGCAAAGGCCGCTGGCCATCGTCATCATCGGCGGCCTGTTCACGGCCACGCTGCTGACGCTGGTGGTGCTGCCGGTGCTCTACGTGGCCATGTTCGGCGGCAAGCGCGAAACGGCACTGCCCGCCGCAGAGCCCACCCCTCAGCCCGCCCCGACAGGTGCAGATTGAACCTCGACATGCTTGGCACCCTGCTGGGTGGTCTGGCACTGGGCTGTGCCGCCGCCAGTGTCGCCGTGTGCACGGCGGCGCGGGCTGCGGACGCAGGCCCTGACGCGAATGTCGATGCCAAAGCCGGCCCCGAGTTCAAGCTGACGCTGGGCCGCTACGGTTCGTCCGACGGCAACACCGGCCTGGACGCCAATCTGCGCGCCGGCCTGGGCTCGCACACGGCCTGGGTCGGCCTCTACCGCGACGAAAGCGGCTACCGCCAGGCCCGCGCGGGCTACGAATTCCGGCTGGACCGCGAGACCGTGCGCACGGTGTTCTCGCTGCAAAGCGCCAGCGGCGGCGTGGCCGTGGGCTCGATCACCAGCGAAGTCGGCGGCGCGAATTACGCCATCGTCGGCTTCGGCCGCACCAATGTGCGCAATTACGTGAATTTGAATTACGACCCGAATGACGCCATCACGTTGGGGGTCGGCACACGCGCCATCGCAGGCAGCGAATTGAGTTTTTTCAACGTCCACGACGACCGTCTGCACACGGGGCAAAACGTCACCCACATCGTGCTGCGGCAGCGCTTTGACGGCGAGCAGCGGCTGACGGTGGACTTCTTCGTCAAGCGCGGGTTGACGGGCGACGGTGTCGACGTGCGCAGCGACAAATCGATCAGCCTGGGCTACGACCGGGGGCCGCTGTTCGCGCGCTTCACGTACGACCCGCACGCGGGTTTCACCACGCCCAAGCAACGCCGATTGCAATTCGGCTCGCGCTTCTGATGCATGGCGCCTGAGGCTGTCTACCGCGAGACAACCGCTGCGCGATGACTACTGCTCGATGACGTCCGCGCCAGCCGGCGGCGTGTAGCGGAAGCGCTCAGCGTCCAGCGCCACATTGGCCTCGAAGCGACTGAATTGAAGCAATGAACGTTGACCGAAGCTGTCGACGATTTCCACCGCCGACAAGTCGCGCCCTTTGAAGCCGACACGCATGCTCTGGAAGGGGCCGTCTTTGGCCTTGGGTGTGGCCAGCGCCCAGTCCAGGCCGTCTTTGGCCGGCTGCGGCGTCAGCACGAAATCGGTGTCCAACGAAGCGCCCGTCAGCAGCGCCGCCGGCGTCGCACCCAAGGCCTGCGCGAGCTTGCGGGAACTGGCCTGGTTGAGGTCGGCGTCGTAAATCCACACCTTCACGCCGTCGGCCACGATGAGCTGCTCGAAGGGTTTGGTGTAATTGAAGCGGAAGCGTCCAGGACGCAGGAATTCGAATTGCCCGCTGGACACCTTCTTACGCGCGCCGTCGGTGGATGTGACCGTTTGGCTGAAGGCCGACCGGCCGCTCTTCACCTCGCGCACGAAGTCGCGCAGGGTGTCCACGGCGTCGGCGTGAACAGACAACGCGGATGCAAGAAGAGTCAAACCGAAGATCAGTCGCTTCAACATCATTCGTCTCTTTTCGGCACGATGATTTCGCGGTTGCCGTTGTGGCCCATCGCGGTCACCAGCCCTGATTTTTCCATCTGCTCCAGCAAGCGCGCTGCGCGGTTGTAGCCGATGCGCAAATGGCGTTGCACCAGCGAGATCGACGCCCGGCGGTGCTGCAGAACGACCTCGACCGCCTGGTCGTACATCGCGTCGGATTCGCCACCGCCGCCCGCCCCGCCGCCTTCGGCCGCAGCGGCTTCGCCATCGAGCACGCCGCCTTCCAGAATGCCTTCGATGTAATTCGGCTCGCCTTGGCTCTTCAAGTAACTCACAACGCGGTGGACCTCTTCGTCGCTGACAAAGGCGCCGTGCACGCGCACCGGCAGGCCGGTGCCACTGGCCATGTAGAGCATGTCGCCCATGCCCAGCAATGCCTCAGCCCCCATCTGGTCGAGGATGGTGCGGCTGTCGATCTTGCTGCTCACCTGAAAGCTCAAACGCGTCGGGATGTTGGCCTTGATCAAGCCGGTGATCACGTCCACGCTGGGCCGCTGTGTGGCCAAGATCAGGTGGATGCCGGCCGCGCGCGCTTTCTGCGCCAGCCGCGCGATCAGCTCTTCAATCTTCTTGCCGATGACCATCATCAGGTCGGCGAGCTCGTCGATGACGACGACGATGTGCGGCAAACGGTCCAGCGGCTCGGGCTCTTCCGGCGTCAGGCTGTAAGGGTTGGGCAGCTTCTGACCGGCGGCGGTAGCGTCCGCGATCTTCTTGTTGTAGCCGGCCAGGTTGCGCACGCCCAGCTTGCTCAGCAGCTTGTAACGGCGCTCCATTTCGCCGACACACCAGTTCAGCGCGTTGCTGGCCTGCTTCATGTCGGTGACCACTGGCGCCAGCAAATGCGGAATGCCTTCGTAGACGCTCATTTCCAGCATCTTCGGGTCGATCAGGATCAGCCGCACGTCGCGCGCTTCGGCCTTGTAGAGCAGGCTCAAAATCATCGCGTTGATGCCCACGCTCTTGCCTGAACCGGTGGTGCCTGCCACCAGACAGTGCGGCATCTTGGCCAGGTCGGCCACCACCGGTTTGCCGACGATGTCCTTGCCCAGACCCATGGTCAGCATCGACGCCGAATCGTTGTAAACGTCGCTGCCCAAAATCTCGCTGAGGCGGATGGTTTGGCGCCGCGCATTCGGCAGTTCCAGCGCCATGTAGTTCTTGCCCGGTATTACCTCGACGACACGGATGCTGACCAACGAGAGCGACCGCGCCAGGTCGCGCGCCAGGCCGACCACCTGCGCACCTTTGACACCCGTGGCCGGCTCGATCTCGTAGCGCGTGATCACGGGGCCCGGTGACGCCGCCACCACACGCACTTCCACGCCGAAGTCCTTCAGCTTCTTCTCGATCAACCGCGAGGTCATCTCGATGGACTCGGGCGTGACGGCTTCCTGCTTGCCGGCGGCGGTCACCGCGTCCAGCAAATCGACTTGCGGCAGCTTGGTGTCCTGCAACTCGGCGAACAGCGGCCGCTGGCGTTCCTTGGCCACACGCTGCGACTTGGCGATCTCGGGCGCGGCCGGCTCG
>JBBQAI010000190.1:0-5105 GCA_038316205.1 Burkholderiales bacterium
TCCTGGACCGGCGGGGATCACCGGACGGGTACGCGGGCCGGGCCTGCAGCGGTCGAATAGCGCTGTAACAGCGGCGCTTTACGCGGCACCGAAGCCGTGCCGGACGCGTCGGGCATCAAGATCAGGCGGCAGCTGCCGATGTCATGTGGAACCCGCGCACCGCCGAACCCCTGCGCGCCGACTCATTTCTGGAGCTCCCATGTCTGCCGATCAAACCACCGCCATCGCCATCGCCTTCACCGACACCGACCTGCCGCGCTGGCTGGCCCAGGCCAGCGACGCCGATCTCGATACGCTCGACTTCGGCACCATCGGCATCGACGCTGCCGGCATCGTCTGCCGCTACAACCGCTTCGAGTCAACGGCGGCCGGTCTGTCCGCCGCGCGCGTGGTCGGCCATGCGCTGTTTACCGTGGTGGCGCCGTGCATGAACAATTTTCTCGTGGCCCAGCGTTTCGAGGACGCAGTGGCCAGCGGCGCCGCACTGGACGCGACGGTCGACTATGTGCTGACCTTGCGCATGCGGCCGGTGAAGGTCAAGCTGCGCTTGCTGGCCATCCCCGACGCGGGCACCCGCTGGGTGCTGGTGCACCGCCCCGTCTGAGCGGCAACCCACCATGCTTTCGACCCCTGACGAAGAATACGAGGCGCTGCTCCAGTTCCTCTACATGGCCCCGATCGGTATCGTGCAGACGCGACAGGACGGTGAGATCCTGATGGCCAACCCGTTGTGCGCGCAGCTGCTGATGCCGCTCTCACGCGACGGCAACCTCGACAACCTGTTCACGGCACTGCGTCCGGTAGCACCCGATCTGCTGCACCGTGCGCAAACTTTCGAGGCCGGCCACGGCAAGGTGTGCGAAGGCTTGCAGATGCAGGTGGACGCGGGACAACCGGGCAAAAAGGACGCGCAAGTGCTGTCGTTGACCTTGCTCAAGCTCGACGAAACCCGTCTGATGGCCTTGCTCAGCGATGTGTCGTTGGCGGTAAAGCGCGAACGCGAATTGCGCTTGAACCAGGCCTGGATCAGCACCATCGTGGCCGGCATCACCGATTACGCGGTGATGACGCTGAACGCCGCCGGCCACGCCACCAACTGGAACCCGGGTATCGCCCGCCTCACCGGGTTCGCGGCTGAGGCGGTGGTCGGCCAGCCCTTTGCCCTGTTCTACCCTGATGACGCGATGCCCGGCCAGCGTGTGCTCGACCGATTGCATGAAGCCGACCGCAGCGGTTGGTGCCTCGATGAAGGCTGGCGACGCCGCGCCGACGGCTCGCTGTTCTGGGGCAGCTGCCTGATCGCGCCGCTGCTGGCCGACGGCCAGGTGCCAGCCGAAGAGCGCGCCTACAGCCTGATCGTGCGAGACATCAGCGACCGCCGTGAAGCCAACGAAACGCTGCGCAATGTCACCAGCTGCGACCACCTCACGGGGCTGGTGAACCGGCGCGCGTTTTTCGAAGCGGCTGAACTCGAAGTGCAACATTGGCACCGGCAGCCCCGGCCGCTGTCGATCGTGATGGTCGATGCCGACCACTTCAAGCGCGTCAACGATGCGCATGGCCATGCCGCGGGCGATGCCGTGCTGCGCCACCTGGCGGCAGGCTTGAGCGCCACGTTCCGGACCATGGACGTGGTGGCGCGGATCGGTGGCGAGGAGTTCGTGGTGCTGTTGCCCGACACCACGCTGGACGGCGCCTGTGGCGTCGCGGCGCGCTTGTGCCAGCGCATCGCCGAGCACGCGGTGGAGGTCGACGGCCAGTCGATCCGCTACACCGTCAGCGCCGGCGTGGCCACGATGGACGCCAGCGTGGACGGTGTCGCCGAGCTGCTCAAACGCGCCGATGCCGCGATGTACGCCGCCAAGGCGCAAGGCCGCAACCGGGTGGAACGCTGGCGCGCCGAGCTGGCGGCGCCCGTACCCGCTGCCGCCGCCTGAAACAGTGTGAAGACCGACACGCCATGAAACCGGAAACCCCGGCCTCGTACGAGGCCCTGATGCACTTCTTGTACCAGGCGCCGATCGGCCTGATGCAGGTGGCGCCTGGCGGCGAGATCACGATGATCAACCCGATGTCGGCGCAACTGCTGATGCCGCTGGCGCCTGGCGGCAACCTGCTCAACCTGTTCGACGTGTTGGACACCGCCGCGCCGCAGTTGCGCGCCATGGCGGCCGATTTCTCGGCGCCCAGTGGCGTGGTCTGCGAGTCGCTGCGGATCGCCTTGCCGGTGGGTGCTGCACGCGGTGCCGGCGCCCAGACCCTCGATCTGAGCCTGCTGAAACTCGACGACGGGTCGCTGATGGTCAGCCTGAGCGACGCCACACTGGTGGTGCAGCAGGAACAACAGCGCCTGGCCCTGCAGCTGCGCGACGCCAACCGCACCGACAACCTGACCGCGTTGCCGAACCGCGCCGTGGTGCTGGAACGCATCGAGCTTGCGTTGGCCGCGGCGCGCGGCGACCCCGGCTATGCGTTCGCGGTCATGTTCATCAACTGCGACCGCTTCAACAGCGTCAACGTCACGCTCGGCCAGGATGGCGGTGACGAACTGCTGCGGCTGCTGGCCGGACGCTTGAACGGCACGGTACGGGCTGGCGACGCGGTGGGCCGGGCAGCGGAGCCGCAGCGCACCGCGGCGCGTCTGGGTGGCGACGAGTTCGTCGTCGTGCTCGAAGGGCTGCGCCACGCCGACGATGCGCAAAACATCGCACAGCGCCTGCTGGACGCGCTGTGCAAGCCCTACAGCATCGGCGCCCAGCTGGTCCATGCCAGCGCCAGCATGGGCGTGGTGCTGCGCGCTCAGGCGGGTGCCGACGCCGATTCGCTGCTGCAAGACGCGAGCATCGCGATGCGCGAAGCCAAGCGCGACGGCGGCGCCCGCTACAGCGTCTTCGAGCCCGTGATGAAGGAGCGCGCCGAACGGCGCGGCAACGTCGAGAGCGGGCTGCGCCGGGCGCTGCTCGAAGGCGAGCTGTTTGTCGTCTACCAACCCATCGTCGACCTGGCCAGCGGCGACTGCATTGCGGCCGAAGCGCTGGTGCGCTGGCGCCACCCGAGCCGGGGTGTCGTGCCGCCGGTGGAGTTCATCGAGGTGGCCGAAGAGACGGGCCTGATCGGCCCGCTCGGCGAATTTGTGCTCAATGAGGCCTGCCGTGAGTTCGTGCGCTGGCAGCGCGTACTCGGCGACCGTGCACCGCGCACCATGTCGGTCAACTTGTCGCGCGCTCAACTCGCCGACTTGGCGCTGGTCAACCAGGTGGCCCAGGCGCTGCGCACCAGCGGCATGCCCGCGGTAAGCCTTCAGCTCGAGGTGACCGAGACGTTGGCGGCACAAGACCCCAACGTGCAGGTGCGCCTGCACGGGCTGAAGGCGCTGGGGTTGACGCTGGCGCTCGACGATTTCGGCACGGGTTACTCGTCGCTGGCCAGCTTGCACCTGTTGCCGGTGGACGTGGTGAAGATCGACCGCTCGTTTGTCAGCCAGGCCGAGACCAGCCCGCACCACCGGGTGCTGATCGCCGCCACGGTGCGCGTGGCGCGCAGCCTGGGCATGGGGACGGTGGCTGAAGGCATCGAGACCGCCGGCCAGGCCGCCGTGCTGGCGCGGCTGCAATGCGACAAGGGCCAGGGATACCTCTTTGCCAGGCCGCTGGTGGCCGACGAGGCCCTGCGCTGGATGGCCGCGCGGCCGCATGCGGGCGTTGCGGCGCAGGGTACCGTGCAACCCGCCAACGACGCCGCCGTGGAGCAACTGCTCGAGGGGTTGCAGCGCTCAGATCTGGCGGTCGCGCTGTTCGACCCCCAGGAGCGGCTGGTCTATGCCAACCGCAGCTTCATCGACCTGCACTGCGGTGGCGCCGAAGGGGCGCAGAGCTGGGAAGACATCCTGCGCGCCGGCCACCGGCACCGGCACGGCCTGCGCATCGACACCGACGACATCGACGGCTGGCTCACCGAAGCCCGCAGGCGCCGCCGCCAGACACCGCGGCGCGTGTCGGATGCCGAGATGTGCGATGGCCGACGCCTGCGCCTGACCGAAGAGACGCAACCCGACGGTTCGCAGCTCGTGGTGTCGAGCGACGTCACACCGCTGACTGACCGGCACTTGGCCACGCTCGCCCCTGCGGCGCGGACGCGGCCAGAACCGGCCCACCGCGGCCTGCGATTCGGCGACCCCGCCATGCTGACCATCGACTGCGACGTCGAGCGCTGAGGCTGTCTGCTGGCGCGGAGCACATTCAACGGGTCAAGACAGCTTCAAGCGACCCACCGACGGTGGCGGCATACTGCCCGAACACCACGGAGCAAAACGCATGGATCTCGGCATCACAGGCAAATGGGCGCTGGTCTGCGCTGCCAGCAAGGGCTTGGGCAAGGGCTGTGCCGCAGCGCTGGTGCGGGAGGGTGTCAACGTCGTGATCACCGCACGCGGCGACGTCGCGCTGCAAGCCACCGCGGCTGCGCTGCGTGCGCTCAACCCCACGGTCCAGGTGCTGGCGGTGGCCGGCGACATCACCACGCCCGAGGGCCGGGCGGCAGCGCTGGCGGCCTGCCCGCAGGTCGACATCCTGGTCAACAACGCCGGTGGCCCGCCGCCGGGTGACTTCCGCACCTGGGACCGCGAGACCTGGCTCAAGGCGCTGGACGCCAACATGCTCACCCCCATCGAGCTGATCAAGGCCACGGTCGATGCGATGGCCGAGCGCGGCTTCGGCCGGGTCATCAACCTCACCTCGGCCGCCGTCAAGGCGCCGATCGACATCCTGGGCCTGAGCAACGGGGCGCGCTCCGGGCTGACAGGGTTCGTGGCGGGCGTGGCGCGCCAGACCCGCCTGGCCTCACGCAATGTCACGATCAACGCGCTGCTGCCCGGCCCGTTCGACACCGACCGGCTGCGCGGCACGATGGCCGGCGCGGCGTTGAAGGCGGGCCAGCCCATAGAAGACCTGCTGGACGCACGCCGCAAGCTCAACCCGACCCAGCGCTTCGGCACGGCCGATGAGTTTGGCGCGACCTGCGCGTTCTTGTGCAGCCTGCACGCCGGCTACATCACCGGCCAGAACATCCTGATGGACGGCGGCGCCTACCCGGGCACGTTCTGATCG
>JBBQAI010000202.1:0-4145 GCA_038316205.1 Burkholderiales bacterium
ACCACCCGAGGACAACCGATGAAAGCCACCTGGAACGGCGTGACCATCGCCGAGAGCGACGACACCGTGGTCGTGGAAGGCAACCACTATTTCCCCGAGGCGAGCCTGAAGCGCGAATACACCACCTTCAGCAACCACCGCGGCAGCTGCCCGTGGAAAGGACAGGCCTACTACTACAGCCTGATGGTGAACGGCGAGATGAACGAAAACGCGGTCTGGTACTACCCCGAACCCAGCGAGGCCGCTGCCGAAATCAAGGGGCGGGTGGCATTCTGGAAGGGCGTGAAGGTGGCGTGAAGCCGGCCCGGCACGGCGCCGGGCTCAAGTTTTACTCGCAGAGGTCGAAGTACCGGAAGTGCCGCGTGCGATTTCGCGGCCGGACCCCTGGAGATCGAGTGATGAGTGAAGTAGTGACACTGGCCTTTTTACAGGCCGACCTCTCCGACCGGATCGAGGCGCTGACCGACGCCGAACTCGACAGCCTCGATTTCGGTGTGATCGGCTTCGATGCCGAAACCAGGGTGTGCCGCTACAACGCCTTCGAGTCGAAGTGCGCCGGGCTGGCGCCGAGCCGTGTGCTGACGCACCCGCTGTTCACGGTCGTCGCGCCATGCATGAACAACTTCCTGGTGGCCCAGCGCTTCGAAGACGCAGCCACCAGCGGCGCCGCACTCGACGTGACCATCGACTACGTGCTGACGCTGCGCATGCGGCCCGTCAAGGTGGCCTTGCGGCTGCTGGCGGCGCCTGGTGCGACGCATCGCTACGTGCTGGTTCAGCGGCCTTCGTGAGTGCAATCCGACATGTCCAACATTGCCGATGAGTACGAGGCGCTGATCCAGTTTCTGTACATGTCGCCGGTCGGGCTCGCACAGACCTCGATCGACGGCGAGATCGCAATGATCAACCCGATCTCGGCCCAGCTGCTGATGCCGCTGTCATGCGACGGAAACCTGACGAACCTGTTCACCGCGCTGGAAGGCGTGGCCCCCGACCTGCGCCACCTGACGGCCCAATTCAGCCCCGCCCACGGCATGGTCTGCGATGCGCTGCGCATCCAGCTCAATGCCGGCGTGCGCGGCAAATCCGACCCTCAAATGTTGTCGCTCAGCCTGCTCAAGCTGGACGAAAACCGGCTCATGGCGGTGCTCAGCGATGTGACCTTGCAGGTCAAGCGCGAACGGCAGCTGAAGCACAGCGAAGCGTGGTTCAACGCGATCCTGAGCGGCGTCACCGACTACGCCCTGGTGAGCCTGGACGGGCGCGGTCACATCGACGACTGGAACACGAGCATCGGCCGGGTGACCGGATTCGATCGCGGCGCCGTGCTCGGCCAACCCTATTCGGTTTTCTACCCCCCCGACGCGACCACGCCGGACCGCGTGCTGGACCGGCTGCGCGAGGCCGACGAGAACGGCTGGAGCCTCGACGACGGCTGGCGCGTGAAAGCCGACGGCACGCGGTTCTGGGGCAGCGCCATGATCTCCCCGTTGCGCGACCGCCCGAATTCGGTCGCCGTGGCGCCGCCCTCCGGCGGCGATCAGGACGAGCCTGCGTACTGCATGATCATTCGCGACATCACCGACAAGCGCGAAGCCAGCGAAGTGTTCCGCCGCGCCACGACCTGCGATCACCTGACCGGCATCGCCAACCGCCGCGCCTTCTTCGAAGCGGCCGAGATCGAGCTGGAACGCTGGCAACGCTGGCCACGGAAACTGTCGCTGGTGCTGTTCGATGCCGATCATTTCAAGCGCGTGAACGACACCCATGGCCACCCGGCGGGCGATGCCGTGCTGCGCCACCTGGCGGTGCTGCTGACGGCCACGTTCCGGCAAGTCGATTTGGTGGCTCGCGTGGGCGGGGAAGAATTCGCGGTATTGCTGCCGTCCACCGACGCAGAGGGCGCGGCTGCCGTGGCCGAGCGGCTGCGGCTCGCGGTCGAGTCGCAGACCGTGGAATTCGACGGCGTGACTATCCCTTTCACCATCAGCGCCGGTGTGGCGACGATGCACGCCGATCTGGGCGACCTGGACGCCCTGATGAAGCGGGCCGACCAGGCGCTGTACGCGGCCAAGGCTGCCGGGCGCAACCGGATCCAATGCTGGTCCCCGGCGATGGTCCCGGCGACGGCTTGACCGCGAAACCACGTTCCGAGAACCCGCTGTCATGTCGACCGATTCCACGGACGCCTACGAGGCATTGATGCAGTTCCTGTACCGGGCGCCGATCGGCCTGGCGCAGACGACGTTGAACGGCGACATCGAGATGATCAACCCGATGACGGCGAACCTGCTGATGCCGTTGTCGCGCGACGGCAACCTTGACAACCTGTTCACTGCGCTGGGCGGCGTCGCGCCGCAACTGCGCGAACTGGTGGCCGCGTTCGAGCCCGCCACCGGCGTGGTGTGCGAATCCCTTCGCTTTGCGCTCGGCGCCGACAGGCGCATGGGCGCTCCCGGCGCGCCTCAATTTCTTTCCATCAGCCTGTTGAAGGTGGACGGGGGGCGGTTGATGGTGGCGCTGAACGATGCCACGCTAGACGCCCACCGCGAACAGCTGGGGCTGGCGAGCCGCCTCGACGCCGCCTCGCGGGTCGACAGCTTGACCCAGATGCCGAACCGGGCCGTGCTTCGCGAACGCCTTCAGCAGGTGATGGCTCGGGCCTCGCTTGCGGATGGCGACGAGTTCGCCGTGCTGTTCCTCAACTGCGACCGATTCAAGCAGGTCAACGATTCTCTGGGCCACGAGGCCGGCGACCAACTGTTGGGCCTGATCGCGGACCGCTTGTGCTCCACGCTGCGCCAGCGCGACCGAACCGGCCGCGCCAGCGGCAATGAAACGTTGGCCGCGCGAATCGGCGGCGACGAGTTCGCGGTCGTGCTCGGCGACCTGCGCGAACCGGACGATGTGCACGCCGTCGCGCAGCGCCTGCTCGACGTGCTGGCCCAACCTTACGGCATCGGGGCCCAGCAACTGCACTTCAGCCTCAGCATGGGCATCGTGCTGCGGGCCCAGGCCGCCAGTGACGCCGACGCCGTGCTGCAGGACGCGAGCATCGCGATGGTGGAAGCCAAGCGCGCGGGCGGCGCGCGCTACGTGATCTTCGAGCCGTCGATGCAGGCGCGCGCGGCGCGCCGCGGTGAGATCGAAGACGAGTTGTACCGTGGCTTGGCCGAGGGCCAACTCTTTGTGGTGTACCAACCGGTGGTCGGCCTGCAGCGTTCGCCTGGCAACCCCCCGGCCGACGATTCCGTCGACCGCTCGGCCGGCGTCGAAGCCCTGGTGCGCTGGCGCCACCCGACTCGCGGCGTGGTACCGCCGATCGAGTTCATCGGCGTGGCCGAAGAATGCGGATTGATCGGCGCGATCGGCGACTTTGTGCTCGCCACCGCATGCCGCCAATTCGTTCAGTGGCAGCAGGATCTCGGCGCGCGCGCACCACGGCTGTTGGCGGTGAACCTGTCACGGGCCCAACTCGCTCAACCTGGCTGGGTGGGCGCGGTGGACGCCATCCTGAAGGACAGTGGCATGTCACCACACCAGCTGCAACTGGAAGTGACCGAGAGCCTGGCAGCCCAGGACGAGACGGTGCAAGCCTGCTTGCACGACCTGAAGGCGCTCGGCCTGACCCTGGCGCTCGACGACTTCGGCACCGGCTATTCATCGCTCGCCAGCCTGCACCTGCTGCCGGTCGACACGGTGAAGATCGACCGCTCGTTCGTCAGCCAGTCGGACACGAGCCACCACCACCGCGTGTTGATCAAGGCCACCGTACAGGTGGCCGAAAGCCTGGGGATGGGCACGGTGGCCGAGGGCATCGAAACCGAAGCCCAGGCGGCTGCGGTGCGGGAGCTCGGGTGCGACAAGGGCCAGGGCTATCTGTTCAGCAAGCCGTTGCCGGCTGACGAGGTGTCTGCGTGGCTGATGGCGGAGAGCAGCCGCCACGAATCCACAACTTTCGAGCTTGTTTCCCTGCTCACTTGCCAGCCTTGAACACCGTGAAGATGCGTGTCTGCACGCGGCGTATGTCTTGCGGCACAGCGTCCGGCGGCGTCATGCGCTGCTTGTCGGCAGCACTCAGGAAGATGGTCGGGTTCGCTGCCACGTCCTTGTTCACAAACTTCAACGATGCTGCGTTCGGGTTC
>JBBQAI010000216.1:0-2848 GCA_038316205.1 Burkholderiales bacterium
GTTTGACGTTGGTGGTCGATAAAAACACGCTCAAGCTGTTGCCGACCGGGTTGTAGTCGATCCAGGCGTACTCGTCCTTGTTGTAGAACTGGCCTTCGGTGGGATCGGTGTAGAAGCCGGGCGGCTGGAAGGGGATTGGCAAGTTGGCCAGATCAATGCCGCCGGTGACCGCACCGATCACCACCGGCCCACGGCCACGGAAGACGATGGCCACGCTGGGCGTCAGGCCGACATACCCCAAGCCCTGACCGGCGGCGCCAACGGCGGTGTCACCACCAGCGCTGTTCTGCAGCAAGAAAGCGAAGCCGTCGGTCGGGTCATTCGGGTCAGTGCTGATGTTGAATTTGAAACTGCTGGAAAAGCCAGTAGAAGCATCCAGCGCCAGCGGTGTCGTCAGATAGGCGGTGCCTGCCTTGGTGTGAACATTGGGCACCAGCCTCAACACGCTACCGACCTGCGCTGCATCGCCATTCAGCGTCAGCCCGGCGATGCTGGAAAAGTCGTTGTAGTTGCCGGTGAGGGCGGAAGCCGACCCGGTGGACAGCAGCAGGGCGAGCGGCAGCAATAGAAGAGACTTCATGACAGGAATCCTGATCAACGCAAATAGTGCCAATCGGTGCCGCCATCTGGAACGCAGGTAACACCAGCGAATGGACGCAACAAAATGCTGCATGCTAGTGTGCGCCGCTCAGTGGCGCTTGTAGACCCCGCAGTCGCGGGGGTCGGACGTGCTGGATCAACCGCCGCTTGACCGGTGCGATGGCGCGGATGATGACCACCGGTACCCATCATCGGAATTGCGGCCGCGGTGCCGTTTACAGCCACTGGCAGCGGGCCTGCCGGTAGGCCAGCAACGCCGGCAGCTCGGCCAGCTCGGGGATCTGCTTGATGGGTTCGCAGCGGCGCGTGGAAAAGCGGAATCACCGGGTCTCGCTCTGCCGCGCAGTGATCGGATGCCGCAAGTCAGGGTGCTCCGAACCGGACGATCCAGAGCACCCGCAATTGGCCGATTCTGTGAGTAGCCGAATGACTGCTGCTCGGAGGCTTGGTTGGCTCTCGGCTGTTGCGCGTCTTGGTCGCGAAACTGAGTGGCACTGCCCGGCGCTTAGCTGTCGACCGGTTCCCCGGTCACTGTCTAACGAGGATCGACAAGTTGGTCACTCATCTGGGCGGCGCGTTGCGTTGGCACGAGGCGCTGTTCGACTTGCCGGCATGACGCCTATCACTTGGTGCCTGCTTCAGCGACCTGGTCGATGCGGATAAATTCGGTGGCCTTGTCCACCGCGAAGGCGATCACCTGGTCAGGCGCGACCGTTTCGCTGAAAGCCTTCGACAGAACTCGGACCTCCTTCTTTCCTGCAGCTTGCGATTCCAGCGTCACCCAGAGGTAAACCGTCTGGTTGACCTTGTTCCAGTCCTCGCATTTGCTCAGGCAGATGCCGCGTGGATCGCCGGCAACGGCTGTGTTGAACCAGGCACGCATGCCTGTCGCTTCGCTCAGCGCGTTCGCCATGCCGCTGATGGCCAAGCCTCGGGTAAAGTGGTTCAGACTGGCGTTGTACGCCGCAGCGTTCAGCGCAATGCCAGCCGTCGTCTGCACCACGTCGGCCGCCGTCACCTGGCCGTTCTCCTTCGCCAGCTGCAACGCCTTTTCAGTAGCCTCGCCGATCGGCGCCTTCACGCCTTTGTAAAACTTCGGCCCGCCCATCAGCGCGATGTCGCCGCGAAACCTGAGAGCGGCCTTTGAGGACCCGGCGTACGACGCCAGCTCGAAGCCCCGTGCCTGCAATGCTTCTCGAAGCCGCTGCGTCAGGGCGGGGCTGCCTTGGAATTCGGCATAGATGGGTGAGTCGCGATCGACGACCAGCTCGATCTGACCGTTGGCCTTCGTCGTGATGTCGGCCGGTTCGAGCGTCGTCTTTTTGACCGGCACCGGCATCGCCGACGGGCTCGACGTTGCCTGCCCAGTAGGCTCGGTCTGCTGCGCTTGCACGACAGCGGGCGCGTGCAGCAGGGCCGCGATCATGACGACGATGTTGGATGTCGTCTTCATCAGCAGGTCCCCGAGTCCCACTCAAACTGGTTGTTGAGCGGGTTCCATTTCTGTCTCGCCTGGAATTGCACCGTGCGGCCGTCGTCGTAGGTGCGATAACAGGCGCCGTTGAGGCACTTGGTGTTGCAGGTTGTGCGGCCGGGCTGCGCGGCCGGGCGAGCCGGAAACGCGGCGGCTTGGCTCTGAGCTGTTTGGGCATCGGGCCAGTTCCTGTTGCCAACGGCCTGCTTGGTCTGATGGATAACGCGATTCACAAAAGCAGTTGTTAATACATCGACAGAAACAGGTTTCAACCTGGACGCGGCGAGCGGCTCGTTCGGCTTCCACGTGGCAGCCAGTCTTTTCCCTTCGGACAAGAGCGCTGGCGTCATGACCTTGCTCACCTCATCGAGGCTTCGTGCTGCCTCCTTGTCGGCAGCATCGGCCGAGGCCGCCAGAGCCAACCACGCATAGGCGCTGACCGCATCGCTGGGGACACCTCTGCCTTCTCTATACATGCTTCCCATCTCGAACTGTGCGTCGCCGTCGCCGTGCTCCGCTGCTTTTCGGAACCACACTGCCGCCATCCGATCGTCCCGAGGAACGCCGATGCCTCTCCCCTTTTTCAACATCGCCGCTAGGTTGAATTGCGCGACAGCGGAGCGCATGCTGCGCATGTACTTTGTTCAGCATTGGTTCAATCTGGCAGACGTTGCCTGCGAGGAGGCGCTGCTCGACAGTGTGGCGCTGCGCCGATTCGTCGGGATCGACCTTGGCCGTGAACGCGTGCCTGACGGCACCACGCTCTTGAAGTTC